>JAFVSW010000111.1 GCA_017503545.1 Lentisphaeria bacterium | reverse complement strand
TCTATCGGCAAATCCAAGTTTGTCTGGACGTTAAGGTTTATACTTATTTTACGTGTAAAACAGGTCGATTCTACATTCTGTATTTGTTTATTATATATTTTTGAGCATAATTGTGGTACAAACCGTCGAAGAACCAAAAAAACGGACTTGCTTTTATGATTCACAATAAAAGCAAGTCCGGTATGCGTTTTTGTAAGATGATTTTTTCTTAAAATCAGACCGGCTGAACAACGCGCAATTCGGAAGAAACACGCATATCGGCGATCTGTTTTTTGAAGACTTCCATGTGGGGCTGAGAAAGATGTTTGTGGAGGTGTTCCACGCTTTCCCAACATTCCACGAATGTGACGATATCCGGGTTGACCGTGCCGCCGAAACCGGCATCACATTCTTCGGTCAACGTGTAGAAAATGCAGCCTTCTTCTGCAAGAACGTTGGGGATATTTGCCTTTGCGATTTTGATGTATTCTTCGCGGCATCCGGGTTTGAGTTCTGATTTTGCAATTACGTAAATCATTTGTATAATCTCCTGTGTTAAGGTTTTACAGAATATAGCATTGATTTTTGATTTTACAAGTTTGAGAAATCAGATGATAACGATTCTTTTTTTGATGAAATGTGAATGAGTTACTGCGAAAACAGATGTTTTTGACTTATCGTAAATTTGAATTAAGATAAAAGGATGTTATATTTTTGTTGTATCATTTACTGAAAACAGGAAAGGACTATTCAATGTCAAACCAATCTGTAGTAATCAGTGGCAGAGATATTTTGATCAACGGAAAGAAAACGCAGATCCGTTCCGGTGCCATGCATTATTTCCGGATTCATCCGGATTATTGGCGTGACCGCATCATCAAGTTGCGTCAATGCGGTTTGAATACGCTGGAAACTTACATGTGTTGGAATTTGCATGAAAAGACAGAAGGCGAATTTGATTTTTCCGGACAATTGGATGTTTTCCGCTATATCAAAATCGCCCAGGAAGAAGGCTTGATGGTCATGATCCGCCCCGGCGGGTATATTTGTTCTGAATGGGATCTTGGCGGTATTCCTTCCCGGCTGCTGACAAAACCGGGGATCCGGCTCCGCTGCTGTAACGAGGATTTTCTGAAGGCACAGGATGCGTATTACCGGAACGTATTGCCGATGCTGACGCCACTCCAGTGGGACAATGGCGGCCCGATCATCATGATGCAATTGGAAAATGAATATGGATCCTGGGGGAACGATCACAAATATATTGAACATTGCCGGGATATCTTCCGGGAATGTGGCGTGACAGTTCCGTTATTCACTTCCGACGGTGCCGCGCAGGTATTGTTGAAATATGGTCATGGCAATATCCCCGGTGTTATGCCAACGGTCAACGGCAGAAACAAGCCGATCCAGCTTGTCAAAGCATTGGAGGATCATACAGGGTGTCCTACACCTCCGTTTGTGATGGAATTATGGAATGGTGTTGCTCAGAACTGGACGTTGCCGGGCGTGCATCATAAAGCGGAAGATGTGCGCAAAGATATTTCAGATGCCATGACCCATGATATCAATTTCAACTTATATATGTTCCATGGTGGTACTACATTCGGTTTTATGAATGGCGGCAATGGCGGATATACTCCGCTTGATATGCCGTTCAAGCCGTTATTGACCAGTTATCATGTGGATTCGCCGTTGACGGAAGCGGGAGATCCCACGCCGAAATATTTTGCCATTCAGGAAGAAATAGCAAAGAGTGTCCCGGATTTCAAGGTGGAAAAACCGGTTGTTTCTGCGAAAAAGAATATGGTAAAATCGTCTTGACCGAACAGATTTCTCTGTTGGATGCCCTGCCGTATCTTTCCCGGGAAATCGAAGATGTCACCCCGAAAACGATGGAATATTACGGGCAGAGCCATGGCTTTATTCTTTATCGTTTCCAGACAGAACATCCGGGAACGGTCCGCTTGCATAATCTGAAAGACCGTGCAGTGTGTATGATCAACGGGGAAACGGTTGCGGTGGTATACCGTAATGACCGGGATCACGATCACGCATTTCCGTCACCGTATCCCCAATGTCAATTGGATATTCTGGTGGAAAATATGGGGCGGATCAACTTTGGTCATTTTATGGAAAGTGAGTACAAAGGTCTCACCCGCGTGACATTGGATTATATGGAACAGTATCATTGCAAAGTGTACCCGCTGCCGATGGAAGACGTTTCCTCTTTGCCGTTCCGCAAAGACAATCCGGTAGGAAATGCTCCGGCATTTTACAAAGGCACATTTACGGTTGATAAAGCCTGTGATACGTATTTCAAGATTCCCTGCGGCGAAAAAGGCAATGTCTGGATCAATGGTTTCAATCTCGGCAGATATTGGAATGTCGGACCGCAGAAAACTCTTTATGTTCCAGCGCCATTGCTCAAGGAAGGGGAAAACGAAGTTGTGGTGTTTGAACAGCAGGGGTTGACGGAACGTTATGTCTATTCCCAGGATCACGAAGATTTCGGTGTTCCTGTCATGTTGCCGTTGGCGTAATTTACAAGGTATCGACTTGCCCGTCCGCCTGATGGGATTGGAGATAATCCACGATCTGACGGGCAAATTCGAGTCCGATCCCATTCACACGGGCGGCGATTTCCTCTGCTGTGGCTTTGCGTAAACGGCGGACGGAACCGAATTCCGTCAACAGAGCATTTTTGCGTACTTCGCCAATGCCGTCGATTTCATCCAACAGGGAATTTTGAATGGCGGCAAGACGCAATGCCCGGTGATAAGTAATGGCAAACCGGTGTGACTCATCCCGTACTGCCTGAAGCAGACGGAGTGCCGGACGATCCATTGCCAATCGGATCGGTTCGGAACATCCGGGAATAAAGATTTCTTCATGTTTCTTTGCCAATCCGATCACAGGGAACGGCGGCACATCCAATTCAGCAAGAATATCGATGGTGGAACTGAGTTGTCCTTTTCCGCCGTCGACCATAAGCAGGGCAGGCGCTTCCACTTCTCCATTCAAGACCCGGTGGAAACGGCGTCCGACGGCTTCTTTCATCATGGCAAAATCGTTGGGACCTTCCACGGTACGGATACGGAACCGGCGGTATTGCGCCCGATCCGGTTTTCCGTTGGTAAAATGGACCATGGAGGCGACGGCGAGAGTTCCCGAGATATTGGAGATATCGAAACACTCAATCGAGAGTGGAGGTTCGGGGAGATGCAGTGCATTCTGCAAATCGATTACGGCATCCATACCGGGATCGGTACCATAGGACCGTGCGGTTTGGAGGAAGGAACGGCGTTTTTCTCTGCAAATGGTCCGCAGACTTTCCAGAATATCCCGGTATTGTGCGGCTTTTTCGTATTTCTGCTCCAGAGCGGCTTTCTGCATTTTCTCCTGCAATTCGGCTTCACATTCTTTTGTATCGCCGTTGAGAATGGTAATCAGCTGTTCGATCTTTTTCCGGTAATCTTCTTCCGATATTTTCCCGATGCAGGGACAACAGCAATCCCGCACCGCCCCGGCAAGACAATGGGCGCGGTCTTCCGGTCCGGGATTGGTACATTTACAGGTCCGCAGTTTTAATTTAGCGATCAGATATTCCGCTGTCCGGTACATATCGGTACTTTTTGGGAATGGTCCGAAGTAGAGGCAGGAATCATCTTTTTTGACGCGGACGAAACGGAGTCTGGGGAATTGTTCCGTCATATCAAGTTTGATCATGGGCATCCGTTTATCATCCCGCATCAGAATGTTATACCGGGGGGCAAATTCCTTGATCAATCTGGATTCGAGAATCAAGGATTCTTCTTCCGATTTTACAACGATATATTCCCATGTTTCAATGGAATTGATCAGGGAACGCAGTTTCGGATCGGCACGGGTCTCTCTTGACGGCTGAAAATATTGTGACATCCGGCGTCGGAGATTGGAGGCTTTGCCTACATAAATCACCGTTCCGAACAGATCCCGGTACAGATAACATCCGGGTTTCGGCGGGATATCACCGGGATAAAATTCATGCTTTTTCAGAGCCATCGTTCAAGATCATTTCCCGTAACAGATATAAGGCGGAGGCGGCAGCACGTTCCCGTATCTGACTGCGGCTGCGGCGCAAATGCAGTTCGTGAACGGTCACTTTTCCGCGCCAATAGATTCCTGCATAAACCAACCCCACCGGTTTTTCCAGTGAACCGCCGCCGGGTCCTGCGATTCCGGTCAGGGAAACTGCGGCATCGCACCCGAATTTTGCGGCAAGCCCGCGTACCATTTCTTCTGCAGTTTCTTCACTGACTGCACCATATTCTTCCAACGTTTCCGCTTTGACACCCAGCAGATTCTGTTTGACTTCGTTTGCATAAGCGACGACCCCACCGAGAAACACGTCCGACGCGCCGGAAACATCCGTGATTTCTTTTGCGACCAAACCGCCGGTACAGGATTCTGCGGTTGCAAATGTGGCATGTTCCCGTTTGAGCAAACGGACTGTATCCGCTGCCAGCGATTCTGATTTTTCATGGAATAAGGCATTGCCGAAAATCTGTTTGACATCCACTGCGGCATCGGCAAGCACACTTGTATCGGATGAGGTCAGAAACAAACGAACCATGCCCGGCGAGGCGCAATAGGCGACTTGAAGCGGATGATAGCGTGAAATAACGGATAACATCCGGTCTTCCACTTCCGATTCCCCGATTCCGGCGATCCGGTAGATTGCCGTGTAAGTTGCCGTTTTCACTTCTTCCAGCAGCATAGGCAGAACGGATTCATCGAACATGGGCTCCAATTCGCCGGGAGGGCCGGGCAGCATAATGACTTTTGCGTTGGAGTCCGGAACGTTCAAGATCAAACCGGGCGCTGTTCCGTTCCGGTTTTCCAATATTTCCGCACCGGCAGGAACCAATGCCTGATTGAGAACGCGGGAGGGAATCTCCCGCTGTTGTCCGTGGCGCATTTTCCAGAAACGGTGAATGTTTGCCATTGAGACACTGTCTTCTTCCAAACGGTATCCGAAATGACGGGCAATCGTCTCTTTCGTCATATCGTCAGCCGTTGGGCCGAGTCCACCGGATGTGATGACAAAATCCGCATGTTCCAAAGCCAGTTTCAAGGCGTCAAGAATGGCAGACGGTTCATCGGGTACTTCCAGAGAGAAGCGGGGGATGATCCCGGCTTTCATCAAGGATTTGCCCATGTGTGCCAGATTGGTATTGATGGTAGATCCCTTCAGGATCTCGTCTCCGATACATAATATTGCAATTTTCATTTTTTCACCTGATCAACGGAAATTGAGTTCAAAACCTGTTCCACTTTCTGACGCCATTCTTCCAGACCGGCTTCATCCAGATCTTTCGGGATGTCGATCAGCGGAGCCATGACCAGTGTGATTTTAGCCCAGGGTTTCGGAATCTGGAAATTATCCCAGCTTTTCAATTCCCAATAACTGGAATAATTGACTGCAATGGGCATGATCGGCGCACCCAGTGTACTTGCCACATGGATCGGTCCCTTGCTCATCCGGTATTTCGGGCCGCGCGGTCCATCCGGAGTAAAGGCGAGCATACTGCCGTTCTGCAAATTCCGCATGGCACCGTGAAGGACTTGTACTGCTTTGCGGGAGGAGGAACCGCGTACCGCTCTGACCCCGAATTGAGAGACCAGGTCGGTAATGTATTGTCCATCCCGTGACGCACTGATGATTGCGACAGTGCGGCTTCTCAATTTTTTAGGGAACATGGCAGGGAAAAACAAAAGGCGGTTATGCCATACCACCGCCACGGCGGCGGAGTCTGTATTGTTGGTAAAATGTTCCACCAAGCCATCCGGGTCGATATCTTCATGCCGCATGATATGGCGCAGACACAAAAGAATTTTGCATGGCAGATAATAGATCCATGTGGGGAATTTTTTGATTTGCCGGAAACGTTCTTTCAAAGTCATAATGATTTCTCTTTCGTTATTCCGGCACACAGACCGGAGATTTCACAATTTATACAATCCGCGCGGCGTGCTGTGCAGCGGTTGCGCCCGTGAACGATCAGTAAGTGGGAAAATTGCGCCCAATATTCCGGTTCCAACTCCTTGCAGAGATCCTGTTCCACTTTCACAGGGTCGGTGGAACGGCTCAAACCAAGCCGTCCGGAAAGACGCAAGACATGGGTATCCACCGGCAGTCCGGGTACGCCCATGGAATCACCCAGAACAACATTTGCTGTTTTTCTGCCTACGCCGGGGAGCCGGGTCAATTTTTCCATGGTATCCGGGACTTCTCCGGCATATTCATCCCGCAGAATGGCTGCCATTTCCCGCAGATATTTGCCTTTTGCATGGTAAAATCCGCAAGGATGAAGGATCGTTTCCAATTCTGCGGCATCGGCATCGGCAAGTGCGGCGGCATCGGGATAACGGCGGAACAGTTCCGGGGTCACGGTATTGACCTTTTTATCCGTACACTGTGCGGAAAGGATGACGGCGCAAAGAAGCTGGAACGGTGTTTCGTGATCCAGAAAACATTTTTGCGGTCCGTATGCTGTAAGGAGTGCATCATAAATTGCTTTACACTTTGATTTTTTTCTGCCTGCCATAAGTCATAAATCCTGCGTTGATCTGTTGTCACAATATAGCTTTTTTTTTGAAAAAAGCAAGTCCGGAATGATGGCAGTTTTTTAATTTTTATGCTTTGGAGACCGGAAATTGAATTTTTTCTCCTTCTTCATGCTTGCCTTTTCCGCTTTTTATGCTACATTGTCTCCCATAAGAGGCAATTTCAAAAGTCTTCAAAAATGCCTGAAAACTTTTAAAATTACCTCATGAAAAATAAAATGAATGAAGAAGGAACTCATATCTCTATGGCGCGCAAACCTGATATTTTTGACGAGATCATTCTCTATCTCAAGGAGAATCAAAACGCGGATTTTTCCCTGAGCGATGAAACAAGAAAAGAATTGTTTTCCACTCCGTCCCCGAAACCGGCTGTCACTCCGCAAAATATTCCGGTTTCCGCACCTGCTGCACCGGCACCGGCTCCTGTTTCCTCTGCAATCCCGGCTGCGCCTGCTGCTGCACCGGTTCCGGCAGCCATTCCGCAATCCGCACCGCCTCCTGCGGCGGTTCGCCCCTTTGCCGATGTAGCCCATATGGATTGGGATACTTTGAAACAGACGGCAATGCAATGTGCCGGATGTGAATTGTGCAAGACCAGAAATTCCGTGGTGTTCGGGGAAGGACCCCGGGATGCCCGTTTGATGTTTATCGGGGAAGGACCCGGTGCCGATGAAGATGCACAGGGCAGACCGTTTGTCGGCAGAGCAGGGGAATTGCTTACCCGAATGATTACGGCGATGGGATTCAACCGGGCGACGGAAGTGTATATTGCCAATATCGTGAAATGCCGTCCGCCGGGAAACCGGAACCCGTTGCCGGAGGAAGCGAATCTTTGCAAACAATATCTGCTCCGTCAGATCGAATTGGTGAATCCGAAAGCGATTGTTCTTCTCGGCGCAGTTCCGCTGTTCTATTTGTACAATCTGAAAGGCGTGACCAAATTGAGAGGTCAATGGCTGGATTGGAATGGGATCCCGGTCATGCCTACTTTGCATCCCGCATTTCTCTTGCGTGATCCCCGGCAGAAAGCTCCGGTGTGGCAGGATTTGCAGCAGGTGATGAAGATTTTCGGCAAGACGCCGCCCCCGCCGCGTAAAGCATAAAGGGGGATGACTATGGCAACTCAACAGGACTTTAAAACAGCGGTGTTCGGACCGCTGAAATCCCGGCGGCTTGGAAATTCATTGGGCGTTGGTCTGCTCCCTTACAAGACATGTTCTCATGATTGTATTTACTGTGAGTGCGGGGCGACGACCTGTTTGACTACGGAACGGAAAAACTATTATCCGGTTGAAACGATTCCGGCACAGATCGACGCTGTTGTGGCGAAAAATGTCCCCATAGATTATGTGACCTTTTCCGGAATGGGCGAGCCTACTTTGCAGTGCGGATTGCATGTGATCATTGACCATGTAAAAAATCTGAATTGCGGGATCAAGACCTGCCTGTTGACCAATGCTTCTGAATTGTATCGGCAGGAAGTGCGTGCCGAATTGAAGAATCTGGATTTGATTGTGCCGTCTCTGGATGGTTCCAATGAGGAGGAATTCCGGCAGATTAACCGTCCTCATCCGGATGTAACCCTTGCAAAAACAATGGAAGGCTGTATTGCCTTCCGCAAAGAATATCCCGCCATAGCAATGTGGCTGGAAGTGTTTATTGTTCCCGGAATCAATGATTCCCCGGCATCGTTGGAACGTTTTACCGCACTGTTCCGTCAAATCGGACCGGATAAGATTCAATTGAATTCTCTTGACCGTCGCGGTGCGGTGGATTGGATCCGGGTTCCTGCGCGGGAAGAAATGGAAAAAATTGCCGACTGTTTCCAAAACGCAGGTTTCTGTGTGGAAATCGTCGGCAAGGTTTGATTTTTAAGGATAGAGGCAGCGATTCATTATGCTTCGGCATCGGCAACTTCGCTGTCATCCTTTTTCAGCTGAAAGAATGCCTGAATCTTGGCTGCCATTTTATCGCGCTGTTCGTCGGATTCATATTTCAGCTGACGCCAGTTCCAGTGGAAATTGTCATCCGTCCAACGGGGAACGATGTGGAGATGTGCGTGCATGACCACCTGACCCGCAACGGTTCCGTCGGAAAGATGGAGATTGAAACCATCCGCATCCAGCGCACGGCGCATGGCAACGCCGAGACGGGAGCCGACAAGGAACATTCTGCCTGCGATGTTTTCCGGAATGGTTGCGACGCTGGTATGATGTTCTTTCGGGATCACGAGGGTATGACCGTAATTGATCGGAGCGATATCCATAAAGGCATAGACCAGTTCATCTTCATAGAGTTTGACGGACGGGATTTCTCCGGCGATGATTTTGCAGAAAATACAATTTTTCATAACTACTTTCTCCTTGCTTGGTGATTATTTAATCAATGTTGTAAATGTGTAATTTGCGATGAAGAGTACGGCGGCTGATTCCCAGTTTTTCCGCCGCTTTGCTCCGATTGCCGCCGCTTTCGTTCAAGGCGCGTTCGATCAACAGTTTTTCATTCTGTTCCAGATCGCAGCCGCCGGAAGTCATAATGGTTTTACCGATGCCCGGTTCCAGATCTTCCCGGATGTTCAACGGAATATTATCGATCCCGATTTCTTTGCCGCGGCAGAGTACGACCATCCGTTCCACACAGTTTTTCAATTCGCGGATATTCCCGTGCCAACTGTAAGAAGTCAGTGCAGACATGGCACCTTCTGTGATCGTCATTTCCGGCTTTCCGTTTTCATTGGCAAAATATTCCAGATAATGTTGTACCAGCGGCGCAATGTCGTCCGGCCGTTCCCGTAACGGCGGCAAGTCGATACGTACCACATCCAGACGGTAATACAAGTCTTCCCGGAACGTGCCGTCTTTGACCATTTGTGCCAGATCCCGGTTGGTCGCTGTTACGACACGTGCAGAGGTGTTGAGCGTTTCCCCGCCGCCCAACCGTTCAAAAGACCGTGTTTCCAATACACGCAGGAGTTTGACCTGAACAGACAGAGGGATTTCCCCGATTTCATCCAGAAACAGAGTGCCGTTATCCGCCATTTCAAACCTGCCGATCTTCCGGTCATATGCTCCGGTAAATGCGCCGCGTTCATGACCGAACAGTTCGCTTTCCAGCAGATTTTCCGGCAAGGCGGCACAATGGACTGCCACAAATTTGCCCTGTCTGCCGCTCAATTGGTGGATTGCCTGGGCGATCAACTCTTTCCCGGTACCGCTTTCCCCTTCGATCAATACAGTGGACCGGGATGGTGCGACCTGGCGGACGGTATCAATGACAAGGCGCATGGCGGGAGAGGAACCGACGATTCCTTTCAAGCCGAATTTATCATCCAGCCGTTGTTTCAGTTCGTGATTTTCCTGTTTGATCCGTTTGGCTTCCAATGCTCTGTCGATCACGATTTCCAATTGATCAAAATTCACCGGCTTGGTTACAAAGTCAAATGCCCCTTTCCGCATGGCATCCACTGCGGTCTCGATGGAACCGTAAGCGGTGAACATGATACAGGGGGGCGGTGAGGTCTTCTGCAATGTTTTTTCCAGAATACGGAATCCATCTGCGCCGGGCATCCGGATATCCGTCAGAACGATATCATAATCGTTACGGTCAAGGAGATTCAAGGCAACTTCCCCGTCTTCCGCCAGCGTGACATCGTATTGCATCCGCAAAAATTTTGCCAATACTTCCCGGGTGCCGCGTTCATCATCGGCAAGCAATAACGTAGCTTTGCGTTCCCGTTTTCCATTCATTGTTTTTATATCCTTTCGCGATTGCTTATTTGTCTTCCTTCGGCGGCGGTAATACTTTCACCATCCGGTCACGCCGCGGGAAGGAGATGGTGAATGTTGTCCCCACGCCTTCCTTGCTTTCCACACTGAGACTGCCGTTATGATCCCGCACGATCCGTTCCACGATCATCAAACCCAAACCTGTGCCACGGTCTTTGGTCGTAAAATACGGTTGAAAGATCCGGGTCAGATTTTCTTCAGAAATACCGGGTCCGCTATCCATAACGGAGAGTGTGACAAAGTCGGAATCCCCGGCGCAGCTGACGCCGAGTTTTCCTCCGTTTGGCATGACTTGCACGGCATTTTTCACCAAATTATAAAACGCCTGTTTCAATTGTCCGGCATCACCGTTGATGAACGGAATATTATCATCCCACAACACATCCACATGGATTTCCCGGGATGCGATTTCGTGCCGCATAAAATTCAGCGATTCCAAAACCAGAGTTTTCAAATCAAGAGCCTGCATGGCAGGTTTACCGGGGCGGACGGCACGGAGAAATTGATTGATGATCGTATCCAGCCGTTCCACTTCGGTGCGGGCTTCTGATACTTCTTCCAATGCTTCTTCGGCAGAATAATCTTCCTGTTTCAATAACCGCTGCAGAAATTGCAGATGCAGATACAAACTGTTCAGGGGATTTCCGATTTCATGTGCCACCCCTGCCGCGAGCATGGAGACCATCCGGCTCCGTTCATCTTCCGCGGTGCTTGCCGCCTGATCCACCATGGAAGTCACATCGTTGAAAATCAGGACATACCGGGAATCATCCCCTTTGACCGGCAGCGTATAGAATTGGACGATCCGCCGTTTCGGATAAGACAATTCCAGTTCCTGACGCATGATTTTTGTACTGTCATCCCGTTTCCCGCTTTTCTGTTTTGGCAGAATACCTTCCCAGTTCAAGCCTTTCAAGACTTTGTTCATGGTCAGTTTGGATAATTCATCGGGCAAGCCCAGCATACTTTTTGCCGCTGCATTGTGATAAAGGATGTGGAGTGTGTCATCAATGACTACCACTCCTTCCCCGATGGTATTGAATATATTTTCCAGAAATCCGTGTTCACGTGCCAAAATTTGCACACAATTCCGCATGGATTGGGGATCCAGACGACGCAATTTCGGTATGATCCGTTCATGTAAACTGGAGGAGGACATAATGTCACCTTTCCGTCTTTCTTTTCTTGATTGATACATTTTGTCACATTAGTATAGCATAGTTTATGAAAAAATCAAGAAAAGTATGGGAAAAGCGTTATGTTTTTTTGCGTGTTTACCGGAATGTGTTCCAGGGAATATCTGCCGCGGCACCCTGATTAATCACGGAATCCAGGAAAAGCAGCAGGGAGAAATCTGCAAGGTCAACTTTTCCCTGTTCCGCCATTTTGCGGAGGGCACGGCTCATACGGGTGATAATCACCACGGATTCCAATGTGACTCCTTTCAATTCTTCTTTTGCTTCCGCATAAGTTTTACCATAGCCCAGAAGATAGCCGAGACGGCGTGTTCTGCCGCCGAAGATCGTCACAAATAAATCACCGGCTCCGGGAATGCCGCCTGCGAGATCACTGTTGCCGCCCAGCAAGCGGACGATCCGGGTCATTTCCCGGATACTTTGTCCGAACATGGCAGCCTGTGGATTATACATGTAGGCATCCGGTCCATCCAGCCGTTCCGCCATACCGATTGCCATGGAGACGGCGACGGCATAGGCATTTTTCATGGCGACACAGCCTTCTACACCCCGGATATCGGTGGATGTTTCGATATGATAATATTCGGTTTGCAGCAATGCTTTAAACTGTTCCAATACGGCTTTGTCCGGACCGCAGAAATACACCATGGTCTGATGTTTATCCATCAGTTCATACGAGGTACACGGACCGCCGATGGCAGAGAATGTAATATTCCGTTCTTTTGGCATTCTGGATGCAAGAAATTCTGGAAACGTGAGCAGATTGCCCTGTTCATCATCCATCAAACCTTTTGTGACGGAAAGGACGGGGATGCCATTGGGGAGGATGGGCAGGATTTCATCGGCGAACCAATCCACGCCGAAACTGCTGACCCCGCAGATGATGTAATCGGTTCCCTGCAATGCGGTTTTTACATCTTCGATCTGATAATATTTGATACCATCGGGCAGATTGCGTTTCATGGGAACATGACGCCCGGAAACGGATGCTTCGCGAATGATCTCCCGGTCGAGGGGTGTTCCCACCAATCGTACTTCATGCCCATTCTCTCTAGCGGGTCTGCTCATGCCGGACCCCATCATGCCGGCACCGATGATCGTAATGATAGCCATATTGCGTTTCCTTTCTGCGGTTATATGTTATGCAAGTAATATATCATGGAAGGTCCACATTTTCAAGAGGGTGTTGTTTGATAAATTTCAGGGAAAGAGGTGTATTGTTTTTTTTAACATTTCTTTTCGGAATAATCTTGAAATAACGGTATTTTATGCTAAAGTATGGCATGATTGTTTCTAAAGCAAAAACGTAAAGTAAGGAATAAACTGTCATGAATGTTGCTGATCTTCCTGTCGGATCTTCTCCCGCGCCCATTGCGTACCCTCATTTTCCTGCCCGTTGGCAGATTTTTGTGTGGAGAAACTGGGAACTCGTTCCTGTTGAACGGATCGCTAAAGTGTTGCGCTGTACGGAAAAAGAAGTATTGCAAGCTGCTGCGGAATTGGGATTGACACAAACACCGGTCATCAACCCGAAATGGGTGTCACACGGATATCTGACTTTGATCCGCAGCAACTGGCAGCTGCTTTCTTATGCTCAAATTCTGGATTTACTGGATTGGACTGCTGACAAACTGGCGTATACGCTGAAAGAAGAAGACTTTTTCTGGGTGAAAGTCGGTATGCTCAAACCGGATTGCAAAGATCTGGTGTATGAACCGCTGACCGCAGAACAGCAGGCGGAAACCCGGAAACTCAAAGAAACATTGCTCCGTCATTTTCCGGAAAACAAGATGGCATATATTGAACCGCCGTTTGCATTTCTGGATCAGTTTGCACCGAAGAAATCCATTGGCGGCGAAGAAAAATTTGATTTCAATTACATTCATGCTTATTCTGCATCCTGCGGCGATATTTTTGCCAATGTGGATGAACTTGACCCGGTGCCGGAAAATCTGTTGGCGCAATATGCGTCCATGGGGATCAAAGGTGTCTGGATGCATGCGATCCTTTATCTGCTCTGTCCGATTCCCGGTGCAGAAGAATTTTCTGCCGGATATGAAAAACGGTTTGCTGCATTGCAGAAGATCGTGAAACGTTGCGCAAAATATGGAATCAAGGTTTATTTGTATGTGAATGAACCCCGGTGTATGCCCATGGCGTTTTATGATAAGAAACCGTTGTGGAAAGGTCATGCTTTTGAAGAACGCAGCACTTGCGCCATTTGTACCACCCAGTCACCGGAACCGTTGGAATGGCTGGAAAATTCTGTACGGCATTTGTTCCGCGAAGCCGAAGGATTGGGCGGACTCTTTTGTATCACCATGTCGGAAAACCTGACAACCTGTCAATCGCTTTTCCAACGTCATAAATGTCCCCATTGTAAAGATGTGGCAGGGGAAAAAATCATTGCGGATGTGATTTCTGCGATGGAACGGGGAATGCACAGTGTTGCCCCGGATGCTTTGATGATCGCTTATGACTGGGCATGGACCGTGAGCCGCGAAAGTGGTTGGAAAGAAAATTCGGAATTCAAAAAAGCGGTTATGGCGCGTTTGCCGAAAAATGTATGTATCTGCAGTGTCAGTGAATGGGGCAAAGTGACCAATATCGGTGGAGTGGAACAGTATCTTGTGGATTATTCTATTTCTCAGGTCGGTCCTTCGGAAGAATCTCTGACCACCTGGCGGGAAGCCAAAAAGAATGGACTCCGGACTGTCGCAAAAGTTCAAATCAACAATTCCTGGGAATTGTCCGCTGTGCCGTATATCCCGGTTCCCTATCTGATTGAAGAACACCTGACAAATCTGAAAAATGCCGGTGTGGATGGTTTGATGCTTTGCTGGACTTTGGGTGGTTTTCCCGGCGGAAATCTGGAATTGCTCAATGCGACTCCGGAAGAAATTGCGGCGGCAAAATATCACCCGGAATTGGCGGCAAAAGTGTGTCAGGCATGGAAAGCATTCAGTGATTCGTTCCGTAAATTCCCGTTCAATGTGAACGTTCTGTATAATGGTCCCATGAATTTCGGCCCGATGAATTTGTTTGCATTGGAAAAGACCAATTACGCTGCCACGATGGTGGGCTTCCCTTATGATGATATTGATGCCTGGCGCGGACCCTATCCGGAAGAAACGCTGCAGAATCAATTCAAACTGGTTACGGAAGGTTGGAAAAAAGGTTTGCAGCTTCTTCAGGATGCGGCGGATCAGGTTCTGGAAGAAGAAAAAGCAGAATTTGATGAGTTGTATACGATTGCGATGGCGGCATATTGTCATTTGCGCAGTTCTTATCTGCAAATCAGCTTTATCATGGCGCGGGACGGCGGCATGAATAAAGCGGTCATGCGTGCCTGTTTGGAAGAAGAAATGGAGTTGACGAAAGACTTATATGATATTGTCCGCCGTGATTCCCGGATCGGTTTTGAAGCAAGCAATCATTATTATTACACCTTGAATGATTTGCGTGAAAAGATCATTTCCTGTGAATCGATTTTGCAAAAACTCTGAAAAAAGAATGAAACAAGTGTAAGATTATTAAAAAAATCCGTGTATTATAATCAAGAATACTTATGTTTTCTTTATCCGGTATTGAAAAAATGGATAAAGAATGCTATATTACCGGATTGATGTTGACTTTGTTTTTTTATCAGAAAGGTTTTATTATGAAACTCTCAACGAAAAGTGTTTTGCTTTTTGCATGTTTGTGTTTGACCGTATCGGGTGCGGAGCCGAAAGGAAAATCTCAAAGTGCCGGTTCTGCCATTGAAGGGAAAGAGGCGGTGATCGAACAGATCCGCAATCTTTTCCAGAACTCCAAATTGCCGATCGTACAGACGCGTAAGTTTGTTCCGGCGGATCCTTATATTTCCGTTCAGAAAATTCCGGCAAAGGATGAATTGTCAGAAGAACGTGCCATTGTGGTATATCGTTTGCGCTTTGTGAATGCAAAAAAAGCATTGGATGCCATCGAAGGGATCGTCGGGGAGGCTGGTACGGTTGAAGTTTCCGAAAATCAGAACCTTGTTATTTTGAATATCAATGCAGGCGCAACGGAAGCGGTCAAAGCCTCTCTGCTGGCTCTTGACCAGCCGATGCCGCAGGTGTTGGTGGAAACACAGATTGTGGAAGTCCTTGTGGAACGCGGCGAAGAACGGGATGTCCGTGCGATGTATTCCCGTTACGATGCCAAGACAGGCAATACTTCCAGTTTCGGGATCAACCAGACCAGTCCCGGTCAGCAGAACAACGCTACCAACTTCGGCGGATTTGATTTCTTCCCGATTGACAAGATTGATGCCAATGGCTCCACTTCCAATTTCAATCTTGCATTGAAATGGCTGCAAACAAGTTCCGATGCCAAGATTCTGGCATCTCCCAATATCATTGCCGATTTGAATTCAGAAGCAACCATGAAGACCGGGGAAGAAATCCCGTACAACGAAGCGGCTGTGACCAATACTGCTGTTACCAACAACTTCAAATTCAAGAAAACCGGGATCAATCTCCGTATCAAACCTTTGCTGATCAATAAAGATACCGTCCGTCTGGAAATTCAGCCGGAAATCAACTTGCTGGTCCGTTACGCACTCTTCCCCCAATCCGGAACGACTTCCAATATTCAGGTCCCTGTGGTATCGATCCGTAACATTTCTACGGTGTTGACTGCTGCGGATGGGGAAGTGATCATGCTTGGCGGTCTCTATTCCAGTGAAACAACGGAACGTTTGCGTAAAACTCCGTTCCTGAGTGATATTCCTCTGGTCGGCGAACTTTTCACCGGGAAAGATGCTACAACTTACGATAAACAGCTGCTCTTCTTCATGAAGATACACATTCTGCCGACACCTTATTCTGTTACGACAAATCCGGAAAATACGGCTGATAATATGCGGCAGGTCGGGGAAATGCTCCGTCATTCCAAAGCCATCGGCAATCCGGAGGAAAAAGCAAAATATACCACAAATATGTCCTGGGTTCCGGATTGGTTCGGTACCAACGAAGATGGCAAGCCGGAAACTGCGACTTTGGCAGACAGTAAGAAAGACAGTAAAAAAGACGGTAAGGATGGTAAAGATGCCGGCAAGTCTGCTGCAAAGAAACCTGCTGTTGTGGAAAAGAAAAAATAAGTAAGGAGTCCGCATCATGGCAAAATTCAAAAAATCCATGCTGAAATGGCTCATCCCCGCAGTGGTTCTTGTACTGCTCGGCGGTGCAGCTGCGGTTTGGTTTTACTTCCCGCAATGGATTCCTTTTCTGAAAAAGGATAAACCGGCTGTTGCAAAGAAAGCAGAAGGAGAGCCGGACCGTATTTTTACCGTTACACGTTCTGATATGTCTATCGGCATTATGCTCAAAGGCAGTGTCAATGCCAAGAAAAAATACAAATTGGCGTTGGAAGCTCCCTTCGGAACAAAATTGGTCCGTGTCGTCGATGAAAACGCAAAAGTGAAAAAAGGCGATATTGTTGCTGAATTTGAAACTTCAGACCTTTTGACGAAAATTGATGACTTGAAACTCAATATCGATAAATTGAGAAAAGACCTGGAATTGGTGCAGGAAGAACGTGCCGTGCTGGTCAGTACCAATGCTGCTGACTTGCGTACTGCACGGGATAATATGACAGAAGCCCAGGAAGCCTACAGCCGTTATTACCGTTTGGAAGGTCCGAAAGACCGCGATACAAAAGATCTTGCGGTATCCGATGCCGAATTGGCTTTGGAAGAAGCGGAAGATGCCCTCCAGGTGGCAGTGGAAACTCATAACAGCACGGTGTATGCGTCTGAAGATGAAGAACAGAAGGCAAAAGACGATATTGCCAAACTGGAACAGAAACGTGACAGTGCCAAGACAAAATTGAACTCTGCCAATCTGGACCGTAAACTGTTCAAACGTTATACCTATCCGAACAAAATCAACGAGCTGCGCAATAAATTGGCACAAGCCAAATTGAGTTATGAAAAAATCAAAGTTTCCACACAATCCTGGTTGCAGCAGAAAGATAACCGTATCCGTTCTTATGAAATCAATATCCGTAATAACGAGCGTCAGTTGAAATTGCATCAATCCTGGTTGCCCATGATGACCCTGATTGCTCCGACAGACGGGATCATCACTTACGGGGACCCGGACCGTGTCTGGGGAAATCCGGAAGTGAAAGTCGGGATGGATGGTAGACGCCGCCAGGTCATTATCACCATTCCGGATATGAGTCAGATGATCGTGGACGTCAGTCTTCCGGAACAATACCGTTCCAAGATCGCATTGGGGAACAAGGCAATCATTACGCCGGATTCCATCCGTGAGATCAAGTTGACAGGTGAAGTTTCCAAAATCGCTATTCTGCCGAACAACCTGATTGCCTGGGACCGTGAATCACCGAAAGTGTATCGTACTGTGGTGGAATTCCGGGAATCTCATCCGCGGATTGTCAGCGGGATGAGTGTTCAGGTCGAAGTGGTGACCAAGGTACTGAAAAATGTATTATCCATTCCGGTCGAAGCGGTATTTGAAGAAGGCGGAGAACTTTTTGTATATCGTAAAACACTCGGTACACCGGAAAAAGCACCGGTCAAGATCGGTGAATCCGGTGATAATTCTGTGCAAATCCTGGAAGGATTGGAAGAAGGGGATGAAATTTACCTCTACCGTCCTTTCGCTCCGGCGGAGAATAAGTCCTGATGGCTGTGAAACCTGATGCAACTGACGCACTTGTACTGGATGATATCCGGAAGAGTTATTTTACTTATTCCGGAGAAGTCCCTGTCCTCAAAGGTGTTTCGTTCCGTGTGAAACGCGGTGAATTTCTGGGGATCATGGGGTCGTCCGGTTCCGGAAAGTCTACGTTGCTTAATACTCTGGGACTGTTGGATACCCCTACATCCGGCAGTTATTTCCTTGATGGTAAAGAAATCGGAATCCTTTCCGATAAAGAGCTTACGATTTTGCGGAACAGAAAGATCGGTTTCGTTTTCCAGTCATTTCATCTTTTCCCCCACCTGACCGTGCGGCAGAATATTGAAGTCCCGATGATTTATGCCGGTGTCAGCCGTTTGCGCCGACATGCCATGGCGGCTCAGATGGCGGAAAAAGTCGGACTCGGACACCGTTTGGATCATCGTCCGAATCAGTTGTCCGGGGGGGAATGTCAACGTGTTGCGGTCGCCCGCTCTCTGGTGAACCGTCCCACCTTTATTCTTGCGGACGAACCTACCGGGAACCTGGATGAAAAGACGGGGAATGAGATCATGAACCTGTTCCATAATCTGCATAAAAACGGAACGACACTTGTCATGGTGACGCATAACCCGCAATATGAATCGGAATACGACCGTGTGATCTACCTGCGTAACGGGCGGGTCTGGCGTGTGATCGACAACGTAAACGGAACCAGAGAGGAGTTTGAAACATGAAAATTTCCGATCTGATCGCATTATCTTTTCATAACCTGATGCTTCATAAAGTTCGTTCTCTGTTGACATCACTGGGGATCATTTTCGGGGTCGGCAGCGTGATTGCCATGCTTGCGATTTCCGAAGGGGCAAAACAGGAAGCCCTTTCCCAGATCGAATCCATGGGGATCGACAAAGTCATTGTTTCAACAAAAGTCCCCCCTGCTTCCGGGAAAAATGTGACGGACAGTTCCAGTCAGAGCCGTATTTCCTTTTATGGATTGACGGAAAGTGATTTGCGCCATATTTCCACGATGGATAACGTTCTTACCGTCGCAACGGCACGTAATGCAAGAACTCCGGTATTGCGCGGAATTACCCGTGTTGATGTTTCTTTGTTCGGTGTGACGACTGATTTTCTGGAAGAATCCCGTTCGACAATGGTGGAAGGCCGTTGGTTGAATTCGGTTGACGGTGACCGCAATACCTGTGTGATCGGTGCCGGAGCAAAGCGTACCTTGTTTCCTATTTCCAAACGTGAAATTGTGGGGGAAACGATCTTTGTCGGCAATCATGCTCTGGTCATTGTCGGGATTCTGGAGAATGTAAAAGGCACGATTATCCCCGGTGTCGGGTCGCCGAATAACGGTATTTTTATCACACGTTCTGCTTCGGATGCTTTGTACGGGAACTCTGTGATGCTGAAAGAAAGCGGCAGGACAACGGTGGAAAAGGTGGATTATGATACGTTCCTGGTCCATGTTGCGGATATTTCCTGCATTGACGATACCGCGCGGCGTATCAGCCGTTTTATGGAAAAAGCCCATGAAGAAGCGAAAGATTGGGAAGTATTTGTACCGTTGGAAATCTTGCGTCAAAGAGAAGCAACGCAGAATATTTTTACCATCGTTATGAGTTCGATTGCCGGTATTTCTCTGTTGGTCGGGGGGATCGGGATCATGAATATCATGCTTGCCAATGTGTATGAACGGAAAAAAGAAATCGGTACGCGCCGTGCGCTTGGTGCGTTGAAGAGTGATATTATTCTGCAATTCCTTCTGGAAACCGTGTTTTTGACATCGGTCGGCGGTCTTGCCGGTGTCGGACTTGGTGTCGGAATTGCATTGGCTGTTACATTTTTTGCTGTCTGGCCGGTTGTTTTTTCCACTTCGGCAATTGTGCTTTCTCTGGCGATTTCAGCGGTTACCGGTATTGTATTCGGTACATATCCGGCATGGAAAGCGGCACAGCAGAATCCCATTGATGTATTGCGTTCCGAATAATTCGATCCTGAAATAACATTTGAGGCAATTTCAAAAGTCTTCAAAAATGTCTGAAAACTCTTGTCGCGATCTGAAAACGGAGCGTTTGTGGTGGTTACCCTCTGGGTAGCCACGCACAAACTACCATTTCCATCTCTTCAACAATCCTTTTTCAGTCAAATTTTGCCGGACTTTTGAAATTACCTCATTTCATTTAAAATGTTACAGGCGACATTCCCGAAAGGGGTTGCCGCCTGTTATTTTTTTCTCTGCTTCAGAGAGAAGGAGTGCTTACCAGGGCTGTCCTTTTGCTTCAAAATATGCTGCCACATTGGGAATGACCGGTTTGATCAATTTCTTGATGGCTGCGGCATATTCGCGGATTTCCCACTGTGCGTGTTCGCTGTCACGCAGGGAGAGGAAGTGGAGCAGGTTGTTCAAATCGACAGTTCCCCAGAATGTGACCATCATGTTCTGCGGGAGAACACCGCGTGCCTGTTCGCGGCAAACGCCGCCTGCAAGGAGTTTTTCATACAGTGCCAGAGAATCTTTATTCTGTTTATCGATCATGGCACGCAATTCTGCATCCTGAAAATCCGGGTTGTCAACAGATGCCTGACGGTTGTTTTCTGCCTGCATACGGAGATGTTTCGGGGTGTAGAATTCAATATCGATTTCCGTATAACGGCGGGAGATTTCGTTGTAAGACCAGGTACGATGGCGATGCCACTGACCGCGGATAAACAGCGGACAATGGATGCTGAATGTGAAAACGATATGTTCCAGCGGGCTGGAATGGCGGTTATCCAACAGATAATGCAGCAGTTTTACATCCCGTTCATCCATATCTGTTTTGATTTTACCGAAAGAAACGCGGGCGGCATTGACGATGGTGGATTCGGTGCCGAGTGTGTCGATCAATCCGACCCATCCCTGACCGTCAAGGACGGAGACATGATTTTCCGGCGGGACATTGATATGCTGTTGAGCCATGATAAAAATTCCTTTTGTTAAATTAAAATTAGTATACTGACAGTAAATTTAATCCGCAATGGTAAATTGTCAAGTTTAATTTTGTATTTTTTAGCAGTTTTCTTTTAATTTTTCCATTGCGAAAGAAGAATACGGAAAAAATCTTTTGCATGGGCATCGGTCAATGCCATATCCAGCCGGACAAATCCGTATGACATCGTTACGGTGAACGCATGGCGCATTTCTGCCGAAATCTGACCTTTTGTCCCTGCTGAGCGATATACATTCTCAATGTAATTCTTTATTTCCCGATACAACGGCAGCAGATGATTTTGGGATACAGGGAAGAACAGAACTTCCGCCATGACAGGGGAAGGCATACCATTGATTCTGCTCAGAGAAAATGCGATATCTTTTGCATTTCCGCTTTGCAGAAAACCGTTTTTGCCTGCCCGGGTTGATGTCAATACTCCATACGCGGCAGCCTCTTTCCGCAGAAAGGCAAGGCAGGAATTCAATTTATTATTGCCCTTGATGCCGGATCCCATATAGTTGCGGACAATTTTTTCTTCTCCGAAAACCGTTTGATTCTTTCCGGTAAACAGCAGAATAGCAGAACCTGCAGTCAAACTACCGGAAAAACGGAATCCTTTATGGTTTTGGATCCGGACCGGTTGAAGATTTAACAAGTCCAGGTCTGTTGCTGTCTTTTGAAACTGTTCCTGTATCAGATTTGATTCCATCAGAAAAACGGTATCGTTTCCGGAAAAAGCCATTGCGACGGCTGAGATTTTGATTTTTGCCGCCTGTTCAATCTTTCCGGTTTTTCCGCAGAGAGTGTATTCCTTGAATATGGAATAAAAGGGGAATTGTGCCAGTCGTTCCGGATGGAAAATAAAAACGGCATCCACATTTTTTCCGAGATTTGCTGTGAGCGCGGCAGAAAGCGGAATACAACTGTACAGAATAAGAAGCAGCAGGAGCCGTTTCACTTCAACGCAGCCGTTTCTCTGTTACGTAAAACAGATTTCCTTCCGGATCACGGTAGGCATAAACAATAAAACCAACGCGATCGGCGGAAGTATGCGCCACGGAATACCCTGATTTTTCCATTTGAGAAGTGAATGCAGGAAGATCCGGCACCTGAAGCATCCAGGCGATTCTGCCGGTGGCAGCATGGAGTGTTTCATCAATATCCGCTTTTTCCAGATAAAGAGAGGAATTGCCATTGATATTGAATTCACACCAGAAACTGCTGTCCATGACAGGCGCACCCAATCCGACTACATTCTGATAGAAAGAGCGGCAGAGATCCATATCTTTGACCCGGATAACGATTCCGGAAAATGTATTCTTATTCATCTCAAACCAAACCTTTCTGTTTTCTCTGTAAATCAAATCGTAAATTGCGGACCCAGGTACCAGATACGTGCCTGTTCATCATTCACCAGGAAGTCGCTGGAACCTTCGCAGATGATCTGCCCTTCCGCCATCAGATAGGCACGGTCAACGCACGCCAGTGTTTCACGCACGTTATGGTCTGTGATCAGAATCCCGATGCCCTTTTCTTTCAGCTTGTAAATGATCTTCTGCACGTTGAAAACGGCAATCGGGTCAACTCCGCTGAACGGTTCGTCCATCATGATGAATGAGGGATTGGAGACCAGGGCGCGGGTGATTTCCAAACGGCGTCTTTCCCCGCCGGAAAGGGTCATCGCTTTCTGTTTTGCCAGATGGCTGAGTTCCAGGTCGTCCAGAAGATTTTTCAACCGTTCCTGCCGTTCTTTTGCGGAAATGGCAAGTGTTTCCAGAATCGCCATGATATTATCTTCCACCGTCATTTTCCGGAAAATGGAAGGTTCCTGTGCCAGATATCCCATCCCCATACGGGCGCGGATATACATCGGCTCTCTGGAAACATCCATTCCTTTGAAAAGGATCTGACCGCCATCCGGCTGAATCAATCCGGTGATCATGTAGAAACTGGTGGTTTTTCCGGCACCATTGGGGCCGAGGAGCCCCACGACTTCACCCGGCTTGACGTTGAGACTGACGGATTTTACAACGCGGCGACCGCGGTATGCTTTGACAAGCCCTTTTGCTTCCAGCAGCAGTTCATTATCGTTTCCGGTTTGGATCTGTTCTTCGCTCATGACAAACCTCGCTTATTTCTTTTTATTGCTGTTCTGCTGAGGCATTTGGGTGTCACCGTAATATGTCACAACCGGCATAAAGACATACACTTTTCCGGTATCCATATGGATGATCAGTTTTTCGCAGTCCAAACGGTCTGTTCCGCTGGTAAGGACGGGGCGACCGGTGAGGATCATTTCTTCTTTTTTCACATCATAGAGGGCGTAATCGCTGGTAGAGACCTGTTCTTTTGCGTTGGGATCTTTCGGATCGGCGCGACGTGTAATGACGACTTCACCGATACATTCCACTTTGACCAGTTGTTTTCCGCCGGCAGCATCTTCCGTCTGCTTTTTTTTGTTTTTCGGATCGACTTTCTTTTTATCTTTTGCGGCATCGGGCCGGTCTTCCAGATAAATGATCATTTTATCACAGGTGATTTTTGCATCCTGATCATCCACAATGACATTTCCGAGCAAGGTGCATTTATCATTGTTCATATCAATATTCATGGTGGCGGCTTCCACGATCGTCGGCGCTTCCGCACGTTTGCTGTCCGATTTTTTCCGGCTGAAAAATGCGGGCATTGCAGCAGTTGTCTGGGCACAGATATCAGCGCAGACCATTCCGCCCAGTATTGCCAGTGCCAGAACGAGCTTTTTTCCTGTCGTTTTCTTCATTATTTCTTCTCCTGTTTAGAAGTTTTTCCTTTTTCACGGGATACTTTTTTCCGGATTTCCGGATGGATCACAACCCGTACTTTTGACCGTATATGAATAAATTTCTTTTTTGTATAAGCATCAAAACCCACGCCGTCCACATCAATTTCGCGGGAACGGAAATTCGCCGGTCCGTCACTCCGGAGAATACCGGTATTTTTATCATAAACGGCACGGTCTGTAAAGATCCAGGCGCGAACCGGCTTTTGTTTCGGCATATTCCAGAAGTTTTTCCGCCCTTCCATTTTCCCTTGAATGGAGTAGGGGGCGGGTACTTTCTCGCCGCGCGACGGCAGAAAGATGTTCGCTTTCTTCAAATTATCTGCAAAATCCTGAAGGATATCGATTTTTGCCCCGTCCAGATACATGAGCGCACCGCTGTTTTCCGCACGGTCTCCGTAAATGATATACTGAAGCCGTCCGTCTTTTTCCCGGTATTGGGGCAGTACATAATTTTTCACCCCGGCCTGTACTTTGCTGCCGGATTGTCCATACAGACACAACAGCGGCAGCAGAAACAGAATCAGAGTGAGTAATCTTGCAAATAACGTTGAAGCTGCGCTTCCCATTTACCCTGTCCTTTCAATATAATTTCGATGGCTTCCGCCACGGCGCCCTCTCCGCCTTTTGCTTCCGTCACAAAATCAACAAATTTTTTGACTTCCGCCCGGGCGTTTGCAGGGGCACCCGCCATACCGCACAAACGGATCGGCGGAATGTCGATAAAGTCATCGCCCATATAAAAACATTCTTCCGGACGCAGATTCTGTTCCTTCAGCAATTCACGCAACCCATCGGCTTTATTCATGCACGCCTGTTTGAGGAAGGTCATGCCCAACTCCGCCGCACGTGTCTCATTGGCTTTGCTTTTTCTGCCGGAAAGAATACCGACACGCAAACCGGCACGCACTGCCATTCTGATCATAGCTCCATCCCAGACGTGGAAAAATTTGATTTCATCGCCGTTATCATGATAGCCGAAACGACCATCCGTCAGCACACCATCCACATCCAGAATGATGGTGGTGATTTCAGATATATTTTTTAACGAGCTCATAGATTTCCAATACCTGTGTCAATGTTTTTTCTGCATCGGTAAAGTTCAGAGAGTTGGGGCCGTCAGACAATGCTTTGGCGGGATCCGGGTGTACTTCCATGAAAATCCCGTCGATTCCTGCTGCTGCGGCTGCACGAGCCAACGGCAGAATGAATTCACGCTGTCCGCCGGAGGCGTTACCGAGTCCGCCGGGGAGCTGAACGGAATGAGTTGCATCAAAAATCACCGGCACATTATTGGCACGCATTGTGGGGAATGTACGCATATCCACAACCAGATTGTGATAGCCGAAGGTTGCGCCGCGTTCCGTGAGAAGAATACCTTTTGCATTGGCATCCTGCAATTTGCCGACGACGCCGCGCATATCTTCCGGAGCCATGAATTGACCTTTTTTCACGTTTACGCAACGGCCGGTTTTTGCACAGGCTTCCAGCAAGTCCGTTTGACGGCAGAGGAAGGCGGGAATCTGAAGAATATCCGCCACTTCTGCTACGGCGGCAGCCTGTTCGGATTCATGCACATCGGTCACGATGGGCAGATCCAGATTTTTCTTGACATCGGCAAGATAGCTGAGCCCCTGTTCCATACCGGGACCGCGCACGGATCTGCCGGAACTGCGGTTGGCTTTATCGAAAGACGCTTTGAAAACATAGTTGACTTGAAGTTTAGCACACAATTCTTTCATGAATTGCGCGACTTCCATACAAGTTTCCCGGCTTTCCGCCATACAGGGTCCGGCAAGGACTGTGAATTTACCGCCGCCGATTTCAAAATTTGCAACTTGTGCTTTTGTAATGCTCATTTTATCAACCTTTCCGCTGTGCAAGAAATGCTTCTGCACGTTCCAAATCTTCCGGCGTATCAATGCCGATGGTTTCAAAATTTGTCTGAATGACTTTGATCCGCATCCCGTTTTCCAATGCGCGCAACTGTTCCAGTTTTTCGCATTGTTCCAGTTTGCCCGGAGGCAGGGATACAAATTTTTTCAATGCTTCCCGACGGTAGGCATAAATGCCCCAGTGACGGTATACTTCTGTTTCTTCGCCGCCTTCCCGGAGATACGGAATCATGGACCGGGAGAAATAAATGGCATACCCGTCACTGGTCAATGTGACTTTCGGCAGATTCGGGTTATGTTCCACTTCGCTGCGTTTCACGGGGACGACTACGGTTCCCATTTCTGCATCGCAATTTGCCATGGCATCAATCAGATCATTGATGACTGACGGCGGGATCATGGGTTCATCCCCCTGAATGTTGACGATCAAATCCACATCCAGATTTTCCGCCGCTTCCCAGATACGGTCAGATCCGGACGGATGATCCGGGCGTGTCATGACCACATTTCCACCGAATTTCTTGATCGCTTCTTCCACTTTCGGATCATCAGCGGCGATCAGAACCACATCGGCTTTGGATTGAATGGCGCGTTCCCAGACCCATTGAATGATGGGTTTACCCTGGAGTTGAGCCAATACTTTACCCGGGAATCTCATACTGCCGTAACGGGCAGGAATCACAGCGGCGGTTTTCATTTTCAGTATACTCCTGTTGATGGATTAGAAATCGTGGGAAACGAGACCGTCACGCAGTTTCGGTTCAAACCAGGTGGATTTCGGCGGCATGATCGCGCCTGCATCTGCAATGTTCATCAACTGATCCAAAGTGGTGGCATACATGGAGAAGCAGACTGCGGCTTTGCCTTCGTTGCAAAGACGTTCCAGTTCTCCGGTACCGCGGATACCGCCGACGAATGCGATTCTTGTATTGGTACGCGGATCGTCAATACCCAGGATCGGAGCAAGAAGATTATTCTGCAATACGCTTACATCCAACTGATCGGTCACATCCAGATCGGCAGTGGAGAATTTCGGGAGCAGACGGTACCACTGTTTGTTCAACAGCATACGGATTTCTCCGCTTTTTTCCGGATCGGCGGTGGGAACAGCATCAATCTGGAATTTTTCACTGACTTTTGCCATGAATTCATCCGCTGTCAAACCATTGAGGTCCTGTACTGCACGGTTGTATGCCAGAATCTTCAGTTCGGAGGCGGGGAAAGTTACTGCCAGGAAATAGTTGTATTCTTCGTCGCCGGTATGTGCCGGATTGGATGCGCGGCAGGTGGCTGCTGCACGGGAGGCGGAGGCAGCGCGGTGATGTCCGTCTGCAATGTAGAAGCAGGGAACTTCTTCTGCAAAGATCTTCTGCAGTTCTGCGCTTTTTGCACCGGCTTTCCACATTTTGTGCGCAATGCCGTCAACTGCGGTGAAAGAGAAATAGGGTTCTGCTTTCATGATTTCAGCCACGATGGCATTGATTTTTGCATTATCACGATAGGTCAGGAAGACCGGACCGGTCTGGGAACGGAGTTCCATCACGTGACGTGCGCGGTCATCTTCTTTGTCTTTGCGTGTTTTTTCATGTTTTTTGATGATGCCGCTGTCGTATTCAGCAGCGGATGCAGTACCGGCGATACCGACCTGTGTTCTGCCGTCCATGGTCAAAGCATAGACATACAGATTGGATTCCGGGTCAGCAGTCAGCGGAGCCTGTTCGCAGAGACGTTTATAGTTCGCAGCTGCTTTTGCATACACTTCATCGGTATGGAGATCGATTCCGGGAGCCAGTTCGATTTCAGGACGGGATACGCGCAGGAAGCTGAGGGGATTTCCTTCTGCAAGAGCAGCGGCTTCTTCGGTGTTGACGACATCATAAGGGACTGCAGCCACATCGCGGACTTTTTCCGGCTGGGGCATTACGGCATGAAACGGTTTGAAAATAGCCATTGTATAAACTCCTTGATTTTTGTTTATCAGGTAACATACATCCATTTTGCCATTTCTGCAAATTTTTCAGAGCAAAAAATATAAATTTTTACCCCGTTTTACCCGTTTTTTTATGTGAAATCAGAAATGACGGAGGAAATCCGGTAATTTACGTGCCGATTCCTGTAATGTTTTCCGCCGGATCGCATAGTCCGGCACATAGCGGGCAACTTCAAGCCAGAATGAGGCAGAATGGTTCATGTGGCGCAAATGACATAATTCATGGATCATGACATATTCTGCCAATCCGGCGGGGAATAACAGTAATTGGGCATTGAGTGATATATGCCCTTGTGATGTGCAGCTGCCCCAGCGGCCATGCTGTAAACGGACTGAACATTTTTTGTAATCGATCCCTGTCAATGCAGAAAGTTTATCCAGCATCGGAGGGAAATGTTGTGCCGCAGTCCGGAGCAGCAGATCCCGGAATGTTTCATGTTGTAACGTGCAATCCAGAACATTGCCGGTGAATGTGATGATATGTTGTTCCGTATCCAGTTTTGCGGCGCACCAGCAGACATCTTTCCATTCGTACTGCAATTTGAAATCTGCATCAAAAAAACGCAAGGGCAGAGACGAGGTAAAAAAAGCGTTTGCGGATCCGGTATTGGCACGTTTTGTGCGTCGGAGTTCCAATAACGTCCGCCGGATCCAATCTTTCTGCTGCTGAATAAATGCGATCACATTTTGTTGGGACACTCCATGGGGAACGGTTACGGAAACTTCCGCGTTGGCATTGATCTTCAAACGAAGATACCGCGCTCTGTCCGACCGGATGAGTTTGCAATTGACCGTTTCAGCACCCAGAACGATGCTTAATTGCCCTTGAACCATTTCGGCATACCTTCTTTCCGCAAACGGGCAGTTTCTTCTGCTTTGAGTGTACGGATTGTTTCTCTTGTACTCTTCAAATCGGGGTCACGCCAGGGGACACCTGCTGTGGAATACAGAGCAATATTCCGGTCTTTTTCCGGAATCGGTTGTAAATCATCCGTATTTTCAGCAAGGCAAGCCACCAGTCCGGGGCGTTTTCTGCCATAGGGCTGGGAGATGCGTAAATCAAATCCGAGTTTCAGGAAGGAGGCGATTACCGGGTAGGCAGAGGAATACGCCATGATCCTGCCATCCGGAGTCGATTTTTCTTTCAGAAGCTGAATGAAATCGAAGGTCCAGAGTTCCGGATTTGCATCGGGTGAAAAACCATCCAGAAAGATTCGTTGGAAGGGACCGTTGACCGTTTGCAATGTCTGCCGGGCGTCACCGAATATAATGCGGATATGAGCGTACGGACTGTCATATTCTCCAGTTTCCTGCAAGGCGCGAATTAATTCCTTATGAGGGTGAGTGGGGAGGGCAGCCGCCGCTTTCAAAACATCCGGGTCAAATTCCAGAGAAAGGATATCCAGTTTACCCTGTTTCAACTGTTCGGCAAGAATCACGGCAGCGGACGCATTGAAGCCGAGCCCGAACCCCACATCCAATACAGAAACATTGGTCTGTGTTTTCAGTAAATTTTCCAATTGACCGGGGCGCAGATATTTCATTTCCGATTCTTCAAAAGCACCGGAAAGAGAATGAAAGTGCTGACGGTACGCCGGGTGATACAAAGTGTATGAGCCATCTCCGGTTTGAACGGGCAGAAAACGGTTGTCGTCATTTGCATCGGCAAAAAACTTTTTGAAAAATTCCAGAAATTGTCCTTTTTTCATCCACCATTTCGGGGCAAGAATCTGTTTGTCCGGCGCTTCCGCAGAAAGACGCATCAGGAGAAAATGTTCCGGTAATTCCCGGATCACATTTTTCAACCGCGCGGCATATTCGTATTCATTGAGCGGCGTCACTTCTCCGGCAGCATACATCCGCGCCAGTTCCGTACCTTTCAATACGAGCAGATTGTGGATTTTTACTGCAGAGAACGGCAGTTGACTGATCCGCCGTGCTGTTTCCAATTCATCGTCCGGAGTTTCCCCGGGTAATCCAAGAATCAAATGGGCGGCAGTACGGATTCCCCGTGCTGCAAGGCGTGTCACGGCATTCGCCGTACAGGCAAAATCATGACCGCGATTGATCCGTTTCAGGGTGACATCATGGCTGGACTGTACGCCCAATTCCACCCAGAGTTCGCATTTCTGATTCCATTCCTGCAAGAGGTCCAATACCTCATCGGGGAGACAATCGGGTCTGGTTGCCAGGATCATTCCGGCAAAATCCGCCATTCCCCAAGTTTCCTGCAGAAGTTTGCGCAGACGTTCTATTGGCATATTGGTGACAGTGAACGCCTGAAAATAGGCAAGGTACGGCGGTTTCGCATGGTAACGTTCTGTTACAAAACGGACGCCGGATTCCACTTGTTCGCGGATTGCCATTCCTCCGTGGAGGTGGGCGGCACGGCTGCCATCGGCAGAACAGAATACACACCCGCCGCGTCCATCCCGGTTGCGGTGAGGGCATGTCGCCCCGCTGTCCAACCCGATCCGATAAACAGCGTGACCGAATTTTTGTGCGAGATGATCGGCGAAAAAGTGGAGTTCACGCATGATCAGCGGGGGAGATATTTTGCCTCATCATGAAGTCCGTCAATGGCGAATTTTGCGCCTTGCGGATGACGGAACACGCTGGTTCCTGCGACAAGGATATTGACTCCGGCTTCTGCGAGAATGACGGCATTTTCACTGTTGACACCGCCGTCGGCTTCGATATGGGCGGAGGATCCGGCTTCTGCAAGCATTTTGCGGATTTCGGGTGCTTTTGCAACCTGATCCGCCATGAAAGATTGCCCGCCGAATCCGGGTTCGACTGTCATGATCAGAACCATATCCACCAAGTGTATGACCGGTTTGAGAGCGGAAGCGGGAGTTCCCGGCTTCAGCGTGATCCCGGCAGTAAGACCTGCGGCATGAATGGCATTGACCGTTTCCACCGGGTCATCATCGGATTCGATATGGAATGTGATATGATCGGCACCGGCTTTCGCGAATGCGTCGATTTTTTTCAGAGGATCTGTAATCATCAGGTGTACATCAAAAAGCAGATTGCTTTTTTTGCGGAGAGATGCAATCAGTGCAGGACCGATGGTCAGGTTGGGGACAAAATGTCCATCCATCACATCCAGATGGATCAATTCGGCACCACCCTGTTCCACTTTCGTCAATTCCTCACCGAGTGCGGCGAAATCGGCGGCAAGAACAGAGGGAGAAACGAGGATATTATTTTTTGAAAATGTTCTGAGATCTTTCATCATTTTTCTTTCCCTTCCGTTACGGTGTTATCATTTGCTTTGTATTCCCCGCGGCCGCAATCCAACCAGCGGCGGTGGGACCAGATCCATTGTTCCGGATATTTCCGTATGGCACGTTCAATGACATTGGTATATTGCTGTACAATATTGCGGATGTCTTCTTCTTTATTGCCCGTGGGTTCGTAAACGAAGCAATCTTCGCAATGGTATTCAAAATGGAAATTGTCGTCTTTCCGGAGAATATAGGGCATGGTAATCGGGAGTTTTGTGCGTAAATGGAGCAATGCCGGTGTGGCATGGGCGCGCGCCGGATGACCGAAGAATGTGACTTCGATCCCTTCCGATCTGGAAGCATGCTGGTCTGCTACAACTGCCAGCGTATGACCTTTTTTGAAGGCATCCAGCATGGGGCGCAAACCTTTTTCTTTGGAATAAGTATCGTGCTTGAACGAACTGCGTTTGGAATAGAAATAATTCCCGATCTTATAGTTTGCCAACGGGCGCATGATGGAAGTGACCGGATAGCCGGAAAAGACGGAAAGCGTACCGCCAGCCAATTCCCAGTTACCCAGATGTGCCGTGGCAAGAATAATTTGACATGCGGTATCTTTTTTCAAGACTTTCTGAGAGATGGGGTCATCCGCTACGGAGATATATTCATGAATATTATCTTCTGTGACAAACTGGTCAAATTTGACGATTTCCACAAATACTTTCAGCATATGGAGCAGGGAGGCATATGCCAGTTTTTTTGCTTCTTTGTAATCGGTTCTGATTCCGCTGTGGAGAACATGGGTGATCGCTCTGCGCGTATGTTTGACATCCACAAAGAAGATCAGGTAAGACAATGTTTTAACGAGTGCATAGGCAGCTTTCAGAGGAAGCAGCCGGATGATCCCGCAGCCGAAGCGGAAGAAAATATATTGAATCCATATTACAGTTTTGGACAGTTTCTTTTTACTCATAAATATTCCAATGCTCCGAAAAAAATTAAAAAAGGCAGGGTAATGATAAACTATCACCCTGCCATTCACCAAACACCTGACAGATCACGATGCGGATATGAAAATTCACCGCGTGCATCAATAACCGGTCAGATCCTGTCACAGATCAAATCTGGAAAAATTATGCTTTTTCCAAAATTGCTGCAAGTTCTTTTCCTGCGCGGAATTTTACAATTTTGCGTTCAGGAATGGTGACAGTGTGTTCCGGTTTACGGGGGTTACGGCCAACGCTGGCTTTGCGTGTCTTGATTTCAAAGACACCGAAACCGCGCAGTTCAATGTGACCGCAATTAGCAAGTTCTTCCACCATGATGTCGAATGTAGCCTGGACTGCAGCAGCTGCGTCCGTCTGGGTGGCTCCGATTTTTTCTGCGACTTTTTTCGCAATCTCACGTTTCGTAAGTGACATGTTTCACATCCTTCCAAAGTTGTAGGTTTAGTAAAATATTCTGAGTAATATACTACATATTTTCATTTTTGCAAGGCTTTTTCTCTTTTTTTTTCTTTTTTTGCTCTTTTTTATCCTTTTTAAGCAAGGATAGTTTTGACATATTGTATTGCTTCCTGCCTGTTTTTTATTTTTCCGGAACATTGTCTGATAAATGTTTGATGTAATATTTCCGAAAAAACAGGGCCGGGAGTCAGCCCCATTGATAGCAAATCTTTTCCTGTCAATAACGGTGGCGGCGGTGGCGGATTCTGTGCCGCTTCCTGTTTCAAATCCAAAAGCAGAAGATAATTTTCCAGGATTCCGTTGGAACAGATGCAATCCAGCCGGTGTAATTCCAGATGGAGGTCAAAATCTTCCCGTTCCAGCAAACGCAGCTGTTTCTTTTTCCGCATCAGTTTCAGATTGGTGAATGACATATGGGTGCGGACTGCATTTTCGATTCTGCGGATGGTGTTTTCATCAAAATCATACCGTTCCAATATTCCGCGGCACATATCGGCTCCCAGTGCTTCATGTCCGTAAAAATGGGGGACCTCATCCTTATCAAATGTCTGCGCTGCTTTTTTACCGATGTCATGCAGCAGAATACACCATCCGAGGAGCGGCGTTTTCCATGCCATTCTGGAAAGCATGAGCATGGTATGTTCAAACACATCGCCTTCCGGATGCCAGCGTTTTGGCTGTTCCACGCCCCGGAGTGCATCCAATTCCGGGAAAAACCGTTTCAAGATGCCGGCATGTGCCAAAGCCCGTAATTTTTTATGTGGTTCCGCACTGATAAGGAGTTGATCCACAAAAGTGCGGAACGTTGTGTATGATGTTATGCTGTCCATACGTATCACTTCCTGAATTTTTCATTCTGCAATATACAACAGCATGGCGGATTTTCAAGTGTGGAACGCTGTGTAATGAAAAATATCAAAAAAAATGCCTTTATGACTTGCTAAATTCAAAAAATGTATTAATATATATAGGTTGAGGCAAATTCAAAAAAAATTCAAAAATGCCGGAAAATCTTGTTGCGATCTGAAAATGAAGCGTTTTGGGCGGTTATCCTGTGGAGTGCCGTACTCGAACTGCTGTTTTTTATCTCATCAACGATCCTTTTTCTGTCAAATTTTTGGTGGATATTTGAAATTACCTCTACTATCAGAATTTTTATTGCAAGGACTCGATAAGGTATGAAAATTGCAGTTTTCGGCGGAACTTTTGACCCGGTACATAATGGTCATCTCGGGATGGCACGTTATCTGCTGCGTTCACGGATCGTTGAAAAAGCCTGTTTTTTACCGGCTTATCTTCCGCCGCATAAGGCTGGAAAGAAAAAGATCCAGTCCTATGAGCACCGGCGGAATATGCTTTCTCTGATCCTGGAGGACGGTATGGAAATTTCTGATCTGGAAAAACAACGCGGCGGTATTTCCTATACCTTCGATACGTTGTCATTTCTGACACAGGAGCGTCCGGAAGATGAATTCTGCTGGGTAATCGGTTCTGACAGTTTGCGTCAACTGCATACGTGGTACAGAGCAGAGGAACTGGTGGAACGTTTCACGTTTCTGACCTATCCCCGTGGCGGCGAGACGTTGCCCACCGCCGTTGAACTAGGGGAACATTGGCAGGAAAATGCAGTTGTGAAATTGACCGGACAGATATTGCATACGGCACCGCTGTTTCCGGAAAGTTCCACGGAGATCCGTAGGAAATTGCAGACGGGTGATATTGCCACTATCGGGAATCTGCTCCCTGCTGCGGTTCTGAATTATATCAAACAAAATCAATTATATACAGGAGAATGAAACAATGGAAGAAACAACACAGAAAACAAAATTGACTCCTCAGGAGATCGCAGATTTTTGCGAACGGGTCCTTTATGCCCATAAAGCGGAAAATATCCTCCGTTTTGATCCCTCCAAATTTGATTGGGCGCAGAGTCATCACTATATTGTCTGTACTGGGACCAGTGCCCCGCATATCGGTGCGCTTGCCGAACGTGTACAGCGTGAATTGCGTACAAAACTCGGGGTGCGTCCTTCCGCAGTGGATGGAACACCTCAGAGCGAATGGATCGTTATGGATTATTTCGGGAACGCAATCATTCACTTGATGACGCCGGAAGCCAGAGACCGTTATCAGTTGGAAGAATTATGGAGCGATGTTCCCTGCGAAGATGCAATGAAACGGCTGGATGAAGAATACCGCCGTCGCAACGCGGAGAAGAAAGAAGTTTGAAATGCCATCCTCTCTGCAGGAATTCTGGAACGAATTTGATTGGGAAAAAGAACTCCGGAAAGATGATGAACGGATTCACATTTATTTCCGGGAACTTCCCGCTTTTATTGATTTGCCGTATGAAGATGATTTGATTTTCAAACGGATCAAACAGCGGGAGGATCTTATGCCCCATGGCGGCGTCTGGCCTGCTTCCCTGTGGGATCAGGTGGAAGACGGTGAAGAATCGGACCTTATGACGCAATTGCGGACAAAAGCATTTGCGTCCCCGAATGGCGGAAAAGCGTTGATTCTTTGCAGTCGTCAGATGAAAAAACTTGCCATGTTGAGCATGATCGATTTGGATTTTTCCCGCCGGGATGAGATCTTGCGTTTGCATTGTCTTGCCAGCAAGTTGACGATTACTTTGCTCAATATGCTCAGTCTGATGCCTTCCGATCTTCCCGCATTGCGTATAACGTTGTGCAAACGTTTACTGGCGATTCTTAACGATATTTTCGGTAATTTGAAAGCCGTATCTCCCCATACGGAGAATGAAGAAATCCTTGAATTGATCCGATCCATGCTTTTCCGGTATGGCATAATCCGGAATATTATTCTTGATTTTCTCTGCCGTTTCCGGAAGCCTGATAACGAAGAAAAAACAACGGAGAATCCTTTTCTGGTATCGGATGATGACCCGGATGATGACGATGATATTCCGGAATTACCGGAGGATGGTTCGCTCAATAAGGATTTGCTGGATCTTTTACAGTCGATCGAAGATGAAATCGATGACTTCGATGATGACGACTTCGATGATGAGGAGGATGAGGATGAAAAGAACGGAAATTTTCCGTTTTAACTCCTGGCACAGAAAATTAACAGAAGGAATAAATCAATGTCAATTCAGAGTAAAATTTTAACGACTGCAGTTTTTCTGTTCAGTCTGGTTTGTGTACACGGGGAAATCTTGATCAAAAACGGTGATAAAGTTGCCTTCCTCGGGGATTCCATCACCAATTTCGGCAATCGGCCTGACGGCTATGTCCGCCTTGTCATGGATGGTTTGAAACGGTGCGGCGTCAATGCCACAGCGATTCCTGCGGGAATATCCGGGAATAAATCCAACGACATGTTGAAACGGGTGGATGCCCATGTGATCCGGAAAGGTGCAACCGTTATGCTGTTGAGTTGCGGCGTAAATGATGTGGGACATGGAACACGCGGCGTAAAACTTCCCGATTACAAGAAAAATATTACGGCGATTCTGGATAAAGCACAAGCTGCAGGGATTCGTGTGGTGATTTTGACACCGACATTATGCCGGGAACATGATTTGAAGCACGAATACAATGAAAAACTGAAGGCATATTGTGCGTTTCTGCATGAAATTGCCGCTCAGCGGAACATCCCTGTTGCAGATCTTTACACTGCCATGTATAAAGAAGTTGCAGCTCTGAAACATATCAAGGGATACAAGCTGACCATTGACAATCTGCACATGAACGGGTACGGCAACCAGATGATGGCGGAAGGCGTATTGAAAACATTGGGTGTTCCTGCGGAAAAAATTCAAGAATTCAAAAAGGATTGGAATAAGATTCCTTCCATGGCACCGATTGTGAATAATCAACATTTTCCCCGTCGTCTGATCAGTATTGAGGATTACGAATGGCTGCGGAAGAAAGCACAGGAAAAAGGCATTTCTGCGGAAGAACTTGCCTGGACAATTTTGAAAGACGGAATCAAAGCACTTAAAAAATAATAACATAAGGATATTACAACAATGATTAAACATGTGATTTTGTGGAAACTGAAAGATGGTTTTACGGATCAGGAAACTGCTGACATCAAAGCCGGGATCAAAGCCGGATTGGAAGGTCTGAAAGGTGTCATTCCCGGATTGGTCGCAATTACGGTCAATCACAATGGGCTGGCATCCTCCAATGCGGATGTTATGCTTGATTCCACGTTTGAAAGTGTGGAGGCATTGAAAAATTATGCTGTTCACCCGGCTCATGTGGAAGTGGCAGAGACAAAAGTCTGTCCATTTACGCAAACCCGTCTTTGTCTGGACTATGAAGTCGAATAACGGACAGTAAATACGGAGGGGGGGTATCAAAACTTGAAAAAAATCAAAAAAAATTAAAAAAAATCGGAATTTGACTTTATAAATACAAAATTTATGCTTTATTACAGCAATAGGGATAAGTGATCCGGTGAAAATGGATGTATGCAGTACAGCGGAGTAAAATATGGCAGATAAAACAGATGAAAAAGAATTGAACTCAATTGAAAAAAACAGATTCAGCGTATGGACATTGGTATGGTTTGTCCTGCTGCTGTTGTATGTTTTGGCGATTATTTCCCACGATGTCAATGACCTTGCGCTCCTGGAAGGTGGAGTCGATCAGACGGCGCCGGAAGCAAACTGGATCGGGAATGTGGGGGCTCATATCGCGCGTGCCATGCTGTATTTGTTCGGGTTGGCAGTGTATCCCATGGGATTTCTGCTGATTGTTTCCGCAATCCGGAAATTCCTGCCTTATCCTTTGAAACGGCAGGGGTATGTCGGCAGTTTTATTTCCGTCTTTGTCGGGTTGATTTTACTGATGGCAATGTGGCCTGCCAATTTCCAGATTTTAGCGGAAGAACTCGGTATCGGACGGGTGATGCACCCGGATATGTGTTTGACCGGTGGAACATTGGGGGCAATCCTTGCGGCTCCCCCGGTGTTTGAAGCCGGTGTGCATCTGGATGCCGGATTGCTGCGGCGTCATATCGGCGAACCGGGAACACTGGTGGTGGCATTGGCTTTTCTGCTGCCCGGTTTGTTCTTCCTTTTTATGCAGGATTGGTTCCCCGTTATCATGGAAAATATCAAACGGAGAAATGGCAGCAGCGAATTGAACGGGGATGAGGATGAAGAACCGGATGCGTCCGTTGTGAATGAGCAGACTGTTGCAGTCAACACGGCAGAAAATACAGATGCAAAGAATGAAACGGTTGTGGAAGCGGAACAACCCGCTGTGACTGGCGGAAATCGTCTTCGTTTTGTCGATCGTCTGAAAGTCCTGATCACGGGACGTCCTGTGGAACTTGTCTCTGCTGCCGGACCGGAACAGGCGTCACCTCTCGCTGAAAATACAGAACAGACTGCCGCAAACGTCAGTCAGACTGAAGATGAGGAGGAGGAAACACCGGTCATTGCGCCGCCGCGTCAGTATTCTGCGGCAAACGTTGTACCACCGGTTGCCGCTCCTGCGGAAAAGAGCAAAGTCGTGTTGGACGATGATGAAGATAGGATGGAACCGGAAAGCGTATTGCCGCCACCGCCACCGCCACCGCCACCG
>JAFVSW010000110.1 GCA_017503545.1 Lentisphaeria bacterium | reverse complement strand
GTCATTCCGTGCCGGAACGCCATATCCGTCAATGCCGGTCTTGGTTAATGTAGTTCGATGTCATATATTCCCAGGGTTACGCTGCGCTTCACCCTGGGCTGTCTGACTCTTGCCGCCCCGTCAGGGCTGGTCTAACAGTGATTCTAAATTCTTTCGGACGTTGAGTCTTTTCTTACATGAATTCGTGAGTACTTCAAATTGAAAATCTAGCAGTTTCCGGAATTTTCAAGCTCAAAGGAGGTCTGATTCTATGGCATAAACCGTCGAAGAGGCAAATAAAATTACGAAAAATAAAGCGTGTCAGAAATGTTATGAACGTTTTCTGACACGCATATTTTTTATCTTATGATATCTTACGGGTGACTTAATCTTTCATTGCCCGATGGGTAATGGTAAGATTCCGGAGTAACCCTTTGAAAAACATTGTTTGTTTTGCTCTGGGTTCGGTTCCTCCGAAACTGGAGAGGGTCAGCCATTGTGCCATCCCGGTTTGCGCAAAACTCTGGCTTTTTCCGTTGACGGATAATGTGACTTGTTTCGTGTCGTAAATCAGTTTGATTTTGTTCCATTTGCCTTCGACGGGACTCAGATTGGTTTTGTGAGTGTTTATCTGGTAGTCGCCGGTTGTGGGGTCTGTGGGACGGCGATTCCGGAAATCGATCACAAACTTGCCATTCCGTGTTTTCAACGTGAAACCGGTAATATATCCCGGTCCGCATTGTGCAAAGTAGAATTGATCTTTCTGCACATCTTCCGGTTTGACTTCCATTTCCAGAGTGAATCCGGAACGTTGCGGCATGGCAGTCGGCGGGAATATGATGTATTTGCCGTGTTTGCCATCAAAACGCAATGCCCATTTGCCATCGGAAAGTTTTACCCATTCCGGGACGGGCAAATTAAGATGTCTGGTACTCATTCCGGCTTTTGCGGTAAGCGGAAAAGCCCCGGAAGAAAAACTGGCACCTTCAAATCCTACGGGCGCAGTGATTATTCCGCCGATCGCACTGTAATATTCGCGCCCGGCATCCGTGGTCAGAACGTTGCCGCCGAATTTGGGATCAAACTTGTAACGGATCACGGGAATACGTTCTCTGTCGACTTGAGTTGTTACAGAACCGCGTTTATTATGATAGATTTGTGCAGTGACGGTATTTGCAGACTTTTTGCCGGGGATAAAGGGCTTGCTCCACCAGACCCGACCGTCTTTCGATACTGCACGGAGCATGATGACACTGTTCGGAAAGTCATTGATCACGTCCGCATGAAAGGATACTGTTTCCTTATTGAGAGGCAACGGGAGAAGTTCCGGACGGTGAAGTGTTTCCACACCAACTTGTGCGCCGTCTTCAAAGATTTTGGTAATGATCCCATAATTTCCGAGATCCCGCAGCGGGATCGCACATTGGAACGGTTTGCCTTTGAGATATCCGCTGTTTCTGATGCCGGATACGGTAAGAACGGCATTCTTCAGTTCGGATTTTTTCACAGAAAACAGGACGCATCCTGCCCAGAGACTGAAGCCTGTTGATTTTGATGTTTTTGCCGTTTTCCACGGGATCTGTTTGAATTTGACACTGTGGTTCGGCTGTTTGTAACGTTTCCCTTTTTCTGCTTCAAAATAAATCGCAGACGGGGCACCGGTCAGAGAGAGTTTATAGTCGGTAATGCTCAAAGACGGCGGTGCATTCAGATAATGCGTGGAATAACGGAACAACTGGCGGCTGTCATCGTTCTGCAGAAATTCGTTTTGCGGGTCATACGCAAAGATTTCGTTGGAGTTCTGGACTGCTTCCACCATGTTCAGCGGATGACCGGGGAATGAAAGATCGGCTTCCACTTTCAATTTCCGGACCATCGGTTCATGCAGAAATCCGTTATTTGTGAATTTTACGTCCGCTTTGGCGGGGAAGAGCAGATTCCGCAGCGGTGTGCAGAGATAACTGTAATCGTTGCTCACGGTCGGGCGGATCACAGAAGAAGGCAAGCCTTCGGAAATGACCTTTGTTTTTCCTTTATAGTTGATTGTCAATCGCGGCGTGATCGCACGGACCTGCAACGCTTTTTCAATGGGAATGGTCAACGTACAGTCACGAATCACCGATGCATCAAAGGAGAGTTTGCCGGATTTGTAAAGAACTTTTCCGTTTTCATCCAGCATTTCTGCAATGACGGTGTATGGCAATTTTTTATCCGTATCGGGAACGTTGAGAATTTCCAGATCGAATGCAAAACCGGGGATGTATTGACGGGGATGGCTGACGATCAGGTTGGGTAATGAGAGATCATCGCCGGCAAACGGAGTGGGTTTTTTACCCTTGAACGTATCGCTGTAATAACGGAGGATACGGGGGGATGACATCGGTTTGCAAACGGTGGGTTCCAGACAGGTGTCTTCATTGGTTTCATCCCATTCAAAACAGAAAATGGCATCGACGGCGTATTTTTTACAGAGTTCCAGATAATCCCGGAGAGTTTTCGTGCCGTTACGGCTGAGTGTCTGACTGCCGAGATAATAGCCGTATCCTGCCAGGATCTGCAGTCCGAAGACTTTCTTGCCATTGAATTCAGGACGGGCAAGGACCGCAGTATAAAGAGGCAGAATGATTTCGTCATAATACTCTTTGTAGAGCAGACCATCTTTTGTAGGGAGATAGTTATGAAATACGATCCCGGCACAGCCATCCAGATACTCAATGATCCTGTCATAATAACGGAGCATCAAAGTTGCGGGAACCGCTTTTTTTCTGATATAATAGTTATAGGGGTCGCCGCCGGTTCCCTGCATGGAACCGACACCATGGAGATGTGCATATTCGTATCCGATTTTGGATTTGATATAAGCCAGATTTTCTTTATTTTTCTGCGGAGAGATCCGGTCTGCGGAGTATGCCATGGAAACAGGTTTTCCATTCAATTTCCATGTGGGACCTTCTGCCAGATATTTGAATTTCTGAAGGATATTTGGCTCCAGTTTTGTACTGTTGTAAAAAAGACGGGGTACAACATGAATCTTTTGCGGGTGTTTATCCTGCGCCGCCGCACGGCTGAAACAGATGGAGGAATTATCTCTGGCAAGAATGGTGACAAATCCATCCAGACCCGCCTGACGGATCAATTCGATACTCCTCTGAATACTGTTCGGCTGGAATACATAGGGGGTATCCTGCCACATGTCACGGGAGATGAATAGATTGTGATCAAACCATTTTTTGTGGGAATACCAGAGCCTTCCGGAACGGTAGGTGACCGGTTCGGTATACATGACCCGTTTCCCCAGGACAAGTTTTTTCTTCATGCCCTGTTTTTTCATTTCTTTCATGAGTTCCATGCCTAATTTGTAGTCGGCATCGGACAGACGTTTGACTTTTTTTGCTTTCTCGCGGAATTCTGCAAATTCAGTCTGTGATGCAAACAGACCGGCGCAGCATGTCACAAGACATACGAATAAGATTTTTTTCATGCTTTTTTTTATCCTTTCCTGTATTTGTTATTGTGCATCAGTAAACCATTGACGGGGGACGTTCGTTGCATCGCCAAGTTTCTGATACGGATTACTTTTATCACATTTCCCTTTTTCCACGTGACCATCCAGCATCACAACGTTGATCGCTTTATCATGGCGGGGGTCCGGATAGCCATAGGAATCTGCGCCGGATGCGCCGCGCCAAACCCTGGTGACAACGTAATAGCCGTTCCGCTGCATATCTGCATTGTACAGATGAGATGCCTGCACAACATCCATGGCAAGAAAGAGTTGTGCTGGATAGCGCACTTTACTGACATTGGAATTGTTCCTTGTGCGACTGTAGCCGACAGTCCCTTCATCATAAGGAATTCCATAACCGTCATACAGCCCCGGTGCTTTTGTGGTAATGGTCTGTCCCTCCGGAATCCCTACCGGTTCTGACGGGCAGATTGTTTGCGCTCCATTCAAATAGCCAAGTTTCCACATGAAAATGCTCCAAATATATCGGTCTGTACTTTCCGGCAGATAGTTGTAACCATAACGCGGCATATGATCATTATTCGCATTCCGGTAAAGATTGAACGAGACGCCGAGTTGTTTCAATTGGGATTGACATTGTGCGGATCGTCCCTGTTCTTTGACTTTGCTCAATGCGGGGAGCAGCATAGCAGCAAGAATGGCAATGATGGCAATAACCACCAGCAATTCGATCAGGGTGAAGCGGGATGATTTTTTCATTTTGGATCTCCTTTCGTTTTTTGTGTATTTTTTAAGAAATGTTCAATGGTATTCCAAGCCAGTTTCGGACGGCGGTATTCGTCAAGCATACCTTTGTTGTTGAAGCCTCTGGCCCGTCCGAAAATTTCCTGCGTATTGACATAAGACCGGGTATCGGCAAACTGCCACACCGCAACGCCGCAATAATCCGGATTATCGGCAACATAACGGAATATTTCTTTCAATAATTCCGCCTGATATTCTTCGGTCCAATAAGATTTTATCGGATCACGGAATCCGAGTAATGCTTCTGCTCCGATTTCGGAGATCAGAACCGGACGGTCCGTCGGCATCGCTTTCATCAATTTATCCAGAGTGGGGACGACTTGATCCACCGTGGAAATCCGTTCTGCATTGGCATCATACCAGCCCGGATACGGGTTCATGGAAACGATATCCACCAGATCGGTACAGCAATCTTTTTCGTATTTATTGGAGGCGAAAGAAATCGGCGTGTACGGATCAATGGAACGGATTTTGTCGTACAACGCTTTGATGACCGGGCGGGTTTCCGGAAATTGACTGTCCGTTTCGTTCAGAAATCCGCGAATGACCACGCATGGATGATTGAAACTGTTCCAGGTCATGTGTTCCACCTGTTCCAATTGTGTTTTTACAAATGCCGGATCTGCCAGAGTCGGTGCTTTGATATTCCAGCCGATGGATTCTTCCCAGATCAACATTCCGACTTTATCGCAGAGTTCCAGAAAAGATTTCCGTTGTGGATAATGACTGCCGCGGATAAAATTGAATCCCGCCTTTTTTAGCATGTACAGATCCATTGCCATTTGCTGGGGAGAAACGGCGGCTCCCACGGTCGGAAAACTTTCATGGCGATTGACACCGTATAATTTGATTTCTTTCCCGTTGAGCAGGAGTTTTCTGCCTTCCGTGCAGAATTCCCGGATCCCGAAGGATTCTGTGATTTTGTCATCGCCGGCAGTAATGGTCACAGTATGCAGATATGGTGTTTCCACGCTCCAGAGTTTGAAATCAGGAAGTGTGATCCGGCAATCCAGTTTACCGTTTTGGAACATGGCATTTACAGTGTATCCGTTCTCGAATTGCAAAACTGCTTCCTGCTCGACGGCGGAGGATAATTCCGCGCGGATCCGTAATTCTCCGTTTTGATAATTTTCGGTGGTGATCCGCAATTTTTCCATGTGGATCTCCGGCAAAGCAGTCAAGGTCACATCCCCATAGATACCCCCGTAACCGAAGAAGTCGAATGTGGGATAAAATTGTTCATTATGGCGATTCACCAGCAGAATGGAGAGATGGTGTTCGCCCATTTCTCCGGCATCAAAAATAAACTGTTCTGCCATATATGCGTATGGCAGATCGCCCAACTTTTTGCCATCCCAGTAAACTTCTCCGCGGATCCCCGCACCGTCGATTTCCAGCAGATTTTTGCCGCCTGCGGTAACCGTGCGTGTATACAGGGCGTATCCACGTTTTCCGCAGAGCGGTTCGGTCAAATCAAAACATCCGGGAACCGGTTGTGCTTGTGTACAAGAGTGGAGGGGTGAGAATTTTTCTTCCGGACTGTAAGCAAAATCCCAAATCCCGTTTAATACGATCTTCTGTCTCATGTGCAATATTCCTGTTATCTAAATCTTTTTCACAGAAAAATAGAAGTTTGATTTTTTGCGGTTTGACTTCGTAACTTCTGTGTGTTATATTACGTTAAAGCTAATATAATACCGTATGATTTTATTTGCAAGGGTAAAAATGTAACATGTTAGGGTGAAATTGTCATGGCGGAAAGTTTCAGAACACTTTGTTTTTTCTGGGGGATCGAATCCTCATGGGAGTTATTGCTGCGCAGTTGTGGTAATTTTACATTGATTCCGCCGGATCGGGAAGCGATCCGCACGGTGAATTTCGGCGAATTTTTCTGGCCGGTTTCGGGGCGTGCCTGTTTTCATTATGAAGGGCGGAAAGAAATCGTCAAACCGGGGTATGCCTGGTATTATCCGCCGGGCTCCTGCCATGATTATTATCCCCTTGAACCATTCCATTATTGCTGGCTGACGGTGGATGGCGATGATGCTGCGACATTTTTCAAAATATTGAATCTTCAACCGGGCTTGAACCGGGCGGGGAATTGTCCGGTTCATTTGTTCAATCATTTGGGATCGGATTTTAATTCTGACACCCGGGAACACCGGATCATGGCGTTATCGACTGCATTCCGCATTATTTCCATGTGTTCACTGCACAAAAAGCGCGGCGGGGTCTCAATGAACCGCAACATGGAATATTTGAAAAATCAGATCGAACTGAATTTCGGGGATCCGGAATTGAATGTGGAAACATTGGCATCAGACATGGGGATGCACCGTGGCAGTTTAAGCCGGGCTTTTCATAATTCATTCGGGGAAACGGTTTCCAATTATATTATTTCCTGCCGGATCAAACATGCTATGACTCTGTTGAAAGAAACGCAATATTCCATCGGAGAAATCGCATTGGAATGTGGATTCCGCAATGCCAATTATTTTGCCAAGGTTTTTATGGCACACCTCAATGTTTCGCCATCGGAATTCCGGAAAAAATATTCTCTCTTTTCATCCGGGAAATGATGGCTTGAAAATGTGGAATGTTGGTGCTATATTACTGTAACTTTTAAAAATACCGCAACCATAATATAAGACATATCGACAATGAAAGAAGAATCCACACTGGTCAGAATGAGTTTTTCTATTGAGGAGGAGTTACTCTCCGATTTGGAACAGCTTATGGCGCATAACGGATATCAGAACCGGTCGGAATTTATCCGGGATATGATCCGTAAGCAATTGACCCGCAAGCATTGTGCGGCGGATGGAGAGGTTATCGGCACGATCAGTGTCTTATGTGATTTGAATTTTGCGGGCATTGAATCGAAAGTGATCGGTGTAACGGATCAGGCAACTGCAAAAGTTCTCGGATCCACCCGGTTTGCCCTTGATGACCATTGTTCCACGTTCATGATTACTGCTGTGGGGCAGGGCGGCAATATCCGGGAATTGACCAATGCGTATCGTAAATTGAAAGGTGTGATTCAAGCGGAATTTGTCATCACTTCTTCTGCCGGTGGCACGACGAAAGATTAATTTTTTTTAACTATGAATATTACGAATTATAAAAACGTAATACTGAAAAAGCAGAAAGGATATACAGCGATATGAACAAATCAAATAAAACGGACGATTCAGCCCGAATTCTTCAGAGAAAAAGAAAGCAGGGATCGCAGGAATTTTGCGGAGCAAAAAACTGCGATCCGCACCAAACGTTTTTGAGGGAAACCGCCCGATTCACGTTGATCGAATTGCTTTTGATCGATGCTTGTAATATTAAGTTTTCGTGGGAAAAAGTGCATAAAAAATTCGGACGTTTCGGACAAAGTTTATTCAAAAAACAAAAGCAAGGATCGCAGGAATTTTGCGGAGCAAAAAACAGCGATCCGCACCAAAAGTTTTTGAGGGAAAGTGGAGGGGTTCGGGGAGGCGGAAGGGAATCTTTTTTCAAAAAGTTCCATTCCGCCTCCCTGAAAACAGCGCATTTTACCCTCATTGAACTTCTTGTTGTGATTGCAATCATTGCCATATTGGCGGCGATGCTGCTGCCGTCATTGCAACAGGCGAAGAGGAGTGCGCAAGGGACTATGTGCAGTTCCAACGGCAAACAGTTGGCATCGGTCTACTTGTATTATGCAAACGATTATGAGACATATTTGCCGTGTCGTGATAATTTACTTGGGGGCTTTACCCCGGCAGGGGAAAGTATCAGTGCGAAAAACTGGCTGGATGGCATTGTTCAGTTTTATCTGAAGAACGATGCGGCATCGAAAAAGCCGGAAAAAGTTCTGCGTTGTCCTATGGAAACGGCAACGGAAGACATTACCACCAATTACGGCTTGAATTATCTGATTGCCACGGAAAATGGACATGGAATCAAAACTGCAGTCTTTACCAAGCCTTCCCGTACAGCAATGCTGGTGGAAAATTACGGACACCTCTGTTATGCGCTGGATGCAGTTAATCCATCCGGCAAACATGCGGTGGGGAATATCGGCACCAACCGTGCGGCATATTTCCGGCATAATCGCCGGGCGACAGTTGCGTTGCTTGACGGTCATATTGAAATGCGGGAAAAACGGCGTATCCCCTGCAAAGAATCCTATCCGGATGCGGCAGATGCGGCACTGAAAAACACGTTATTCAACAGCGGAAAGATCGACCCGGCAACGGAAACATTACCGGGTGATTTCTGACGATAACTTGTTGTTCAATAGGGGATGCCGAGGATATATCCGCTGGATTTTCCGTTCCGGATGGTGCGTTCAAAAATGCGCCCCATAAAGGAGAAACGGCTGTCCTTGCCATCTTTTTTGATTGCGATGAACGGGAAATACACGGTTTCTGATCTGGCACCTTCCTGTCTGTGACGATAGAGGAAGTGGAGGACCTGTATATATTCCATGGCCCCATTCTTTTCGCCATTGGCAAGAATACCCAACAGATGCCATTTATAATCGCCGTTATAATAATTTTCCTTACGGAAGAACAAGCCGTTCCCGATATCGGATTTTGCCCGGATCTCTGTATTAATGGCGAACAATTTCTTGACGACTTCCAGCATGGAATTGTATTGTTTGATGTCCTTTTCCGTGAACGTGACACCGAATGTTTTTGCATTGGTCTGTGTATCGTTCAATTTTTTCTTGTATTTGAGCAGATCACGTTCGAGCTTATCCGTGGCGATTTTTTCTTCTTCGATCTTGATCATGCGGCGATAATATTCGATTTTGGTTTTTGTTTTCCAATTCTTTGTTTTTTCTTTTTCTTTATTGAGTCTTACCTGTCGATCTGCCAAATATTTCTGTTCCCGATGAAGTTCAAAAAGATTGGCGCGGACTTTTTCCAATTTTTTTGCATCCAATCCGGCTTTCGCCACCATAAAGGAATGTTTCCCCCGGAAAAAGAGTCCGCACAGACTGTAAAGACCTTCCGTTTCGCAACTCTGATTTTCATTCACCCATTTCGTCGTCTGCGGATTGATCCGGCGCGTCCAGGGTTCATACCGGTCTGTACGATGGAAATAAACGAATGGCGGCATGATCCCTGTAATATCCCGATTTTTATTGGTATCTTTGAATGAGAGCAGGGGGACGCTCCAGAAGGTAGAGCTGTCTTTTTTTGCAGAATAACAGGTCAGCAGGGGCAGGGCGAACCAGAATGTATCATTATTTTGCTTATCAAAATCATAAAAGAACATCATACCGGTGAAACCGTGATACCGTTTCGGGTTGAGTGGATAATCGGTAGATGTATAATGCTCCTGCAAATACATTTTTAATGTTTCACCGTTTTTGATCCGGTCGGCAGGGAAATCTTTTTTCAGCAGGGCAAATTGTTTTTTGATTTCCGGCAGATTCCGGTGGAATGTCGCAATGCCGCCGTGAGACAGTTTTTTCAACGTATTCAGGATTTTGACCGTGCCGGTATCTTTATAGTTTTGTGTCGTGTTGATGCTGGAAAGGAGCAGTATAGAATCATATTTTGTTTTATCCGGGCGGACATAGAGGTTGCCCGGAGCGTTACGCTGCCGATTTTCATAAGCGGCAATGATTGCGCCCATGATGTCCCATTCAAAAAATTTGTCTCCGTTCTTGCTGCCGAAGAAACAGAGCGGTCCGCCGCGCCAGGAAGTTTCATTCGGTATTTTCTTATAGGAGAAGAACAACGGGATGCCGAAATTGGGATAATCGGTGATTTTCAGATTTTCTTTGATCTTTTTCAGACGGAACGCATTATATTCTTTCTCATTGGTTGGGACTTTTTCATTGGTCCCGGCGAGATGATATATCAGTTCATTTTTCTTCCATTTATCATAGGGTTTCTTTGGATTGTAGTAACGTAAAAAGTTCCATTTGCCCAGATCGCAGTATTGCTCCACATTGTAATACCACAAAAGGATATAAAGTTTGGAGAGAGGACGATTGCCGGGGATCCATTGATTTTTTGTTTTGTATTGTTCCCAGTCCGGATATTTGACTTCCTGGATATAAAGCGGGGTATACATCCGGAAAATATCGTGGTTTTTGACTTCATGATGCACAAACAACGGCAGGAACATGTATGTGGTGGGATAGCTCCAGATCGTGTTCAACACCCAGCCGCTATTTGTTGCGGTATTCCAGGAGGACAGGGGGAACAGAATGGAATGGTCGTCGCCTTCCTGATTATACAGGGGGCGGATCGCCATGCCGTAGGGATCGAAGTCGATAAACGGCCAGAGGATGGAGAAATAATCCTTTGACCGGAAATAGAACGGCCAGATATTGACCAATGATTCATTCAAATCGCCGATTTTCTGTTTGGCTGCACTGCGGTCCTTCAACTGTTTTTGGGTGACTTTCATATATTTTTCGGAACGGGTGCGATAACTTTTCGGGACGGAATATTCATCCACGATCCCGGCAGAAAGGCGCGCCATACGTTCAGAAGATGCGCAGCCGGAGAGAAGAAAAATCAATGCGAAAGCGAACAGAGAAACGGCAAATGTTTTTTTCATGTTGTACCTCATTTTTTATATTACATGGCTTACTTTAGCACGTCTTGACGGAAAATGCAAGTGCGGGACCGGAAAAAAATCGGTTCTTCGACGGTTTGTGCCACAATTATGCACAAAAACACCTGATAAACAAATACAGAATGTAGAATCGACCAGTTTTACACGTAAAAAAAAGCACAAATCTAAACGTCCGAATAAACCCGGATTTATCGATAGACTAGCCCTGTAAGGGCGGCAAGAGTCAGACAGCCCAGGGTGAGCGAAGCGTAACCCTGGGAATAGAATATTGAATAACATTGCTCTATGACAGCCTCCGCGTTGAAGACGTTCCGCAGGAACTGGATTCATCGTGGAGGCAATGACGTTTCCGGGAAATCATCGCATTAACGGATATGTCATTCCGTACCGGAACGCCATATCCGCCAATGCCAGTCTTGGACGATGTAGTTCTAATGCCTTATCCCAGGGTTACGCTTCGCTCACCCTGGGCTGTCTGACTCTTACCGCCCTTACAGGGCTTGTTTTCCGGTAAATCCGAGCTTGTTCGGACGTTAAGTTTTTCTTCCACGATCCGCTGTCCGATTTTCCAATAAGCGGAAATCATACAGGCATTGACCGCTGCATAAGCACCTTGTCGTGCCTGCAGGATAATCTGTTTTAAATCTGTAACCAGATTTTCCGAAATTTCAGTCTTTTGTATTTCATTCATATTACTTGATCACATTCAGTGATTCCAGATATTCCAGAGAGAGTTTCAACTCTTCTTCGTGTGCAGCAACCGTATTGATCTTACAGGCGCGTGTCGTTTCCAAATCAAGTCCGATTATGCCATCGAAGCCCCAATCTTCCAACAGGGAGAAGATGGCAGGGAAATCGACTTCCCCTTTGCCGAGGACAGTGATCGTTTTTGTTTCCGGTTCAAAATCTTTCAGGTGCATGTGACCGATCATGCCTTTGAGTTTACGGAAGTCGTTGGTCAAATCTTCACCGGTTTTGAATTCGGGAGCGAACCTCCAGACATTGGCGGTATCGTAACAGATCTGGAACCATTCATGATTGACCCGATCCACCAGGCGGAGACATTCTTCTGCGGTACGCGTCATGACGCCGTAAGTTTCCATAGTGAAAACAAGATTTTTTTCTTTTGCGCAAGCGGCTGCATCCCGGAAGAAATCGGCGGAACTGCGCTGATCTGCCGTATTGATATTGGGATCGGATGCAATATTGATCAGAGGAATGTTGTATTTTTCGGCAGTTTCCATTACGGTATATAATTCTTCCTGCAAGGCTTTGTCTGCAAAATTGCCGTAATTCCCGATGCAACTGAGCCGCAAATCGGTTTTTTCGATTCCGTCAAACGGAATCCATGCAGGGCGTACACTGATATCTTTCAGACGGGTTTTGGATGCAGCGTTGATGAACTGGGAGAAATCGGCGCAGGGGATGGCGTTCGGACAAATCAGAAAAGAGAATTTTTTCATTACAGGATACCTCGATTAATATTCAATGTTCAAACGAACACCTTCTGCACTGGATTTATATGCTGCTTCCATAACGATATTCCGGTCTGCCGCTTCATAAACATCGACCAGGGTAACATTTTCCCCATTGAGTTTGTTCAGGAAAAGCTGGAACGCATGGGGCAGATTTGGCATGACATCTTCCACCGGTTCCCGGTTGACCGGATACGTCCGTTCGTTATTGCTGAAATAGAGTTTATCAAAAATGACAGCTGCATGTGCTTTGGTTCCGCTGATTTCGCACAGCATCGGGTTACTGTGATCAACCCATCCGCCCGCCAGTGTGGCAATTGCCCCGGAAGGAAATTCCAGCAATGCTTCGCCGGATTCATCGCAATCAGCACCGTAGCGGGCTGTGACCGTGTGGATGGATGCGGTGATTTTGGATGGTCTGCCCAGGATCCACATGATAATATCCAATGCATGTGTTCCCAAATCGCCGAAAGCACCGCAACCGGCAATGGTGGGGGCAGCCATCCAGCGCCAGTTTGCATCGAACCATCCGCCGAGAGATCCGGAATGACAGTTGGAGAATCTCATACGTGTGATCGTTCCGAATTTTCCTTCCTCAACATATTTCTTGATTTGCCGGATGGGGCCGAGTCCGCGCATAAAATATCCGGTTTGGAAAATAATCCCTTTGCTCCGGATGAGTTCTGCCAGTTCTTTTGCATCGGCTGCGGCGAATCCGAGAGGTTTTTCAATAAAAAGATGTTTGCCTGCGTTAGCCATCAACGTTGCCAATTCTTTATGCTGATTGGTTTCGGAGGTGATTACAACGGCATCCACAGCAGGATCGTTGGCGATTTCTTCGGGTGATGCACAGACAACCGCGTTGAATTGATCTGCTGTATTTTTTGCCCGGGCTTTGTCATGATCCCAAACTTTGATTACATTGAATTCGGCAGTTCGTTCTTTGAGCATTTTGACGAATGACGGGGTATGGATGTGAGCGCAGCCTGCAAATGCAATATTCTTCATTTGATGAGTCCTTTTGTTGATGATTGGTCGCTTCTTTTCAGGCTAATATATCACGCTTGCCCTGTTTTTCAAGAAATATATTTTTGTTTTCTTGCATTTTGATCTTGCCGTTGTATATTTTCCTTATCCATCTACTAAAATGAACAGAAGGAATGTATCTCATGATCTCCTATTACGGAAAAAATCTTATCCCGCTGAAAGCCAATCTTCATGCCCATACTACGGTGTCGGATGGCAAAATCGAACCCCAGGAACTTATCCGCCGTTACGCGGAAAAAGGCTATGATTTTCTGAATCTTACCGATCATTGGAAAACCCATGAGCTTTCTCAATATGATAACCATGGTATGCTTCTCTGTTCCGGCACGGAAGTACACCCGGTGTATGGGGTTGAAGGCAAATCCCCCTGGCATGTAGTGGGTGTTGGAGTTCCCACCGGAACAGAATTGGAATCTGTAAAAACAAAAACAATTCAGGAAACGATTGATTATCTCAACAGTGTCGGTGCGATTTCTATTGTGGCGCATCCCTACTGGTGCGGTTTTTCTTCTGCCGATCTTATGCCGCTGAAAAATTACAATATCATGGAAGTTTTCAATACCGAATGTATCTACATCGGCAGAGCATACAGTCAACAGACCTGGGATGAATTATTGCAGGCTGGGCAGAATATCAATGCGGTTGCCGTGGATGACGTCCACAAAGAATCTTCACTTTTCCATGGCTTTACCGTGATTTGTGCGGAAGAACGCACGGTTGAAAGTGCTGTTGATGCCTTGCGTAAAGGTAATTTCTATGCTTCACGCGGTCCCATGATCGAAAAAATTTCGTTTGAAAACGGTATTTTCTCTGCCGATTTCTCCCCGGTTATCAATGCCAAACTTGTTATGTCCGCTTCTGCCGGACTTTATACGCCCCAAGTGTATGAAACGGATAATGCGGAATGTATTACTCACGTTGAATTTGATTTACGCAACGTCAACAGACCCGGGTCTTATGTCCGTTTGCAGATCACCGATAAAAACGGACTGGATGCCTGGTGCAATCCTTGCCGCTTGAATTAAGTTGAGAGCTTATCAATGGAAAAAGAAAATATATTGTCAAATCCAAATCCGCCGCTGATGGCATCTCCCGCTGTATGCGGCTTCCCATCTCCGGCGGAACAATATATTGACACCCCGCTGAATCTTCATGACTTGCTGGTGAAAAAGCCGGCAGCCACCTATTTCGTGCGGGCGGAGGGGGATTCCATGTCCGGTGCCGGAATCCGTTCCGGCGATATTCTTGTGGTGGACCGTTCTCTGGAACCGGGGAACGGGACCATTGTCATTGCCTGTGTGGATAATGAATTTACGGTCAAATATTTTTATCGGGATGAGCAGACCGGTGCGATCCGTCTGGTTCCCGGCAACCGGAAATACCGTTCTATTGTATTTACGGAAGGAATGGAATTAAAGATTTTCGGTGTTGTTACGGCATGTATCCATCAGTTTCCGGTGCGGTCATGATCGGGTTGGTGGACGGCAATAATTTTTTTGTGTCCTGTGAGCGTGTATTCGATCCCTCACTGGAAGGCAAACCGGTTGCGGTGTTATCCAATAACGACGGGTGCTGCATCAGTCGTTCCAACGAATTCAAGGCATTGAAAATTGCCATGGGTACGCCATATTTTCAGTTGAAACCTTTGATTCCCCAATATGGTTTGATCCTGAAATCCAGTAATTATGAATTGTATGCCGACCTTTCCCGGCGGGTCATTGCCACATTACAGGAATTTGTCCCGAAAGTGGAACAATATTCCATTGATGAAGCGTTTATCCACCCTGCACTCCCGGCGGATGCCTATTATGAAACATTCGGCAGAACGGTGCGTCAAACGATTTTGCAATGGGTCGGGATTCCTTGCGGAGTCGGTTTTGCCCCCACAAAAACGTTGGCAAAAATCGCAAATCATATCGGTAAAAAAATGCCGTCCGGAGTCTATGTTATGCCATCCGATTTGAAATCGGTACTGGAAAAATTACCTGTTTCTGAAGTCTGGGGTGTCGGGCGGAAACTGGCGCCGAAATTGGAACGGCTGGGGATCCGTACCGCCTGGCTTTTAGCAAATCAGGATGTGGTGGAAATGCAGAAAAAATTCAGCGTTTTGTTGGGAAAAACAATTCTGGAATTGCGTGGGATTCCCTGTCTGGAAGAAGAATTGCCCGACGAACCGTCAAAAAGTATAACCTGTTCCCGGTCGTTCGGACATCCGGTATTGGATCTGTGTGATCTGGAGGAATCGGTTGCAACCTATACCGCAAAAGCGGCGGAAAAATTACGCAAGGAACAACAATTTGCCTCCGGGGCGACGGTGTATTTTCAAATGTATCCGGAATATGAAGGCGGCAATTTGCCTGCCGGGGAAACCGCAGTGACAGTTACATTTCCTGTCCCGACGGATGATACGGGGAAGATGCTGACAGCGATCCGTCCGAAATTGGAAAGTATTTATATTCCGGGACGCCGGTATAAAAAATCGGGTGTGATTTTTTTCGGTTTGGAATCGGGTACGACCCGTCAGCTTGATTTATTTCAGGAAGAAAAAACGCTGGAATGTTCCCAATTATTCCGGACTGTGGATGCGTTGAATGCGAAATTCGGGAAAGGGACGGTATTTTCGTTAGGGGAGGGAATCCGCAAGCCGTGGCAGATGAAACGGGATTTGCTGACTCCATCCTACACGACAAGCTGGGATCAGCTGTTGAAAGTGAAATAAATACAATTTTTGCCTCTTCGACGGTTTGTGTCATAAAATCAGATCTTATTTGAGTTTAATATTCTCTGAAGTTTATGCCTTTTTGATTTTAAATACCCTCGGATTTATACAAGAAAAGAACGCAACGTCCGAATAAGCTGAGATGAATCTAGAACCAGTGCCAACGGCACGGCACAGTAAAGCTCCGTCTTCATTTCATTACGCCGTGACAAGCCAGGGTGAAGCGTCAGCGAGAACCCTGGGGATAAGACATCGAACTACATTGCCTAAGACCGGCATTGACGGATATGGCGTTCCGATACGGAATGGCATATTCGCCAATGCAATGATTTTCCGGATCTGTCATTGCCTCCACGATGAATCCAGTTCCTGCGGAACGTCTTCAACTCGG
>JAFVSW010000109.1 GCA_017503545.1 Lentisphaeria bacterium | reverse complement strand
CCCTGCCACTGCAGGATACAGACAGATGGGGGATACTCTTTATACATGGCTGAAATACCAACTTTTTAAAATGAAATAACTCAATCAAACAAGGAGACAAACTATGGATCGTAAGAAAAAAGATTTTACTCTGATCGAATTACTGGTGGTAATTGCAATTATAGCCATTCTTGCTGCAATGCTGCTGCCTGCTTTGGGAAAAGTCAAAAACATTTCTAAAAACTCAACTTGTGTGAATAATACAAAACAGCAGTTTTTGTATCAGATCGCTTATCAATCGGATTATGCCGACTGGATCCTGCCTTCTTTTGGCGTGCGTACTTTGACCGGCAATCCGCAAAGCTGGGATTCCTATATCCGGTATGCTTATATGAAAGGACCGAATTCCAAAAATATTTTTATTTGTCCCGGCGAACAATTGCCAATGGAAGACAGCACAAATGGCTTTACTTATTCCCACTATATGGCAAATATCCGGTTATGCGGTGAGATCGATAATACGACTTGGCCGCCTCATAAAGTCGGGAACGTAAAACAGCCGTCATTGGCTTATATTTCCGGTGATAATGGTTACAAAACAGTGTGTGCCTCTGCCGGTTCTGCCGCGCTTGGATTCCGGCATGGGTCTCAGCCGTTCAGCCATTATAAATGGCCGGATCCGCCGCCGATCCCGTTGGGAAATGCGGCAAATATTCTGTTCTTTGATGGACATGTGGAATCCATGAAGGGCAGCACATACAATCTGCTTTACGCAAGCGGCGATAAACTCTCTCCCCGCGGTTTTATCCAATAATTGCAAACATAAGGACGAAAACGAATGAAATTAGTAAGTAAAATTTTGCCGGTGCTTTTCTTTGCTGCCGCATTCCTCCTCGGCGCACAGGAAAACATGTTGAAAAATGGTGATTTCTCCCAAATCCAACCGGATGGAAAACGCCCTGTAAATTGGAGTGGACGGCTGAATGAGACCTCCGGCATCCGCAAGGGGATTGCTCCAGGTAAGAAGAATGCAATTTGCTTTGATCATACGGGGCACATGATATCGCAGACGGTGAAAGTGGAACCGGGCAAAGTGTATCAGATCCGTTATTGGCTGAAGAGTGATTTTTCCAAATGGTTGAGTGCCGCTTCCATGCATATCCTGTGGATGGATGCCAAAGGCAAACCGTTGTTTGTGGATTATAAAGGTAAAAAAGTCTGGAATATGAAGATCAAAAATCTTCAGGGGTCCCGGGATTGGCAATTGGTGGAAATGCCGGAATGTGTTGCGCCTGCCGGGGCATACCGGGCTCAAATCAGCATGGGGATCGTGTTCGATAAAGACGGCTCCTGTTATTTTGCCGATATTAATATGAGTGAAGTCAAAAAGGGGAATGCCTTTGAAAACCGTATGGCATCCATTCCGTTTGTTGCGGCAAACATTCCCTTTGATGATATTTTCAACCGGAAATATTGGAACAATGCTGCGGTGTTGAATGACTTTATTGTGCCTGCGACGAACAGCCGTGCAAAATTCCGTACATCAGCGGAAGTTTTTTATACAAAAGATGCCATTTATTACAATATTGAGTGTTTTCTGCCCAATGCCTCCAAGCAGAAGATGGATGACAGACGTCATTACAGTATGCAGGAATCCTGCGAAGTCTTTTTGCGTCCGGATGGATACAAACATCAATATCAGTTTTTCATTTCCCCCAATGGGAAAGTGCATTGTTTTTCTGAAACCTGGGGCGATGGTTCCTGGCCGATGAAAACCACACCATTGAAAGAGCCGAACGTTCTTTCCAAAGTGGAAAAGTTGAAAGATTCCTGGCGTGTTGCTTTGCGGATCCCCTTCCGTGCATTGGATATCAAAGGGACACCTGCCGTTGGCAGACAATGGCAGATGAATGT
>JAFVSW010000108.1 GCA_017503545.1 Lentisphaeria bacterium | reverse complement strand
CAGACCGGGATTTTGCTATTGCCTTCTTTCAGATTCCACCTCACGATGGACACCCTTGGCTTTCGCTAACAGTTCCTACTGACAAGGCCTGTACCGGACTTCCACCGGCGAGTCAATGCGCATGCCGCGCATACCAAAAAATCCCCGAAAGCAGTTGACTTTCAGGGATATAAAAATTGAAAATTTTTAGAAAAAAGTTGCCGTGTGAACCGCGAGTGAACTGAAAACAGTGTGACAAAGAATTGTGGATGGATTGCAAAAAAGACCGCTGATGGAATTTTGAGGCTGCTACCCATTGTGGTAACAGCCGAAAAATTACGGCGGTGGGACTTTTGCAAGACGCCGCAAGGCGAGTCAGAATGTTTTGAGTTTACTCGAATAGCTTAACTGATTTTACTCTTGGGAGTGCCAGCATCGAGGATTTGAATACGCATTTGTTCCGCTGTCATTTTGATGTCGGAATGTTTTTCAAAAGCATTCAAAACATCTTCACAGCGGAAATATCGCGGGCGTTTGGGCTGCAGCTGGATACTTTCGGCGTTTTTCAGTTGCCGGGAAAGCCACATCGCTAATGCCCGGACATCTTTATCGCAGGGATTGTGATCAAATTCCACTGTCAGCACACGCCTTGCCGCATCGGTCAGAGTGATATAGTGTTCTTCGGCGGCACTCCGGAGTGCATTCATCCGGCGTGATTGCAGCTCAAGCATAAGGTCGGCAGTACGGTTGTACTCCTGTGCATCTTGCAATTCACTTTCCAGTTCCGCAATGCGGTCAGGCCACTTCTGAGTGAGCAGATATTCATTCCAGGAAGTAAAGAACAGTTCTGCCATATGTAATGCCCAATCATTGACGCATAGATGAATATAATCCCGTATCAAGGCAAAGACATTGCGTAATTCATCCGAGCCGTACCACACTTCATCAGATACTTTTCTATACAGCTCCAACTCCCATATCGGAAGCAAGTTGACATAGGGATCAAGCTTTTCCATTGGTTCAGGAAAGATTTTCAGTATGACTTCCGGGAAAATGTTTTTGCAGATGTCCTGATACTCCTCTAACGACATTGTGGTCATATCCGGAACTTCCACATCTTCCATACCACATTGATTGCACAAAATATTGGCAATATGACACCCCATATGCACTGGCGGATATTCTCCGGCAAGATACTGATCCAGTTTCGGAGTAGGTACTTTTTCCGCTTGAGCCAAAGTTTGCAGATACTTCAGCAGCTCAATGGCGGTGGTATCATCATAGCGATGGAGGTTATATTTTCTTTGAGCAAAGATCTTCATCAAGTCTGCGGCAATGGATGTTATTTCAAGCATTATGACAAATCCTCTTGGGTTCGTGGTTCAATGATATATCGGCGGTCTGGGACGGGCAAATAACGTTTTTGCAGTTTGGTTCGTAGATTTTCAAATATTTTCTGCCGTGTTTCAGCAAGGTAATTTTTAGAAATCCGCAACTTACGGGCAATTTCCCGGTCATCCGGTTCATAGTTATCAAAGAATGAGTAGTGGATGATCTTCTGCTCAAGTTCAGAAAGTTCACCGATCGCACGGTGCAGAAAATCGTAGTTGCGGTCATCGGTAAAGCTGTCGGAAATTCCAACAAGTTCAATATCCACATCTTCCGCCCGATCCCAGATAATGTGTTTTTTGACATTGGCAAGGATATACCGTTCAATGACTTTTTTCATATATGCGGCAAACGGAACTTTCTGTCCGACCTTAAAACGGTTGAACTTTGTCACCATTGCCATATTCCCCAAGCCGACATAGTCTTCCATTGATAAGCCATAATATCTGCGGTAGGTGTCTTTTGCCATGCCGAGGATCATTGCCAGATGAGAGCAGATCAACGTTTCACGGGCGTTTTGATACAATACGCTCCCCTCCGGCTGTTTCAAGTCGGATAAGACGGAGTTGTATTGACTCTCCGTAAGCTCCGGATACTTCGCCAATTCCAGAGAATAACGATGCAGTCCCGGATGTTCATCTGCATTGATATTTACCATAAAACCTTTCGACAAAATCGACAAAATACCCCAACATACACTTACGAAATATAATATACACCCCGCAAGTGGACATTTTGTGTCCTATTGGATTGCGAACGGAAGATTTTTGTAAAAAAACTTTTTACTCGGCTACTTGCAGGCAGAGATGCTTGACCTGCCAGGCAATGCTGCCATAAACGGTTGACGGATGCACTGCATTGAGTTCCCGGTCAAGTTTGTCGGCAATGCCGGGAAGTTTTGCCGCCATAGAATCAAGCTCGGCAAGTACCATCTTGGGGTTGAGTCCACACTCTTCTGCCATTGCGGAAAAATGCTCTTTTTTCAACATTCCCATGCGGTTTTCGCCACCGACACTCATAGCAAAACAGCGTGACATAGTTTCGTAAACCATAGTACAGAGCAAGTCATATGCCGGAGCGAATGACGGAACTCCATTATTATAAAGCACCGCATAATTTTTTGCGTGGGCATCACAGTTCCCGATAAGAAAATTGAAAATCAGCAAGCGGATAAACTGCAAGCGGCTCATCGCAGATATATGCATATCACTCATACATTGCAGACAATCTTTAACTCCCGGACCGCCGTCTTCTTCATATTTCAGATGGGGCGGCACATTGAGCAACTGACAGAAGTCTTCCTGATGCAGCCGCCGTGTAATGCCGTTTTTTGTACTGCGGTCAAAGCGTTCCACCACATAAAAAACATCGTCATCAATGGTTAAAATATCGCACTCCGCAACCGGCAGTCCCATCGCTTTAGCCAGTTTCATGCAGAAATATTCATTATGAACACTGCTCTGAAAATTCGGGATCACCGGCTTGATGATGTGAGTTGACGGAGTTCCGTAAAGGGGCAGAGAAATCGCGCCATCTTGCACACACGCCACAAGTTTTTCCTGCGAACCAGCTCCGGAAATGCGGACACCTTCATCGCCCACATCCAAGGGGCGTTGTCCGAGGTTATCAAGGATCTTGTACGCTTCCTCTGCTGAAAGTTTCCGGTAAACGGGATCATTTGCCGACTGCGGTGTTTCGCCTTGCGGATAAAAAGAGACCGCTCCGGCACAGTCCGCACCGATTTCTTTGAGCAAGCGGAAAGTATTGCCCGGCGACACAT
>JAFVSW010000107.1 GCA_017503545.1 Lentisphaeria bacterium | reverse complement strand
TTGGGATAAAATTGCTTTCGTGATAATTTTTTTGCTCTTTCAGGTCTGCCTGTTCGTTTTTGTGCGTTTTGAGGGGGGAACCGGACAAGGTATCAGTCTTTCTCTCCTGCATAATAAACTCCTGTAAAAAAAACGTTATAAGTTACAATGACATTGATCAATTTTTTCATCTTTCTTTCCGTATTATACACTTTATTATATGGTTTGTCAAGAGATAAAAGCATAGATTTTAGAGATATTTCCGACTTTACGATTCATCTGTCCTTGACTTTTTATAATCTGTGATTATATTTTTTTTCTGAAAGGAATCAAAAAATTGATGTTGGCAGAATATAAAGTTCAAAATGGCGGACGGTTTATTTCCCGTGGACGTGGCAGTCATGAGGCGCGGATCATTCGATCCTGGGAATTGATCTTTGTCCTGCAAAATGAATTACATATGTTTGTGGATCAGGAAAATTATATTGTTCCGCAAGGATATTGCCTTCTGTTGCCGCCGGGAATACGCCATGGCGGTACACAGAGTTATCCGCGGACACTTTCCTTTTTCTGGATTCATTTTGAGGTGATGAACAGTGCTGCAGAACAATTTCTCCAGTCATTGCCGCGGAGTTCTGCGGTGGAAAATCCCATACGGCTGAGTGAATATTTTCAGTCCTTTCTTGCTTTGCAGAATGATGTGCCGGATGATGTGGTCGGTTTGAATCTGTTATTTTCATTGATTCTGCATGAAACATATCGCAATGATCAAAAACGACTTGAGTCGGATACCGTTCCGGATATTCTGCTGCGCTTGCGTAAAATGCTTTCGCTGCGGTTTGCAGAAGATGTTTCCACATCGGTTTTTGCACAGGATTTGCATTGTAATGCGGATTATCTGGGGCGGATCTATCGGCGTTATTATGGAGAATCGGTTACGGATACACTGAACCGGATCCGCTTGAAACATGCGGCGCACCTGTTATTGAATACCAGTTTGAATATAAAAGAAATCGCTTTTCAATGCGGATTCAATGATCCAGCCTATTTCCGGCGTCGTTTTCTGCGTGAATATGCTATGTCACCGGGCGATTACCGCAAACAGAAAACATCCGGTCATATCAACACACAATAAATGCAGCCGTTTGATCGGTTACTTTTCTGTTGCGGGGGAAAACGGCTCTTTTTTTCGTATCTGCCGGGGCGGGATCCCGAATTTTGCCCGGAATTGTCTGGAAAAATAATAAGGGCTGAAAAAGCCCAGTTCATCTGATATTTCTGCAATGGTCATATCACTGTCCAACAGTAATTTTCTTGCTTCCGTCAGTAAGGCATGGAGTCGGTATTGAATGGGGGAGATATTGTATATTTCTTTGAATAATTCGGAATACCGGGTAACGGATAAGCCGGCAGATTTCGCCAATTTTTCCAGAGATGGAGTTTTGCCATTTTGGAGCAGCATCGGCAGCGTTTTTGCGATCCTGTCGTTCCAGTGTTTGCACGTTTTATTCTGTAACGTGAAAGTATGTAATATATTGTGTATAATGGAATCAATCAGGTGTCCATCCAGAATATGTTGTTCATTCAATTCCGCAAGATAGTTCAAATGCGGCAGCAGCATGGGATAAAAATTTTCCCTGATTTCCGGAGGAAGTTTTCTGTTTTTGCAGGAAAACATGAGCCAGGAATGGGTCCAGCTTTCGTTTTCCAAACCGAAACTGTGCGGTGTTCCCGGCGGAATCAGAACAATGGAATTTTCCTGCATATCCTGTTGATTGAATTTAACCGGTGTTTGAAACATGACCAACAGATATTCATTGGGCAATCCCAATGTTCGCCGCACCATTCCCAGACGATATTCTTCCTGAATTCCGAAGCCATGGATCTGGAATTCCATATTGCCTGCGGGCAGGGGGAACATTTTCCGGTATTTCCATTTTGCAAAAATTTTCATATTATCGTAAGAATGTATATCTTTTTGTCGGTTTTGTGCATTGTTATTTTTATTATTTGTGGTATAATATACTATTAAAAACGTATGATTCAAACAAAAAACATGGATTTCTCTTCAAAAGAAAGGTTTTTTATATGAAAAAAATCAATATTGCCGTTGTCGGTTTGGGCTTTGGTATTTCTTTTGCCCGTATTTATTGTTCTCACCCCGATGTGGGGGAAGTGACGATTTATGATACATGCGTGGAATATTCCAATAAATTGGCGGAAGAACTCCGGAATGTCAAAATCGCCAATTCCTTTGAAGATATCCTGAACGATCCAACGATTGATGCAGTACATATCGTTACGCCGATCCCCATGCATGCGGAACAGAGTATAGCGGTTTTGAATGCCGGGAAACATTGCGCATGTGCCGTCCCTATGGCAACATCATTGGAAGATATCCGCCGGATCGTTGCTGCAAAACGGAAATCCGGTAAAAATTATATGATGATGGAGACGACTCTGTATTCTTATCAATTTTTCTATATCTCCGAAATGATTCAGGATGGCAGACTGGGCAAGATCCAGTTCCTCCGGGGAAGCCATTATCAGAATATGGAAGGCTGGCCCGGATACTGGATGGGATTGCCTCCCATGTGGTATGGAACTCATGCAATCGGACCTATGGTTGCACTGTCCGGTTCCCGTATCTGCCGTGTCAATTGTTTCGGATCCGGAACGATGGCTGAAGATTTGGTGCGGCAGTATGGTAATCCGTATCCGATCGAGTCTGCTCTGTTTGAGTTTGAAAATGGACTTAAGGGCGAAGCGACCCGTTCCCTGTTTGAAACCACGCGTGCATATCAGGAAGGTTTGTTCGTTTATGGTTCCAATTCTTCTTTTGAATGGGCGATCAGCGACAGTTGGGATCCCTACGTCTCAACATCTTATATTCCGGAAGGCAGTACCCGTGCCCGCATAAAATGTGAACAGGTACAGATGCCTCATTATTATCACATTTTACCGGAAGAATTGTGGCGTTTTGATAAGAGTGGACATCATGGTTCTCATCCTCACCTTGTGCATGAATTTGTCCGGAGTTGTGTGGAAGAACGCAAGCCCCGGATCGATGAAATTCTTGCCGGTAATATTACAGCCGCCGGGATTTGTGCGCATGAATCGGCAATGCGTAACGGCGAAGCCGTGATCGTTCCGGAATTCTGATTGCTTGTAGATAAAGATACGCAGATCATAAAAATAAATTACGGGGAAAACACTTTTTGTTCAAAGCGTTTTCCCCGTATTCCGTTTTGTAATAATTCTCTGTTCGGGCGACCGGGATAACTTTTATTACCGGTTTACGATGATCACCCGGTCGATAAGAACCCGGTTTTTCTTTGCTTTACTTGCCGGATCATACCCCGGACCTTCAAATTTCATGGAAATCCAGATCTCATACTTTTTATCCGGGGCATCACCGGGGGTGTATGCTTGCGCACAACGGATACTGACCCGCCAGGAACTCATTGTCCAGACCAGACATCCGGAACTGGAAATGGGGGCTTCCCCGATTTTGTATAAGTGATAGCGGTCAATTTTGATTTCCTCTTTTTGGATTTTTCTGGTCAGGAGGAATTTTTTGCTGATTTCGTTATAAAAACCGCAAGTGAATGGCAGTTCAAGATCTTTTTTGGCATCGTAAACAGCAAAACCGACTGCCGCATCCGGATCTTTTACCGTTTTATACCATTTTGCAGAGGTCGGATAAATTTGCAGCAATTTTTCCGGCGCAACTGTATTCAACGGCGCGGGAATTGGTTTCGGAGTGCAGACTGCCAATAACATGGCATGATTCAACGCATCCAATGGATTTTTACGCCAAACGCCGCGTGCATTGCTGATGTTGACCGGATACCGGCGCAGCATGGAGGCTTCCACTGTGGCTTTGATCCGCTTTGCCACTTTTTCCGGAGCCGGGAACAATGCCGGATATTTTTTACGCAAGGCAGGATATTGGCTTGACAAGGTGAGCGTATCCAATGTAATACGGACATCTTTGACATTGGCAAGTGCTTTGGGATCGTCTGCCGTCAACTTTTCCATTTGATCAAACAATTTTGCCCATTTGACAAGATTGGCTTCTGTTGCGGTTCCTTTCAATGTGCCGGAGGTCCAGGGGACAGCCGTCGGAAAATTCCGTGCGATGGTATCCAGATCGTTGATATATTGGATCATGAGGTCCGCGGCTTTTCCGTAATAGACATCACAAAATTCTTTGATGAGTTTTTTATGATCCTGATATGGGTCGATAAACAACCGCAAGTGCAGATAGGTGAGCAGATCGGCAAAATTCAAACCGGAATGAACCCGTGCTGTATGTTCATAATAGGGAGATGTGACTCCGGCTTCGTAGAACATCTTTGTATCAATGATATTCCGTTCCACAGATCCGAAAATGCCGCTGCCGTAAGGCTGAGGATAATGCCATACCCAGAGATGTTTTGCGATCTTGCTCCAATTTTTCAGATTCTGATACGTTTCCGCATTATTTTTGTGGGATAACGGCTTGCTGAAATCGTTATCGATCGGCGCAAAAACAATCACCATATTTTCCGGCAGTTTTCCTTCAATGACCGGTGGCTTTTCGGACTGATCTTTCCGGTAGGAAAGGGTGGATACCAGTACATCCGGATACTCTTTCTGAATGTTTTTGCACAATTCGATCAGATAATCATAAAGGGGACCGCCGGGGCATTGATAACGTTTTTCCAACTTTACACAACCCGGACATTCACAGAAACGTCCCGGCCAATCCATTGCACTGAGGGAGAATACACCTTTTTTGCCTTTTTTGTTCACGTGAAGCAGAAAACGCTTTGTGAATTCTTTCCGTAATGCCGGATTACTGAAACAGAGTTGGCGGGTCGTGACCCGTTTCCCTCTT
>JAFVSW010000106.1 GCA_017503545.1 Lentisphaeria bacterium | reverse complement strand
GCTGTTGATTCTCAGAGGAATGGTTATTGCTGACAAAAAATACGATAAAAATTTCAAAAAAAATTAAAAAAACATTTGACTTTTAGCAAACCATCTGTCAGGGCTGGTCTAACAGTGATTCTAAATTCTTTCGGACATTGAGTCTTTTCTTACATGATTTCGTGAGTACTTCAAATTGAAAATCTAGCAGTTCCCGGAATTTTCAAGCTCAAAGGAGATCTGATTCTATGACATAAACCGTCGAAGAGGCTTTTTTCCCGGCTTTTTATTTTGCTGCAAGGCGGCGTAATGTTTCTGCGACCGGTGACAGGTCTTTCCCTTCGATTTCCGCACGGGTACGGAATAATTCATAACACGCCGTTTCATAATCAATATGGCAGAGTTCGGAAATGATACGGCAGGCGCGGTCGATCAATTTTTTATTGGAGATCGCCAATTGGATCATGTAATTGCTTCTGACTCTGCCGAGACGCACCATTGTTCCGGTGGATATGATATTCATTACCAATTTCATCCGCAAATGTTCAAAAAGGCGTAACGGCGTGGCGGTTACTTTGCCGCCGATGACTTTGCCGTCAAACGTAAGCGGTCCCGCCGGATCGTTTATAATTTGGATTTGATGCGCCGCCGCACGAGCGGGGAGCGTTTCATTGCCGATGGTGATTTGATACAGACATTGTGCGGAAATAGGGGGGATGCCTTTTTTCAGCAGGATCGCAAGTCCTGCATTGTGATATTCTTCCTCCGTCCATTCGATACACCGGGGAGCGCGCCGCAAACATTTTTTCCAGATTTCTTCTGTTGAGCCGGAAAGATCCCGTGCCATTGCCCATGGTTCTGCCGAAACGGCATCGGAACGCATTTTATATGGCGGGATCATAAAAGTCGGGGAACGTTCCGTGGTATCACTCAAGACATCGATCAGCAGATCGTTCACATTATAATCGATCAATTCCCTGTTCCGGTAGATCTGTTCCTCCTGTTCAATACAAGCGGCGATGGCACTTGCACTGTTTTCCAGAGAATCCAATAACTGTTCAAAGGCAAGTGTATAATCCATTGTACTTGCCTCCCATGCTGTTTCCAATGCGGATGCTGCCACCAGTAATTCAATGGTGCTGGATTGCATCCGCGTTGATCCGGTGACAGCCATTCCCGGGATGGGCATGTCGATCGCAGTCACATTTTTCATGGCGTATAATTCCCGGCATCGTTCCAGACGGGATGCGGCAATGGCAGTTGGAACACAAATGATCATAAAGACTTGTGCGCCGCGCAAGGCGGCTTCTTTTGCTGTCCCGAGAATGGATGCCGTTTCCCCGGTTGCCGTGATGCCGATGAGTACATCCTGTGCATTGACGGCAAGGTCTTCCACCTGTTTTCTGCCGCCTTCCGGGTAATCCTCAAAATTTTCCACAGAGCGGACAAGTGCAAAATCGCCGCCGGTCTGAATGGAATACACTTTCGGCATATCCGGATGGAGTTCATTCCATGCGCTTTCCAGAAGAATGGCAAGGCGTCCGGTGGCACCGCACCCGGAAAAAATGATATTCCGTGCATTTTTCATGGCGGCGATCATGGCATGATATTCCGGGCGGCGGATGGCATCCCGGAAGAATTTCACTAATACGCGGTCACAGGCGAGGAGAGTATTCACGCCTTTTTCTGTTTTTTCTCTGAAGTCCGTATCCAGGTGAGTCGTCAGCGGATTCCGTGCTTCGCTGGGGAGAAAACCCAGATGGAATTGTTTTTCACTGTTCAGAAAATCTTCTGCATCTTTCCGCCATGTTTCCATTGTGTGACAGTTCCTTCATTTTTATTTGCCGGTGACGGTGAGATTTGCTTCTGTTGTCAGCCCGCTTGTACGTTCTTTGATCCGGATCTTCCAGTTCCCTGTTTTGGAATCCAGTGCGATCCGTACGGGGATTTTGGCTTGCCCGTTTTCCATGACATACAGTCCACTTTCATCGGTATTTTTTCCTGCACTGTCCGTCACAATGACATCCAGAATCTGCCGTCCACCGGGCTGTTTTCCGCTGTTGTCCAGAAGATTCACCCGGACTGTTGCTGTTTTGCCCTGTTTGATGGAAGATCCGGTCACGGCTGCATTCAATTTTGCCAATTTCCGCGGGTAGATACAGAAGACCTTTCCTTCGCCCGGTTTCAATGCGGTTTCAAACAGGAATCGACCGTTTTGTTTTTTGACAGGAGTCCATTTTGAAGCATTGAAATCATAAACAGCGGCAGTTCCGTTTGCATTGGGTTGGAACGTTACTTTTACATTCTGTTCCACACCGTACGGAGTGAACGGCAATCCATGTTTTGTTTTTTCGATGGAATGATCGCTGAGATATCCGCCTTTCCAATGATTGTTGACCACGATGAAATACCGGACACCATTATGTATTCGTTCGTAATATAACACAGGACCTTTGGTGCCTGTTGCCTGGAAAGAGCGTCCGGTATTTTTCATTCCCAATTGTTTTGCATAGGCATCGCAAACGGCGAATGTACTGTAATCATAACTGCGCCATTTGTAATCGAGTTTTTTCATATTCGGGTAAACGGCGGGACAATAGGAATCCACGACGATTTCCGCATTTTTTGATGCTTTCATCAATTGTTCATGTGCAAACTTTGAGGCTTTGGAACGCATGGGGACGATCAGTGTATGATATTGTCCCAACCCATCTTTCCGCAGTTTTTCGCCGTATACCACATCATAATGAACATTGTGGTAACTCAATGCCCGGAGCCATTGATAGCGTACCCGGTAATAATTCCAATCTTTTTCCGAATAGTAAGAAATATCTTCCGGTACGACAAGGGCGACTTTTGCGGGCGGTTCATCCATATCCCGCAACAGATTTGCCGCAGGGATAAAGGTGTTGCGCATGAATGAGCCGAAAGTCTCTGCCATGCCTTTCATGGGCAGATAATTTTTTGCATTTGTTTCGGCATCATACCAGGCATAAGTATTGAAGAAACACAAATCATGGAGCGGCGTGACCCCGGCGGCGATCCAGCAGTTTGCCATTAGATCATCCACTGATCGCGGAAGGAAGTAAGTTTTTCCGTTCAAAACACCTTTTTCCTGACTGTTGATCCAATAATACATGGTCAGAGTCGGCTGATACCGTTTCCCGTATACTCCGGTGTGAGCATAGCCGTTCCGGAGACGTCCGGCAACATCCTGTTGTGCCGGCATATATACCCAATCCGACCCCATATCCACATTGCGGAATAATCCGGGATGGGCGGGTTCCGTCCAGGTGAGATTATCCTGACGGAGAGACTTTATCATATTATGTGTTGCGCCATTCAGCGGAATGATCATATCCCCTTTGTGCCGGTAATGATAAAGCATTTTGAATGTTTTTCCGGGGGTGAAAACACCATTTGCATCGAAAGAAATTTCCGGATCCGGGAGCAGGCAATGATCCGGATTGATTTTTGCAAGGTTTACCGGGGGATCAAAACCCAATTGTTTTTTTGCGATTTTGTATAATACCGGGTATTTCTGCCAGGTTTGGAAACGCCATGCGCCGGATGCTTCTGAATTCAATATGGTACTGAACCAGGCAAACGAATCACGGAAATCCAGCAGGGTGTTCCGGCTTTCCTGTACCGCTTTTTCAATATCAAAATTATTTTTCTGTAAATTTTGATGATTACGGACATCCATGGAGATCAGCATATTCCGGCGGAGCAATTCCCCGGCAGCCTCCGGTCTTGCGTTACGGGCATTGATCCCCAATTTCAATTCATAATCCACAGGGACTGCACCTTCTCCACCCCAGGAAAGTAAACGGACAAGGTCTTTGCGGAGTTGACCGCGCACTTCATAATCGCCGTTATTTTTGTATAAGGTCTTTCCATTTTCCGTGATGATGATTTGCCATTTTCCTTTGCCCGGCGTTCTCAATGCCGGGTAAAACGGAATTTTGATTTTGTTCCAACCTTTATTCAATGCAAGCGGTTTTGCGTATTTATGGAAATCTGTCCGGAAGGTCAATTGACAATTCCGTTTTTGTGCGGAATACATTTCCATGGTGATCCCGGCATCGGGATCGTTGCGGTAAAACGTGGAAACGGAAAACGGCTGCATACGGAATGAGGTATCCTGCTGTGTTGACACTTGTTTTTTCTGTGCCGTTGCCTGTTGGATGACTTCCTGTTGTGTAAAGGCTTTTGCATACAGCATGACTTCATCCATCACCGCATCGGCGGGGCGTTCCGACCACATATTTCTTCCAATACAGAAAATGTAATTATCCGCTTCAAATTCTTTGAATTTGCGGGGGATGGTACGCATCTTTCTTCCATTCAGATAAACGGTGGAATCCTTTTCTGTCCACACCAGAGCAAAGTGGGTCCATTCTCTGTAATCCAGAGACGGTTTTTTCAGATAAATGGCAGAATTTGTCCCGGTGACAAGCCGTCCGTTATCCACTACCCACATGGGTTTGCGCCAACCGGAACCATAACAGAAGAATCCGGCGGATGTTGTATTCAAATTGGTATCCTGCGGCACTTTATAAAAGAAAGTCAAAGTCCCTTCTTTTGCGGGGAACAATTTACGGATGGAATTCAATTTTAATACGATACCGTTTTCGCCATCCATCCGTGCCGTTTTACCGGGCAGAAAAGAGGTTGGCTGGAACGTATGGAACGGGTAGACCATGGTATGTTCCAACTGCATTTTTTTGAAAAATACAGTCGCATTCCCCACATCAGCAGTCACAGTCATCATTTGCTGTTTTGTGGCAATACGGGAATCACATTGTGCGGCGAATGCGATTTTCTGCCATTGTCCGTTGAGTGTGACTTCCAACGTTCCCGGGATGGCATCCCGGAATTTGTTTGCGTATGCCGGATCGTTATTGACGCCTTTGTTTTTCTCATATTTCCTGAGAAATGCTTTTGTTTCGGCGGCGGTCAATTTGACCGGAAGAAACGCAGAACGGAATGTGACTTTTTTCCCTTCCGGACCTTTTACATAACAGGAAAAGGTAGCCGCTGTCATGGGCAATGTAAAAAACGTTTTCCGGTTAGCAAGAGTGACCGGTGTTTCTTTGATCGTGAATGCACCGTTGCGGATACGCAGGGTCTTGTCACCATTTTCTTTGAGAAATTCCAATTTTGCCCCGTTTGAGGTGGCAAACAATGCCGGATCTTCGGGATCCGCAACGCCCGGAGCAAGGAAATTGAACGCATTTCTCTGAAAATGATAGCCTTTTCCGAATTTCCCTTTGACATAACTGCGTTGCGGCAGATTCAAATCCATGGATTCTGCCCCGATTTGCACCGGAGAATCAAAATCCATACGGAATACGGGGGCAGGTTCCTTACCGTTCAGTCCCCCGGCTGCACACAGCAGTAACGACAATAACGCAACATATTTTTTCATAAAAATTATTTCCTTGTGAATGAGAGAATGGCGAATTGATCCTGTTCCAGATGAAGGCGGATCTTTGCCCCGTTTTTATTCTTTTCCAGCACAGAAAATGGGGTTGCACTTGTAATTTCACAGTTCCGCAGATCTTTGTTGCGAATGGTGATCACCGGGTCAATGATTTCTGCGGGGAGCGGGTGTGCATCTTCTTCCACAATCACATGGAACGCTTTATTCTTGTCTTCAAAAGCAATCAATTTTCCTGCATCGGTCCGGATATCACCGCAACTCAGATCAAGCAGTACCAAACGGGTTGCCGTATTGATCAAACTGCTGATGTTGTCACGTCCCATGCCGACACGGTTGTATTGATCCTGTCTTCTGACGACAGTTGGCGGCAGATTGTACAATGCTGTTTTACCGTATTCCGTTGTATGGGTAAACAATACCGGAATTTCGGCAGAAAGCAGAACTTTTGCGCCGTTTGCGCGGTATTTGCCCTGCGCTGCTTTATGTTCTGTATATTCCGTCATACCGGCAAGCTCTTTCAGAACCGCTTCTTTCTGATTGACTTTGATTTCATGGATTTGTGTTGTTTTGCCAGACTTGACTCCGAACAGATCTTCCAAACCTGTCACATCTTCAAAGCCGAACAGTGCAACCCCTTCTTTGTGGAGACGCCGGATCTCTGCCAGATCGTTCTTTGATGCATCGGCAAGGGGCGGGAGTACAAGAACATCAATCTCTTTTCCTTTTAATCCTTTGAGGGATTTGAGATTGATGACGGCACCGGAATTCATCCCGGCGACACGGCTCATTTCATAGGCATATGCCGGTGTTTCTTCTGCGGTATTGAACAAATCGCCGAAGGGGGTATAAACGTCCCGTTCTCCATATTCATCGTAATTGAGTTTATGGGCGCGGCAACATTCTTCCGAACAAAGGAACGCACAGACTTTACCGGCAGGGCGTACCGGAGTATGTTTATCAATGAAGCCCCAGAGTTTGAGGAATCCGGTAAAACGTTCCCGTTCCCAGGTACGGGCATGGAAGCCGCGTTTTTCCCAATAACGGAAGGATTTACCATCGTGATAAACTGCTCCGTATACATATTCCAACGTCCGTTTCAAGGTCAGATCGACAGGGAAGGGTGTATTTTCTCCCCAATCCATTTTCGGCCATGCACGTGCAACGGCGGCATCGGGACAGAGTCCCCGGGTATTCGGCGTATAGATTTCCGGATGAATGATCGCATGGGGATATTCCAGGAAGATATTGGCAGCCATGAACGGTCCGCGGGTGATCGGGTGACGGCAGATATACGGCAGGTCGGCATAATTGAAGAAGGCTTTATCGTCTTCATATACAGACCGTACGGTGCCGGGTTTTGCCAGATAAGAGAAGATATACTGGCAGGAATGGGCTGTTTTGTACGATGCCGGGTAGATCGCCAGAGGTCCGTAATTTGCCAAAGCCGCATGTTTATTGACGGATTCCAAATCGGCTTTCATCTGATTCAAATCATCCTGAAAACGTTCATTGAAATAGTCCATCCAATCGTAGAAACAGGTATCCACCAAATCCTGGAATACTGCAAGGGAGGGGATTTCCTGTTTTTTCAGCGATTCACAAATTTCTTTTGCATGGAAGTTCCGTTCTTTTGCAAATTGAGCAAAAATTTCCATTTGCGGACCGGTATAGAAGGCGCGTCCGCAGACACGGACCAGACATTTTTTCTGCCATTCTGTTCCCATGGCAATAAAGTCGCAGTTCCCCACACTATCCTTATGCAGGTTCAAATCCAGATTTTCAACGGTCCGTGTGGTATACCACAAATGCCAATCCCGGTGATAAACTTTATACAGTTCCCAGACCTTTTGTTCCTCTGCAATATGCGGCATGATCCCGGCAGCCGTATCCATATAGTGTGCGATATCGGAAACGGTCCGGAGGAACGGGTCAAATTCATTGGTATCCACGCCCATGACTTCGGATGGCGTGGAATACAGACGGGGCAGGTTGGAGGCCTGCGGTCCGGATTGAGAGTCCGTCATGACTTCAAATGCACGGAAGTCGTCCAGAATGGTGCGGCATCCGTCTTTGCAGACGAATTGGATATGATAGACCCCTGCGGGGAGTTTTTTCAATACAAATTCCTCGCTGTCCACAGCAAAGATGCCGGGTGCGATTTCCTGTTCTTTTTTCCATTGCAGTTTGACCGGTTTACGGATGGCATCAAAGAATACGTTGGAAAGCGTATATTCCAAATGCAGATCTTCCAGCAGAAACGGTCCGGCTTTTGTAAAACGGAAATGGAATTTGCAGTCTTCCCCTTCACAGAAAAAGTGATTCCGTTGAGCAAAATCCAAAGCCCGTTGGCGCAACGGATGTTTTGCCGGTATCTTACGCAGGAGTTTTTTGGCAGTTTGGGAATATAAGTCACCATTGATTTTGCCATCGGTCAACGCCATTCCGGTGTAAATGATCTGATCTTTTGCGGCATCGAAAATCGTTTCTGAAGGACCGCCAGCCAGATGTTTTGCAATGATGCGGTTGACGTAATATTGATAGCCGCATGTCAGCAGAATCGTTTCCGGATCAAAACATTCGGTGAAAAAGGAACGATGGAACGGCCATTGGGGTTTTTTGTCGCCGATACCCGGCATATAGGAAAAATGCCCGGGTTTGTTTTTCAGGGAAAGATTTTCCGGTGTGAGTTCCAGTAAAATTTCTCTGCCGTCTTTTGTATTGATCCGGAAATAAGGAGCTTCCAGCATTTCCGAATAACTGCCGTGATAAGGGAACCAGGGGAGATGCGGCCGATCTGTCACCCCGCCGGAAAGAGTGGTATCCAAACGCATACAATCGCCGATTTGCACCACATCCATTTCCCACCAGATCACATCGGGCATTCCGTTGATATGGGAGAATGGGATTTTGAAATGTTTCTTTTTGACGGGTTTCGGAGCATCCGCAGTCAGGGTGAAATCTTCCAGACGCATATACCATCCGAAATGACCGCGTTCCAAAGCGATTTTGCCGCTGCCGGGATTGCATTTTTCCTGATAGCAGACCGTGCCGTTGAGATGAAGAAGCAGGGAGCGGTTTTTCCGTTCCAGAACGAATACGGCTTTTCGTTGGCGGAGGATTTTTTTCAGAATGGTTTTCCCATTTTCCGCAGTGACTTCTTTCTGATTCCGGTACAGATGCAGTTCCTTGCCGTCACAGGCGATTTCCAGAGATTCCCCTTTGCGGCAATGAGGATCATAATCAAAATGAATGGTAAAGGAAAATTGATTTTCCGCACCTTCCCAATGAACGGCGAAAGAGCCTTCCATCACAAAATTTTTAATCGTCGGGATATGGGGGAGGATCCGGTTTCCCGCATCCCAGAGGATCAAGGCATTGTTTTCGATGGTAAAGTCGGGGTATCCATCCGGTGTATGCTGTTCTCTGTACCAGGATGCCATTGCGCCGGAATCGGCAAAATCACTTTGGAATACGAATTTCATATTTTATCCTCCAGACGGTAAAGTTTTGTATCAGTGTGGTTGACCGTGAATGTGATCCGGTCGGTGTCCGTATAGGTTTCTCCGGTGAACAATTCTGTAATCTTTTTGTATTTCTCCGGCAGGGAAACGGTAATGGTTCCGGCTTCCCCGGTATGGATTCCCAGAAGACGGTCATTGACATAGACGGGGCATGGTTTTGAAGCGTAGAGCCAAACACCGGCTGTTTGTGCGATTTCCCGTAATTTTTCCGGTGTGATCTGCCGCGGATCATGAACATAAAGAGAACGCCAGGATTTTTTATTCTGAATGATCATATCCGGAGTGGCAAACGGGACACCGCAAATCGTTTCCACATGACTTTCATCCCATTTGCCATTGTGGATGATCCCCGGACCATATGACCAGACGATCAGTTTATTATCCTTGCAGACATAACGGTCAAGTATCTCCTGTTTTTCCTGATTGATTTCAAAAGGATGACAGAGGATCACCATTTTGTACCGTTCCATATCCAGTTTCGGTAAATCGTTGAACGAGGCGATTTCGAACGGGGCACCGCTCCGGTTCAAATTCAGTTTCCATGGAAGATGGAAATTGTTGGAATTTGGATGCAAATTGTTGATATAATAAATATTGCCCGGGTCGACGACCATCAGAATCTGTGCGGCACTGCGGGCAGGTGGAAGGGCATATTCCTCATCCCAGATTGCTTTGCCGCGTCCGATCATGCGGATACTTTCCGGAGAGTAACTGCCGCCCCATTTGTCAAAAAACCACAGGGAAGTCTGTTCCACCAGATTGATTGCCAGTTCCCGTTTAAGGGAGGATGCCAATTCTTCTTCATTGTGCATGGCAACCCAGGCAGGGGGGAATGTCCCGCCATCCGGACCTTTACTTGTCCATGTTTCGTTGTCGGCGGAATTAAGCATCTGTTTGCCGTAAGCATGAATGGTTCCGACAGTACAGAGAGAACCGCTGCCGCCGCCGATCGCCCGGTCTGTTGCGGGGGCGACGAGGAAATCCACGGTATTGGATGCAAGGAGTTTTTCATATTCCATATGACCGTTCGTGGAGAGCATGTATTGTCCTTCTGTTGTGATATACCCGTACACCACCCCCAATTCCGTTTCCGGCAGGATATAATTCCGTGCATGTTTCATGAAAAATTCAATGGTTTCTTCAATCAAATCATTGCAGAAATGCCAGTAATCGATCACATCTTTCTGCTGTTCCGGATCATAGAACAAGCCGCCGGCATCTTCCCGGATGACCGGATCGACTTCGGAATCATCATATCCGGACCAGTAGGAGGTCATATCGTATTTGCCTTTGACGGCAAATTCCTGCAAGCCCTTTTCCCGGCGTCCCATGGATGGAATATCCTGCCACGGTTTTTTGTTTTCTTTACACCATTTACGGAACGCATCCAGCCGGAACAGACTTTCTGCGCCGCGGCATCGGTCATGCCATTCGGTTCCGCCGCCGCATCCGAATACATACGCTTCGATCTTGTTTCCATACTTTTCCGTCAGATGTGTCAGGAGAAATTCCAGATATTTGCGTGTATCTTCCCGCCAGAGTTTACTGGCAGCAATGCGCCCCAGTTCGTAATAGGAATCATGTCTTGCCCCATATGCGCCGAGATACCGACTCCACCAGAGAGGGGTATTGAGATCAAGAAAACAAATGAATTTTGCAGTTGGAATCTCTTTGAGGATATCATCAAAAATACCATCTGCAGCAGCGGCATCGTATTGATCTTTCCCCGTCCACACCGGCGGATATTTTGTATATGGAGTTCCCAACGCATTGAGACAATTGGAAATCATGACGGAAAACGTATTCACTCCGGCATCACTGAATTGTTTCATTGTTTCGATTTCCGGGTAAAAACTCCGGTAGGCAAGATAATTTCTGCTCATATTCCAAAATCCTTATTTTTGAGGCAATTTCAAAAGTCTTCAAAAATGCCTGAAAACTCTTGTTGAGATCTGAAAACGGAGCGTTTGAGGCTTGTCCCGCCGTAGCCGTGGCGAAGGTGGATGGTAAATAATCCACACCTTGTCACGGCACAGCCGCAAGGCGACGCCGGATCAAACTACCATTTCCATCTCTTCAACAATCCTTTTTCAGTCAAATTTTGCCGGACTT
>JAFVSW010000105.1 GCA_017503545.1 Lentisphaeria bacterium | reverse complement strand
GGAACGCCATATCCGTCAATGCCGGTCATGGAATAATGTGTTTTCTATGCGTTTAACCGAGGGTTGCGCTTCGCTCCACCCTGGGCTGTCTAACTCTTTCCGTCCCTTCAGGACTGGTATTTCGATGGTTCGCTGTCTGACTCTGTTGTCCCCAGGGTTGCGCTTCGCTCCACCCTGGCTTGTCACGGCGTAATAAAGTGAAGACGGAGCTGTCTGACTCTTACCGTCCTTACAGGACTTGTTTTACGGCAAACCTGCGTTTTATCCGAATATTGAGTTTTGTATCAATATCCTTTTACAATATTTTATGGGATATCTGTATAATCTTTTTGTTTTTTGAGGGGACTGTCATACATGGTCGACAGTCCCGTTATATTCTTCTATACAGAATTATTGTTTGACCGCAGAATAAACCTGCATATCGCTGATGCCCCGGTTCTGCCACAATGCGAAGGGGATCGCACAGAGTTCCACCGGATGCCAGGTCAACGGTTCGGTACTGTACAAATCTTCCCGTGCATCGGCGGCTTCCGCCATAAAGCGCAACGCCACCGTTCCTTCGGGAAGTCCTTCTACGGCAGAAAGTTTGAATTCTGCATCGGGATTGATCCGGACTGTCGGCAGGGGAACCGATTCGTTATCTACACTTTCCAGACAGTAGACGATTGCACCGCGCTGAATGGCGGCTTTACCTATGTCGGCATTGATCATCGGGTTTGCATAAACCACCGTAGTTGTGATTTCCAGATCCAGCGTGATCTTGTCGCCGGGCTGCCATGTGCGGTTGAGGATCCAGTAACCTTTTTCCGTTTTGACATTCTGTGTTTCGCCATTGAGTTTGAGTGTATAATTTTTGCACCATGCCGGGATACGCAAGGCGAGAGTGAATGTTCCGCCGCGGACGATATCCACTGCAACGTTGCCTTCGTAAGGATAACCGCCGGAGATGGCGACTTCGTAAGAATCATTGGAGATCACAGCGGCAGCTGGGACGTCGATCCGGAGCATAGTGTTGTTTTCGGAATAGCAGTACATGCCCAACTGGGGAATGTAACGGCTGTAGTTTGTGGGACAGCAAGCGCAACCGATCCATTTTGTGCGTTGGATATTCCGTTCTTTGCGGACTTCCAGATAATTATTGTAAATGAAATCGTCGCCGTTCACGCTGATACCGCTGATCCCGTTATTGTAAAGAACACGTTCCAGAACTTCGGCATATTTACTGTCGTTGGTATGTTCCAGCAGACGTTTTGCGAACATACAGAGCGCGATAGCAGCACAACTTTCTGTGTAAGCATCCGGATTGGGTAAATCGTAATCGTAAGTAAAACGTTCCCCGTTGCCGGATGTGCCGACACCGCCGGTGATATACATACGTTTTTGTGTCGCATTATCGAAAATTTTGTATACATTCGCCAGCAATTCCTGATCCCCGGTTTCAATGGCGATATCTGCCATGGCACAGTAAAGATACAGAGCGCGGACGGCATGTCCATCGGCTTCGGTTTGTTCCCGTGCCGGTTTGTGTGCCTGAAGAATGATCAATCTTTCCCGTGGGATTTGTTCGACAGTTTCAAAAAAATTCGGTTCGGTACCGCGAACATCCACAAAATGTTTTGCAAGATCCAGAAAACGTTTTTCGCCGGTTGTACGATACATTTTTACCAACGCCAGTTCGATTTCTTCGTGACCCGGATAACCTTTATGTTTCCCTTCTTCCGGACCGAATACGCTTGCAATATGGTCCGCATAACGAGCCATTGCATCCAGAAAGTTCCGTTTGCCGGTCAGTTCATAATAGGCGACAGCGGCTTCCATCAGGTGTCCGGCACAGTACAATACATGATTGCCGCCCAGCACATCCCATTGTTTCCCCTGTTCAAATTGGGTGAAATAGGAGTTGAGAAAACCATTTTCCTGCTGCGCACTGATGATCAGTTCCACAATATCATCCAGCTTTTTTGCCAATGCTTCGTTGGGGTGGATCATAAGAAGCTGTGCAAGACCTTCGATGACTTTCGCCACATCGGAATCCCAGAAAATATGGGGCTTGTTGGGATCTCCTTCTTTCCAATTGAGTTTGAAGGCATCGATACGCCCTGTGATTTCACATTGATGAATACATGCAGGGAGGGTGGAAGTTACGGCAACAGCCTGACGGGGAGCGAATACGTTATCCGTCAGTTTGATGTTTTTCAAATTTTTTGTCAACATGGAAAAATCCTTTCAGTTTTAGAAACTGTATATATTATACTCTGATTTTTGAAAAAAAACAAGATGCGGGAATCGTAGAAAAAGAAGACAATTCCGACTTTCATAGGATTTTGACCTTAGTTCTTCAAAACGCAGGGTTGTCTTTTTTTAATATTTGACTGAAAAATGATTGTTGAAGAAATGAAAATGGTCGTTTGATTCGACTGACGGCTATGCCGAGACAAGGTTTGATGAATATAACCATCCACCTTCGCCAAGGTTGCGGCGGACAAGCCGATAACGCTCCGTTTTCAGATTCCAACAAGAGTTTTCTGGCATTCTTGAAGACTTTTGAAATTGCCTCATATAAAAAAATGTGTGGAAAATGTTTTTATACAACGCATTTTCCACACATTCTTGTGTCTTTCAATCGGTATAACTTTAACGGTCTACAATAATCACCCGGTCAATGAGTACCCGGTTTTTCTTTGCCTTGCTTGCCGGATCATATCCCGGACCTTCAAATTTCATGGAGATCCAGATTTCATACTTTTTATCCGGGGCATCGCCGGGTGTGTATGCTTCCGCACAATTGATACTGACCCGCCAGGAACTCATCGTCCATGCCAGACAACCGGAACTGGAGATGGGAGCTTCCCCGATCTTGTATAAGTGGTAACGGTCAATCTTGATTTCCTCTTTCTTGATTTTTCTGGTGAGGAGGAATTTTCTGCTGACCGTGTTATAAAAACCGCAAGTGAACGGAAGTTCGAATTCCTTTTTGGAATCATATGCGGCAAAGCCGACTGCGGCATCCGGATCTTTTACGACAAGAGCCATTTTATTGCTTGTGGATGCCGGATAGATTTGCAGTATTTTTTCCGGCGCAACCGTATTCAGCGGCGCGGGAACCGGTTTCGGTGTGCAGTTGGCAAACAGCATGGCACGTTTCAACGCATCCAACGGTTTTTTGCGCCAAACAGCCCGGGCATTGCTGATGTTGACCGGATACCGGTGCAGCATAGAGGCTTCCACTTTGGCTTTGATCCGTTTTTCCACTTCTGCCGGGGCAGGGAACAGTGCCGGATATTTTTTCCGCAAGGCGGGATAATTACTTGACAATGTAATCGTATCCAGCGTAATACGGACATCTTTGACATTGGCAAGTGCTTTCGGATCGTTTGCCGTCAATTTTTCCATTTGATGAAACCGTTTTGCCCATTTGACAAGATTGGCTTCTGTTGCAGTTCCTTTTAATGTGCCGGAAGTCCAGGTGACAGCGGTCGGGAAATTCCGTGAAATGGCATCCAGATCGTTGATATATTGAATCATGAGATTGGCAGCTTTGCCGTAATACACATCACAGAATTCCTTGACAATTTTCCGGTAATCCTGATACGGATTGATGAACAACCGCAAGTGCAGATAGGTGAGCAGATCGGCAAAATTCAATCCGCTGTGGACCCGTGCGGTATGTTCATAATAGGGGGATGTGACACCGGCTTCATAGAACATTTTTGTGTCAATGGCACTCCGTTCCACGGAACCGAAAATGCCGCTGCCGTAAGGTTGCGGATAATACCATACCCAGAGATGGTTTGCGATTTTGCCCCAATCTTTCAGATTCTGATACGTTTCCGCATTGTTTTTGTGGGATAACGGCTTACTGAAATCGTCGTCGATCGGCGCAAAAACAATCACCATGTTTTCCGGCAGTTTACCCTGAATGACCGGCGGTTTTTCCGATTGATTTTTCCGGTAGGCAAGGGTGGATACCAGCACATCCGGATAATCTTTCTGAATGTTTTTGCTCAATTCGATCAGAAAATCATAAAGCGGTCCGCCGGGGCATTGATAGCGTTTTTCCAATTTTTTGCAATCCGGACATTCACAAAAACGGCCCGGCCAATCCATTGCACTGAGGGAGAATACACCTTTTTTGCCTTTTTTGTTCACGTGAAGCAGAAAACGCTTTGTGAATTCTTTCCGTAATGCCGGATTACTGAAACAGAGTTGGCGGGTCGTGACCCGTTTCCCTCTT
>JAFVSW010000104.1 GCA_017503545.1 Lentisphaeria bacterium | reverse complement strand
TCCCCAGGGGTATGCTGCGGCTCCCTCCCACATGATAAGACTACCCCCTTGGCGATTTGCCCTGATTGCTTTTAGCAATCTGAGGCGAATCGCACCCAAAAGTTTATGGAAGATGGGGTTCGGGGAAGAGAACCTTTTTTCAAAAAGGTGTCTTCCCCGCAAATCCCCCCCCCGCCCGATTTAACAAAAACTTGATGGCGATTTGCCCTGATTGCTTCCTGCAATCTGAGGCGAATCGCACCCAAAAGTTTATGGAAAAGGGAGCGGGAGGGGAAGAACCTTTTTTCAAAAAGGGTTTCCCCTCGCACCCTTCGCACCCTTTGCACCCCTCGCATCCTTCGCACCCCCTCGCACCCTTCACATTTCCCGCAAATCCCCCCGCCTCCGCCTGATTTTCAACATTTTTTTCATTTTTTTTCAAAAAAAATTTGCATTTTGACTTTTCTGTGTTAAAGTAACTCTTGATTAATATATTTTTAATTTGAGGGGCTTATGTCCTTTGCAACTAAAACAAGTGATGATTTGACATCATCAAGAAAGGAAAAAAACAATGGAAAAAAAAGAAATTTTCGCAGATGGAATCGGTCAGATCCATTTCGCAGGCAACATGGTACGCTTTGATTTCGTTACACTTCAGCCGGAAGCTGATGGCAAAGCTCCGGTTCCCCAGAGCAACGTTCGCGTGATCATGCCGCCGCAGGGATTCCTCTCTGCATACAATTCCATGCAGCAGCTCATCGACAAATTGCTCGAAGCCGGCGTTCTCCAGAAAAACGAAGCTGCAAAGTAAGTTGATCAAAACGAAGGCGGATATTTACCATGAACTTTTTCAATGACAATCAATTGCAATACAACGTGACGAATCACGGTACAGACTCTGTGCTTGTTTCCGTCTTCCCTGTATTGCCCTGTGAGTCAGAACCGTTCATGGTGCAGCCACGGAGAAATTGCTGGGAGGATTCTTTCTGTTATACCTTGTGTGTAACGGAACAGAATGTCTTCCGTTTTATTGAACGCACGTGCGCGTACGATATCTTCTTCTCTGTGAATGTGGAGCCTCTACATTCCGGAAATCCATATCGCAAGTGTATCGCAGTTTCAAAATGCGTCTGCAAAAATATACGCCATATCTCCCATTCTTCGTTCGCTGTTTATAAAGCAGTGCGGAGAATACGTTTATGATTTTTTAAGAAAGTCAACCAAATAATATGAACAGGATATATTCCCTCAATTTTTACGACAGCGAAACTGCCGGTACAGACCTCAATTTCTGTGCCTGCAGTTTCTCTGTCGTTTCGTTTTGATGTGGAATGTATCCAAAAAACAAATTTTTCGAAAGGAAAAAAACTATGGCTACGGTACAAACATTGTATGTCAATGCAGATGGATCCGGCGACTTTACTACAATCAAGGCCGCACTTGATTCCATCAAGACGAACACTGGTGATGCAGACGTCACCTATGAGTTGGTGCTTAATGGCAAATTTGATGAAGCAGTTAATCTCGACAGCTATAATGATGCAACATGGGGAAGTGATAAAAACATCACTTTCAAAAAATCTGATGCTGCAGGTGCTGTCGCTGTAATTACCGGCAGAGTTCAGATTGGTTATACTGCATCACCTGGTAACAAAGACATTGCTCATGCTTGGGATGGCGATGTTACTTTTGAAGGTGTTACATTCGACTATACTGAAGCAACAGATAATAAAAATCGTTTTGAGATCCTGGCTTCCGGTAAGAACAATGAAGTGAAAATTGTTGACTGTACGTTTGAAGGTCCCGGTATGATCAATGCCGGTTACAATGCCGGAGATCCCTCCAACAACAACGGCGACCCCAACGGCGACAATGCCGGTAACCTCCTCTGCACACCCTGGAAAGCTGCAACTGACGGTTATCAGGGCAAACTGACTGTTTCCGGTACATCTTTCAATAACGGCAACATCAACTTCTGGCGTAATGGTTCCGGCTGGTCCTTCACCGATTGCGATTTCAATAACGCACCTGTCACACTCCAGGGCAATCCCACTAAAGAATCCTATACCTTCACTGACTGCTCCTTCAGTATGGATCTTGCCGAGGTGGGTGACGGCATTGCCAAGTATCTTATCGGTATGGATGAAAACGGCCTCGGAGCCACCATCGAAAATGCTGAAATGTCCATCAGCGGTACTGTCGCTGAAGGCGAAGAAGTCAGCTACATCCTTTCTCAGGCTCCCAACGCTGACAACAACAATACTAAAGCGAATGTCAGCCTGACCGATGTCACCGTCTCCGAAATCCCGGAAGGCGCAGATTTCATCATCACAAAATCTCCGGCTGAAACCACCGTTAATTTCACAAACTGCGATACTGTCGCTTCCACATTTGAAGCGGAAAATCTTTCCGGCGTTACCGCTGAAGACATCAAAGGCGCAGCCAACGTAAACATCGAAAATGAAAAAGCAGATGGTTCCAAAGATATCATCATTACCGATGATACTGGTGACGGCATTCTGGTTGGTAAAGTTGACGGCAACGAATTCTTCGTTGATACTGAAAAGAGCGCAAATTATCAGGACATGGCTGTTGATTATGCGAATAACCTTACTGGCGAAGATTACAAGATCTTTGTTATTGATGCAAACGGTATGAAAGGTTACACCGAACTGGCAACTGCAGTGGCAAATGCTTTGACCGGAGCAGTTGTTATTGTCAAAGATGCTCTTGGTGCTGGAGATATTAATGTCAATGGCAAAAATCTTACTGTCACCGGAACTGCTACTGGTGCCGGTACATGGAAACTTGAGGATGCTCTTGCTTCTACCGTAACCTTTGATAAGAATGCAAATATTGCAACCACACAATTGATTATTAACGGTGCCGGACAGACCATGAATATTGCCGGTACAGTTTCTGCTAATGGTGTTTACAATAAAAATGCAAGCGAACTGAATGTTACCGGTAAATTGACTATTGATAATTATCTTCAGATCTCCGGTGCTACCACAGTGGAAGGCAAAGATGCTGCTGTGGAATTTACTAATACGAGAGAACAAGGCAATATCTGGATCGGTGCTAAGAAAGATTATGCACAGGCTTCACTCGAAGTCAAAGACGGTGCAGAAATTGAGGCAAAAAGTGCTATTTTGGTCGGTCATGGCTCCGATGATGGTTATCGCGATGGTAAAATCGTTGTTGATAACGGTACAGTCTCTGCTTCTGAAATTCAGATCTCCTCTGATTCCGAAATCTCCGGTACCAGCGTTATTGATGTCGATACTTTGAGCGTCGGTAATACATTTGTTCAAACCGGTCTTCCTCTGGGTAATTATAAACTTTCCATCGGGGAACAGGGCAAAGATGCTGCAATTGTCGAATTTAACAATCAAACTTATGTTGCCTACTTCAATACTTTTGCCGATGGCAGCAACTATGTTTACATTATCCAGGATGAAAACGGCAATGCCGTCCGTACCGGTGGTAATTATGTAATCGTCAATGCTGTTCTCACAGTCGATTATACCTCTTCTCTTAACTTCACAACTCTGAATGCTGCAAAAGAAACCATTTCCATCGATATGACCGGTTATGATGCAGTGGATGCTGACAAGACAAATCGTATCCTGAATTTCAAGGGTACAGGTATGACTCTTGCTGATTATGAAGTTGTTGTCAAAGGCGATAACTTCCTCACAGCAGACCGCACAGACGGTGCAAAATTTGTGGAAGCCAACGGCGACTTGTACGTCACTGACCAAGATCAGTCCATTCTGTATGTCAATGATGAATATAACGAAGAAACTGCACTTGAGGATAATCGCATCTTCAACTACAATGCATTTGCAACTGTTAATGATGCAATGTTGGTTGCGCAGACCCTGGGTGGTGCGACCATTGATTTGACCGATGACGGCAAACCTGCATCTTATGCAGCTGTTACTGACAATGCCGCCATTTGGCGTACAAATGGCACTTATAAGTTTATCAACGGTAATTACGCTGATCTGGCAACTTGGGTTGACACTGCGAGAGATTCAGATACTACTGATATTGATATTATCTTTGAAAATGCCAAAGTCATTGCTGGTAAATTCCGTTTGGATACTGGTGCAACATTGACAATCACTAACAGTCACATGGATGCCCGTAGTTATATTGGTGACAACCGCGCTTGGACTACATTCTACGGTGATGCTGCCATTAATATTACTAATTCAGTGGTTGGTTATCATGCAACATATGGCAATGGCGTTAGCTCTGATGCTATTGTTGCCGGTGACAAAACCACAGATTATTCGCAGCACAATGCCGGTATGGTCTTCAACGGTTCCGGTGTGATGACTGTAACAAACTCTACGATTTTTGCATACACTGATACAACGAATGGTGCCGGTGCTTTGGCTGTATATGACAGAGGGCTGATGGAATTTAAGAATTCTGCCGTATACGCACATTCTTTCTCTGTTGGTTATCCTCGTGGCGGCTCTGATGATACGATTGGACGTGATGGCGAAGTCGCTACCATGGTTCTTGATAACTCCGTTATGAGAAATATTAATGGTGATCCTCAGTTCGAATTAAGAATCGGTAGTGACACCCTGACAGGTAAACTTGTGCTGAAAAACGGTGCAGAACTTATTCATGGCGCAACGATGATTGTTGCCAAAGATAGTTCAGTTGATATTAACGCATCAACATTAAATTTGACTTCTACAGTCACCAACAAAGGTACATTCAGTGCAAACAATGCCGTGATCAATGTGGATAAATTCAACCAGCACGGCGGAACTGCCACATTCACCAACGTTGACCTCAAAGCCAATACTTTCAACAATGAGCCCAACGGCGGCACTTATGCAATCGTCGGCGGAACAAGCAAGATCCAGATCGACAATGCTACCGGCAGTTATGCTCTGCGTCTGGCTGATGATACAGTCTTGAAGGGCGGATCATACATCTACGGTTCTTGCTCTGCACGTGCTCAGGGCGATATCACATTCGGTGAAGCTGCAACTGATTTCATTCACATCGACAGCTTCGATACTAGAGACAGCTACAATAATGACTTTGCAAACACCCAAACCATTACCGTTAACGGTACTCTGGATATTTCTGAAACAGGTAAAGGTTTCGACACATACTGGTTGGGTATCTACGGCAGTGAAAAAGCTGACGATGCATCTGTTGCAACTGTTCTCACCGGTGCCGGTACCATCGATTCCAATACCGCTACGATCTTCCAGTATGGTAAGATCGTTGTTGATAAAGATCTGACGATCAACGTTACAGATCAGTATGCTGCGGACTTCCGCATCACTCTGACTGATATGACGATCAAAGGTAAGATCAACGGTCTCGGCAGCAACAACAAGCTGTCCTGCATTCAGACATCCACAGTCACCGTCACTGGTGAAAACGCTGCTCTGAATATTGATTCCTACCTGCTTATCGGTTATCAGACCTACAAAGGCAATAACGACACAAGCACAACTTACAAGAGCAGTGTTACTGTTGAAGACGGTGCTGCATTCACAGTTGGCGGCAAGGTTTACCTCAATCAGGAAAGCTCCATCAATATTGCAGACGCCACATTTACAGCAGGTGAACTGACCAGCTATGATGGTATCATCACTGTTACCGGCGAAAGCATACTTGACATTGATGCAGTTACCGGCAATATCAATCTCGGCGCAACAGACAAGAAGACTACTGTGACATTCAAAGATGTCAACGGTGGCAATCTTATCCTGAACGATGGATCCGAAATCTGGCTGAAAGGCACTTTCAATGGCGGTTCTGAATCCGGCATCGAAAGCTCTGCTTACAATTATGCAGACAACAAAGATGTCAAAGGAAATGATCTTTGGATTGCAGGTGACATTCGGACACAGTGGATTTACATCAACTCTGCATCTACAGTGACTGTTACCGGATCTGACAGCAAGTTGACTGCACTCGATAGCACTGGTAAAGAAGGTAATATCAACGTTTATGGCGGTAAACTTACTGTAAAAGATGGTCTTGCACAAACGGCAAATGCCAACGTCTCCGGTACTGTTGAAATTACCGGTGGAACATTGAAAGCCGGTTCTATTGCCATTGCACAGGGTCAGAACGGCGATCAGGTCTCCGGTCTTGTAACAGTTACTGGTGGTGGTACAATTGACATGTTCAATGGATCTATCACAGTCGGTGCAGTTTTTGACGACAAGAAATATGCTGCCGGCAAACCCGGTTATGCAAAACTGGAAATCATCAAAGGTACAGTAAAAATTGATGATGATGACGATATCGGTGCCGGTCTTGTAATCGCAGAGAAAGCAGAAGTGTATGCTGAAAAAGGCACGATTCAGATTGGTGCAACATCTGCAGTTGCAACTTTGAAAAATGCCGGTTCTCTGTACTTGTATGACTCTGATTTGGAAGCTGACATTGTAGACAACGACAAAGTTATCTATATCAAAGGCGGCAGTACTTTCACTGCTGGAACCGTTGATAACACTACCGGTGAAATCAATTTGACATGGAACAGTGACCTGACCATGGGAGAATTCAATGGACAGGCAATCAAGGTTGATGCAGATGGATTTGCTGCGAATACGTTGGAAAAAGTCATTGACATGACAGGTACCGATGCTATTACCGATGATGATTATGTCATCAATGGCGCTGCTGACGGTATCATTTACAAGGGTGACCTCTATCTCTCCACAGTGGATACCAGCACGATTTACCTGAATGCAGATTATGCAGACAGTGATGATAACTTCGGCAAGAAATATGCGGAAGGCATCTATGGTGGTGTCAATGCATTTGATTCGTTGGCTGAAGCAATAGCTGCCGGTAATGATATTGTAGTCAGCGGAGATAAGGTAGTTGAAAGTGGTGCGGCAAGATTTGAAGGTGAAGACTTTGAGATTGCCGGTAAAGGTACGATTGGTGTTTCCGAGGAAATCGTTGTCAAGAATAGTACTGTCACAGTTTCCGGCGATATCACATTCTCCAACAACACCGGCAAAAATTATACCCTGAACATTAACAGAGGCGAACTTGCTATTTCCGGAAATGTTACAGCTGAAGGTATCGAAGTTACCACAAACGGAGCTCTTAATATCCAAAATGGTGCATCACTGACAAACGACGGTCTGCTGATCCAAGGCGGTGAAGTAACTGTTTCCGGTACTCTTACAGTTGAAGACAATGGTACAAACAAATTCTATGTTGGTTATAAAGATGCAACGGGTGTTCTTACTGTTGATGGTGGAACATTGACCAGTGAAGTCAGTGCTGTTATCAATGATACACTTAACATCAAAGGTGCAAGCACGATCAACGTAACGAACGCAACAGTTGCCGGTACGATCAATGTTGTGGGTGCAACTTTGAGTGGCTCCACACTCGACGCAACCGGTGCTGGTAAACTGTTCTTCGGTGGCGACAATACGCTGACCGGCTCTGACATTTCCTTTGCAGGCAATGTTGAAATCGAAGGTGCTCTCTCCGTAGAAAATGATAGTACACTTACTGTTGGAACAGTCATCTTCTCCAACATTGCGACCTATACCGGTGCAGCATTTGATACAAAAGGTACTGTCTACATCTATGACGCAAACGGTAACATTATTGCAACTGCAACCGATGTCGAAATCAAAGACGGTTCATTCACACTGAATGATATCAATTACATTGCAGGCGGCAGACTTCCTGCCGGTGATTACACCTTTGCTTTTGTTGACCCGACCTCTGATAACAAGATCATTCCGAACGGCACAATCACCTTTGAAGCCGGAACACTGACTGTTGATCTCGGCTCCATGGTGGAATACACCGGCAGCATTGATGGCAAAGTCATTCTGGATGCAGCTGGATTTACCGGCAACTACTACAAGTTTGTGGATTATACCGGAACCGGCACTGGTTTGTTGACAACTGATGATATTGTTGTGGTGAATGGCGAAACATCTAAACTGTTCGCAGCCGGCGGAGACATCTTCTACGGTGAAGTCGCACAGGATTACTTCTATGTCAATGGTGCATGGGCAGGAAGCCAGGAAGGTGATATTGTTGCTGATCATATCTTCGGTATCAATGCTTCTGACAGCTTTATTGTCAACAGCTGTGCCGAATACAAGGTTGTTGGCGACACAACAGTTGCCGGTACCCTTGATGTTGACAAGAACATTGTGATCGACAACTGCACTTTGACCGTTGGTTCTTTGAGCAGCAAAGTTTCCATGAGTGTTGGTTCTGTGATCGAATGGACCGGCAGTCTGGCAGGTTCTGAAGTCACATTTGACTGGACCGGAATTGGAACAGACGCAATCAAGTTGTTTGATTACACGGGTACCAATGCTTCTGCAATCACAGAAGCCACCTATCAGGCGATCATCAAGAGCGACTGGAACAATGCTTACTATGTTGTGGACGGAGACCTCTACTTCAAATTGAGTGAAGCAACCAAGGCACAGGCACTTGGCGGTATGGTTAATACTATCGATGCTTCCGGAGTTACTAAGGTTACAGAATCTTCCGATAACTATGTTGGTGGTGCAAACATCACAGTTACCGGTATGGTTGCCGGTGGTGAAGTTGTCAGCGCAACAGAAGGCTGGTACTATCGTACAGGTGATATCAACACCACGATCAACGGCGGTACATTCAACAAACGTGTATATGGTGGTATGTTCAAAAACAACGACAGTGCGCTCAATGTGATCACACTGAACGGCAATATCAACACCACGATCAACGGCGGTACATTCAAAGATTATGTGTACGGCGGACATGGTTTGTCCAATGTGGATGTTGCCACTATCACTCAGAAAGGTAACATCAACCTGACCATTGATTCCAGCGACAATGCAATTACCTTCGAAAAAACGTTGGTCGCCGGTTCTATCGGTAACTGCGTATTGCAGGGTAATATCAATGTTACCATTACAGGTGATGAGGATGTCACCATGAAACAGCTCTGGGGTTCCAACGCCGGTGGTTACTACCGTGAACCTGTGACCGATAATGCTGAAATGGATTATCACAACGTTACAGGTACCCGTACTCTGGCATTTGACGACTTCAGCGGTGATTTCACCAGTGGTGCAATCGTCGGTTTCCAGAAGGTTAAATTCTCTGATTCCGAAGTTGATTTCGCCGGTGTCGGTGCAATGTACGAAACAACCGGTTGGGAAATGGATTGGAATTCTGAAATCTCCAACTTCGATAAACACAACTTTGACGGTGATACACTGGCAATTGATTTGACCGGTTGGACAAATGTTGGACAGACTCTCATCAGCGGCGAAAGCGTTGATTCTCTGTTGGATCTGGATGGTCTCACTATCGGTGGCGTAAATGCAACTTTGACAGGTAATGTCTGGCTTGCAGGTAGCTACAAGTTCACAATCAACACAGATACAAACACAGCTGTTTTGACACTTGCATAATTAAAAACAAAAGAGCGGTGCCGGATTAGAGTTCCGGCACCGTTACAACAAAATCAAGGTGAAAAAAATGAAAGAAGATTATTTGAAACCGGAAATCCAGGAAATGGATTCCGCATTGTTCTTCCCCGTTGTTCATGGTGCTTCCGATGAGACAATCGACAATGGTGCCAATGAAGGTGAAAGCTGGAATTAATTCATGATTCATCAGAATCTGATTTTACCTTTGCAGAACGGTGCCCCCATCGTTCTGCAAGGGGGAATGACCGGTACAAGTGCTGATTTCAGCGGCTTGTGCCGGTTGTTAAATTTAGAGGAGTCACCTTCCTCTGTTTCCGCAGAATCCCCGGAAATGGAACTTCTCCTTGTGGACACCCTGCCGGTGTTATCGGCAGAGGAATATTTTCTGTTCCGCAGAAATCGTATTGCGGCAGTATACGATCGGAAAAACTGTTCTTTCCGCCTGTATCTCGGGGATGACCGGATCAAGGAAACGGTTCCGCAACTTGCGAAGGTGTGGCAACATTCCATTGTATACGGTGTACTTGCTGCGATGCTGCGCGGGAAAGCGGTAACGCTGGTGCATTGTTCTCTGCTTGAGACGGCACGGGGCGGCTTGATGATCTGCGGGGAAAGCGGAATGGGGAAAAGTACCACAGGGCGTCGTATCCGTGAAGCGGGTGGGCTTTGTTATGCAGACGATTTGGTTTTACTGGAAATGACCGGTCCGGATTCGTTTACTGCGTATCCGTTACCGACCTGGAGTGCATGTCAGACGAGTTTGACGGATAAAGTATATCCTTATGACCGTGGTATGCGTTTAGGTGGCGTTCTTGCGTTGTCACGCGGAGTTGAGCGGGAAGAAATCCGGACGGTATTACCGACGGAATATTTTGCACAGCTTTACCGTTCTGTTTATTATTTCCATATTTATTTTGTCCGGATGCTGCAACGGGAAGAACAGGAAAAAATCACCGCATGTGTGCAGAAGATCACAACGGCATTGACGTCTGCGTTTCCAGCATTGGGACTGTTTGCCAATCTTTCCGCTGATATCAAAACGACATTGAAGGAGTATTTATGAAACTGAATCCTTTTGCAATCATGAAGGAAGAATTCGACGGGACGGGTGTGGTTTTTCATCCGGAAAGCAATAAGGCTTTGACCCTGAATAAATCCGGCGTTACCATCTGGAAGGTGCTTGCCGCCAACGGCGATATCAATGCCGCCGTGGATGCCATTCTGGAGCGATTCCAGGGGGTGACACGGGAACAGGCGGAAGCCGATGTTCAGGTCTTTATCAACCGTTTGGAAGAAGCCGGCTTGTTGAGCAAATGACAATACAGCATGGGGAGGAAAATTGCGGGTTGTATCACGGGATGAGTATGAAACGTGTATTCGTCCCGGGGGAACGGCTTTTTCTTGAGGCCAGGGACCCGGCAACCTTTGTTTGCGGGGATGTGGTGGTGATCACGTATCCGGATCGGGAAAGTGTGGTACACCGTGTGATCCGCACGTGGGACGGGGGATTACAGACCATGGGGGACAACAATGGAAAAGAGGATGAACCGGTCAATTTCGGGGAACATCAATTTTATCTTGTGACTGCTGCCGAAGATCTCAAAGGGAAACGGCGTACTGTGGTCAACGGTGCGGCGGGGATGCGTTTATTCCGCTGGAATCAGCGGAAACGGAAATGGCGCAGTCTTGCGTCACGTTTTGTATGGTCGTTTGAACGATTATTTTTCTGGCGGAAGCCGGTTTCAGAAATACACAAATTCGGATCGGATGAAGTGTATTATGATGGGAACACGCCGGTCGCGCGCCGTTATCCGGACGGCAGGCGTACGTATTTGAAATGGACCTACCGTTTGCGTTATAAAATCAATTGATTATTTTATTGTCCGCGATGCCGTCCGTTTCACATTTCAGAGAGTTGAGGATTTTTGCGGTAACGCAGGGGGGAAATGCCCAATTGTTTTTTGAAAAATGCGCTGAAGACAAAGAGATTGGAAAATCCACATTCTGCCGCGATTTCATTCAATTTCATATTGGAATGGAGCAAACGGTATTTTGCCATATCCAATCTTTTTTTTGCGATATAATGCCCCAGAGAAATGCCCATTTCTTTCCGGAACAGAGTCCGCAGGTGACTTTCTGACAACTCCACATGTTCCGCAATTTCCACCAAACCAATGCCGCGTCCCAGATTATATTCGATATAGGCAACCGTTTTTGCGATATATTTACTGAGGGAGTTTGCAGTCTCCTCCTGTCCGGACGCGGACCGGAGGGACCGGAGGAATTTCATCAGTAATATGGATGAATCTTCGGTGATGCCTGTTTGATATTTTGCGATAAAGAGTTTCAGATATTCCCACATATTATTTTCCAGGCGGTACGCGCCGGCATCGGGGAGATAGTTTTGTTTTTGCGGATCATCGAATGTAATAAACAGCCGCCGGTATCCGGAAGAATTCAAATGGAGAAACCGCATAGCATACGGTGGCACAAAGAGGACCACGCCCGGTTCCAGAAAAAATTGTTTGCGGTCCACATAATAAATCATTTCATCAAAAGGGAAAACGAGAGTACATCTGCCGTGGGCATTGGGCGCCGGGGCGGTGAAATTATGAAAAAACATAAGGATATTATCGGGGAGGAGAAATCCTTCCGGCAGCCGTTGTCCGGAAAAGAGATTTTCAGGTTCCGTAAGAGATTTTGCTGAGAGCATCAGCTGCATGACATCATTTTTCATAATAGACACCGTATAAAATTCACCGGAAAAATGTTGAAAAAGGTTAAAAACGGAAGTAAAATAGCATCAATTTTTCATATTTCAATCGGTTTTCATAAAAAAATAATCGTTTTTCAAATTGCATAATAAATAAACAGGGGTTATACTACTGAAAGAGATGAGAAGGAAAAGAAACGATCAACCATATTTATTCAAAGGAGAAACAAACAATGGCTATCACTCAGACCTCGATCAGTTATTACGGATTGAATTATGTGGAACATGCGGAAAAGGATTTTCAGGAAATGCTGGATCATGGCTGCACCACTGTGATTCTTGCGGTGACGGAATTCGATTTTGACTTCTGGCGTCCCAACATTCCCAAAATCGTTGACAAAGCACACGAAATGGGTTTGCGCGTGATCATTGACCCATGGGGCAATGGTAAATATTTCGGCGGGGAACAGGTCAGTAAATTCCTGCAGGACAACGTGGAAAACCGTCAGGTTTCCGCTCTTACCGGTGAAAAACTCCCCTATGCTTGTTTCAACACAAACAGCTATCGTGATTACTTCAAAAACTTCTGTTTGACCCTTGCCCGGGAAACCAAAGCCGACGGTTTCTTCTGGGATGAACCCCATTACGCATTCCCGAAAGGGATCGCCTCCATCACCGGTGGTGTTGCTGACGACTGGACTTGCTATTGTCCCGTCTGCCGGAAACGGTTTGAAGAATATTACGGCTATCCGATGCCGCGCTATATGACCAATGATGTGAAGATGTTCCGTTGGAGAGAAGCCCTTGTTGTACTTTCTGAAACATCCAAAGCATTGAAAGAATTGAATCCGGAACTGGAAATCACCTGCTGCGTCCACGCAACACAGAACGGATATTATGTATCTGAATATCGCGGTTATGATAACTGGGATATGGTGGCAGCCTGTCCGTATTTTGATGTATTCTCCACCACAATCATCAACTGGGCGTTGCCGGAAGACTTCTATCGCGACATCACCGAACGTACGGTAGCCATTGCACACAAATACGGCAAAAAGGCGGAACGCTGGTTCATGGGCTATTACAAACAGCCGAAGGATTGGGAACAGGTCGCAAAATGGGTTGATATTGCAGAAGAAGCGGGTGTTGACCGGATTGCAGCGTGGACCTATCGCGGCGGTTATGGGACAATTGTCAGTGCGCCGGATGCTCTGAAACTCTGGGATACCATTGGTGAAAACTACAAACGAGTGTTGAAAAAATAATAATCAGGTGACGCTATGCTGAATGTTTATATTCCTGAAAAAACTGGAATTTTTGCGGTTGCAGCCAAAGAATTTTCCTCCTTTTATACCCGGATGACGGGGGATAAAGTGAAGGTTTTGACTAAGCCGGCGGCAAAAGGCGACATGGTTGTTTTCGGTTCGGATGCGGTGAATGAGTACAGTCATTCCAAGATTATTGACAAAACCATTCCGCAATTTACAGTGGTCACGGGTTCGGATGAATATCAGATTGTTTCTGCGGAAGAAAACGGAAGAAATCTGTTGTTTTTTGCGGGGGGCAGAGATCGTGCCATGCTGTATGCATTGTACCACTTCTTTGAAGAAAACGGCTGCCGTTATTTCTGGGATGGCGATATTGTTCCGGAAAATAAAACGATCACTCTGTCCGGTTGGAATATCAAAGAATCACCGCGTTTTGAGTATCGCGGCTTGCGTTATTTTGCCCATCGTTCCCTGAAACGGTTCCAGGCGGAACATTGGGATATGGAAGACTGGCAGAAAGAGATCGACTGGTGTCTGAAAAAACGGTTCAATCTGTTTATGCTGCGTATCGGGATCGATGACCTGTTCCAGAAAGCATTTCCGGACATCGTGCCGTATCCGGACGGCTTTGAGGTTTCCAGTTCCAAACCCCGTTCTTACGACGATCATACCTTATTCTGGAAACTGGAATACCGCGGCGAATTGCGCAAGAAAATCCTTGCCTACGCCCGGGAACGGGATATGCTCCATCCGGAAGATTTAGGCACAATGACCCACTGGTACAGCCGTACGCCGCAGGAATATCTGGATAAAGTCAAGCCGGAATTTATGCCTCAGGCGACTCATGGTTATGGAGAGCAAAGCGGTCTTGTGTGGGATATCCGCAAGGAAAAATATCTGAACGATTATTGGAAATTGACGGAGACACATATCAAGGAATATGGATCACCGGATCTGTTCCATACGATCGGTCTGGCAGAACGCCGCTGTTATAATGATCCGGCGGCAAATCATCAGATGAAATTGTACGCCTACCGCCGTATCCAGAAGAAATTGCGGGAACATTATCCCAATGCCCCGCTGCTGATTGCAAGCTGGGATTTCTGCATGTACTGGAAGCCGGAAGAAGTGGTGGATCTGATCAAAGAATTTGACCCGAATCATACTTTGATTCTGGATTATACATCTGATACGGATGATGATTACCGCACCTTCCAGACTTGGGATCTGGTTGGAAAATTCCCGTACATTTTCGGTATTTTCCATGCATTTGAACCGAATAATGAACCGCGCGGAAATTATGCCGCGATTGAACGGCGTTTGGCAGTCGCCGGTGAAGATGCCATGTGTAAAGGTATGATTTACTGGCCGGAAAACTCCCATTCCGATACGTTGTTGTTGGAATATCTTTCCGCCAATGCCTGGTCACCGGTCACGGAAAACCGGGAAATCGATACCTTTGTGGAAAAATTCTGTGCGGACCGTTATGACAGCAAGATGTATGCGCAGATGCTTGCCTTGTGGAAAGCCGCCATGCCCTTGATCAAGGCAAGACATTGGAATGGTCCGGGTATCCGCCCGGAAGCCGAAACTGTATTCCTTTTCAGCGAATATTTCTTCACTCCCCAATCGGCTTTGAACGAGAAATTTATTGATAGCGGGGATAACCCCAAATATTTCAAAGAAAATCTGGCAAAAGTCGTTGCGGAAGCCCCGCAGCTGCTCCGTCAGTTTGCCGCCTGGAAACTGGATAAAGTCCATCCCTTTATCAAACGGGATATTTTTGACCTGATCCGTGTGGCTGCATCACGGTGTCTGTGTTATGTTTTTGCGGACTTGTTCCTTGCGATCCGTGAATGGGCACATGGCAAAGATGATTTCAGCAAAGCGGAAAAACTCTTTGATCAGGCACGGAAACTGGAAGAAATCTTTGCGGATATTCTGGGTGCGAATGAGGAATATTCTCTCTACACCTCATTACAGGATCTGTTGTCCAAAAAACATGCTTGCAATCCCAACTTTGAATATACGCTCAAAGGCAATGCGGAAAACAATTATTGCCGTACCTTCATTACGGAATTGTTTACGGAAATTTATATTCCGGAACTGGATGCCTGCCGTGAGATCCTGCGTGATATGGTCAAAGCCGGCAAATGGAATCCGAAGGCAGTTGAAGATCCCAGATTGGAAAAGCCCCGGGATAAATTCTATGAAACACCGTTGAAATCCGTTGCACCGGACAGTGCGGCGTGTATGAAACGTTATTCTTCCAATTTGAAGAAATTTGCAAGTATGATAGAATCAATCACAACAATGGAGAATGATAAAAAATGAAACTGAATGATTTCGGTTACATCGACAATGCGGTAGCCAATATCCGCAAAGTTGCCGACGAACAGGCGGAAAACATCCACAAAGCAGCAGAAATGATGGCAGATGCCATTGCTGCGGATAAACTTATCAACGTTTATGCGGGCGGCGGTCATACCACATTGGCTATGGGAGAAATGTTCTTCCGTGCTGGCGGTCTTGCCAACATCAATCCGCTGATGGAAACTGCGCTTTCCGTATTCAACCAGGCATTGAAATATCTGGAATTGGAACGGACGGTGAATTTTGGTGCATCCATTATCAAGTATTACGATATCAAGGCAGGGGATCTTGTGATCATCTTCCACAATATCGGGATCAATCCGGCAACGATTGACGCTGCCATGGAAATCAAAAAACGCGGCGGAAAGATCATTGCTGTTGCCAGTTCCTACTGGCAGAATGAAATGCCCGCCGACCACTTCATCCGTCATCCTTCCGGAAAGAATCTGTTTGATTTTGCCGATGTGTGTATCGACGATTACAACCCGGTCGGCGATGCCGTCGTGAATATTCCCGGCATGACGACTCCCATTGCTCCGGTATCCAACGTGGTGGACTTCACCATTGCTCATCTGTTGGAAATCGAATGTTGCCGTATCTGTGTGGAACGTGGAATTGTTCCTCCGGTATGGAACAGTGCCAATGCACCGGGCGGCGATGAAAAGAATGCTGCTTATCTCAAGAAATACAAACCGCAGATCAAGAGTCTGTAATATTATACTTCAAGGAGTAAAAGATCATGAAGATCACAGAAATGAATGCGGCGCTGCAATGGCTCCGCGAAAAGTATGCAGTCGCAGCCAACGGCGTACTGGCAGAATGTGCCGACAATATGGGCGCAGCTGCCGAACTCAAATGCAATGACGGCACAACGGTCAAACTGCTCCCGTGGCGCATCGAACGCCGGTTCTTTGAACTCAAAAAACTGGTCGATGACAAAACTTTGGAAAATGTTTCCACACTCCGTTTTGCCTGGATGACATCCAACAAATCTTTGGAAGCTCTGTTGTACCGGGAATTGGATTTGTGCGCATTCCTCGGCGAATCCGCCATCCGTTCCATTTTTGCAACGGTCAATGGTAAAACTGCCAATCTGATCGTCAAACTGTTTGATACAAAAAGTTGCTCCGTGGAATGTTCCGCCATGCTCCCCGCCGGTACCGATGAAATCGACCGTCATGAGATCATTGCGGCACGCGGTGTTGCCTGTGACCGTACAGTTGATACCCAGGTTCCCCAGGCATCCATTTATCAGTTCACGGCAAACGGCGAAAAACGGTATACCGACACTGACACGGAATTGTTCGGTTTTGAAAACGAAGAAATTCTGTTGATCCGCGCTGCCTTTGCAGTTCTTTCCAATCCGGCACTTGCAGAAGTCTGGAACAAGACTGACGCAACACTCCGCAAACAGGTCGCCGACGCTCTGGCAACCGAAGCCAATGGCAAACCCGTCATTTACACAGAGGAGAAGTAAGCAATGAAACCTGTAAAAATTGCAATGATGGCTTTGACACACGGTCATACCCGTAAATATTATCAGACCCTCCGCGACAACTCCAAATTGGATTGGGTCGCTTCCTGTGCCGCCGATCAGCGCGCGAAAGATGTTTATGATCTTTACGACAATGGCGTTCCCTGCTATCTTTCCGCCGAAGAAATGTTCGAAAAACACCCTGACATCGAAGCCGTGGTGATTGCTTCCGCCAACGATCAGCACCTCAAAGAAATGAAATTGTGCGCCGAACGCGGCGTACACATCCTTTCCATGAAGATCCCCACCTTCAGCCCGGAAGAATATGATGAAATGATCGAACTGGTGGATAAAACCGGTATCGTTTGCCAGGTCGAATTGGAAATGCATTACAATCCGGTCGTCAAACGTCTCCAGAAACTCCTCGCTGACGGCGAAATCGGTAAAATCCTCTCCATTCAGGCAACCAATATCACTTTGTCTCCGGTTTGGGCATTCCCCTGGCAGGGCGTACCGGAAGCCAGTTACGGCAAACGGGTTCCCCTCCGTGACGGCGATCCCCGTTTCCGCGGCGGTGCCTTGTGCGACCATCCCCACATTTTCGATTTGATCCGCTGGCTCACCGGCTCTGACTTCGATTACGTGTATTCTGAAGTTGCTCCCAACCTCCGCAAAGATTTGCAGGTGGAAGATATGATCCTTGCCAACGGTAAAATGAAAAACGGCGTATCCTTCCTGTTCGACCCGTCCTGGTCCCGTATGGAAGAACGGCTGAAAGTGCCGGGTCCGGGTTGGGAAGTTTTCCCGAAACGTATGGAAGTGAACGTCACTGTTATCGGTGAAAAAGGCACGATCATGTGCGATTGCTTCGGTCCCAACGTGTATCACAACGGCGCACCCAATGACCGCTTCACCGTTCAGTACACTTACTTTGATGAATGGATCGGTTTGATTGATGAATTTGTGGATTGCATCCGTAATCACAAAACACCGAAAATCAACCTCAAATGGCACCGTCAGACAATTGATTGCATGAACGCCTGTTATACCAGCGTGGCAACCGGAACGATTGCCAAGGTCTGATGTTGTAATATAACATATTACAAACATTGAGATTAAGCGCGCGATTTCTGTTTTGTAAGAAAATAGAAATCGCGTGTTTTATTTTAAAAGTACAGCAGTATGGAATGATTTTTTTACTTTTTTTTGCAGAGTGAAATTGTAATTTAAAAAGTGCGGATGTATATTACAAAAAAATAAGTTGCGAGGTATATATCATGCGTTACAATAATTTGGAAAAATTTCTTGCTAAAATTGAAAGTGGAAAGCTCTGTAAGGGATGCGTTGTCACCGTTACTGATCCCACAGTTACTGAGATTTCCGCAGAAGCCGGTTTCGATTTCTGCTGGCTCGATGGCGAACACGGAGAACTTGACCGCAAAACAGTGATGCTGCATTTGATGGCATTGAAAGGTACAGATTGTGCTTCGATTTTCCGTGTTGCAGCGTGTGATCATACCGAGATCAAAAAGATCATAGATTATGCCCCTGCAGGGATTATTATTCCCATGATCATGGATGAAAAAGATGCGGAATATGCGGTCGCCGCATGCCGTTATCCCCTTGCCGGAAATCGCGGTTGCGGACCAAGACGCGGTCATGCGTATGGAACAATGCCCATTGATGAATATTATGAAATGTCAAAACGGGAACCCCTGGTGATCCTGCAAATCGAACATATCGAAGCGTACCGGAATTTGGATAAGATTCTGGCTGTGCCGGGTGTCGATGCCATTCTCATCGGACCCTATGATTTGACCCTTTCCATGGGCAAAGCGGGACTGTGGGATGATCCGGAAGTCGGCGAAACCATTGATACGATTTGTGCGAAAACCCTTGCTGCCGGAAAACTCCTCGGAGCTTATGCCGAATGTCAATTTGACCGTTGGAAGAAACGGGGCGTGCAATTCCTTGCGGGGATCAATGATACCGGCGCGTTGATGCGTGGATATAAGAAACTGATTGCCGATATCGGGGAATAATCGTTCGTTGAACATCATTTTTCGTCATAAAAATGATAGTTTTTTAAAAATCAGACTTGAATTTAAAAATTTACATGTTACATTACGGTAAGTTAAAGGTTTTACTATAACCTTTTCACTACATAACAAAAGAAAGGATTCTGTATGAAAACGTGGATTTCAGGCTTGATGTTCTGTGCCGTACTTGCGGTATGTGCCGCTGAAATGAAAATGCCGGTGCTGCATTTTAATCCGCCGCCGCGGGAAATTGTCATGAGCAAAAATGTGGTATCTCTGATTGCCAATGGTAAATGCAATGTGGAGATTGTGTCACCCGTCGAAGCGGGGGAAGTCGCAAAATATGCGGGGGAGGAAATTCAGAAATTCGTCCAGCAGGCGACGGGTGTCAAAATCCCCCTGGTCACTGCACGCGGCAAGGCGGAATATGCCGTGATTCTCGGCAATAATGCTTTGTTCAAAAAAGCATTTCCGGATCGGGATGTGGAAAAATTGCATCGTGACGGATTTTACATGCTGACCAAAGGCAAAGAAATTTATATCGCAGGGAAGGATGACAGCACAAAAAAAATCCGCAAATTTCTCAAGACCCGCAGCGGCGAATGGTGGAACGATAATGTGTTCCATCGTGCCACCTTGTTCGGTGCATACGATTTTCTGGAACGGTTTGCCGGGATCCGTTTTTATTTTGACGGAGAAATCGGGACGGTCATTCCGCAACGGAAAAGTCTGAATGTGCCTGCGGAGATCCGTATCATGGACCGTCCGGACTTTACTGACCGCCGCGTGACCTGGCTTGTATTGAAACAGGATGAATGGTATGATGATCGTGACCCGGTGGAAGCCTCCAACCGAAATTTGCTCCGCTGGCGTTTGGGAACGTACCGCATCCCATGCTGTCACGGCTTGAATGCGTTGAATTTTGAAGACCGTTATGCCAAGACCAAACCGGAATTGTTTGCGTTATGGAAAGACGGAAAACGGTATATCAAAGATATGCCTTATGCTCCTCAACTTTGTATGTCCAATAAAGAATTGCCGGATCTGGTGGCAGCCGATGCCATTGCCTATCTGAAAGGCGAGAGTGCCAAGAGTCGCGGGATCAAAGGCCCGGGCGGCGGTTATTACTGGCAGAGTTGCTGTTTTCAGCCCGGATTTGTGGATATTATGCCCAATGACGGTTTCAAATTCTGCCTTTGCAAAGAATGTCAGAAATATTATGCTAATATGGAAAAGGATCCGAAAAAAGCATCCAATCTGATTTGGCAAGTGACGGCTGACGTTGCGAATAAAGTCAAAGCGGCAAAAGTTCCGGGCTATTTGACCCAGATGGCATATCATTTCTATAAAGTTGTGCCGGATGTGGAGATCCCGGACAATGTTCTGTTGGTTTATGCTTCCGCCGGTCCCTGGCAGGATAAGACTCCTGTTCAGAAAAAAGTGGATGCAGAGATTTCAGCCTGGAATAAGAAGCTGAAAAATAAAATCGGATTCTGGAATTATTGTATCAACCAGAAAAAATGGGGGGAAAATTATTCGGTGGACATTCCCCATACTACACCGTTGGCTGTGGGCAATTATTACAAACGGAACAAAGACCGTTATTACGGCGGTTTTCTGGAATGTGAAAGTCATCACTTTATCTGGGGAGCAATGAATATTTACGTTGCGACCAAAATGTTCTGGAATGCGGATCAGAGTGTGGAAAAGATCATGGATGAATTCTATGAACTTCTCTTTACCAAAGCGGCGCCGGAAATGAAAGAATTTTTTGAAACGGTGGAGAAAAACTGGATCGCCAGCAAAGAATTCGTGGATACTCCGGAAGGACCGAAAAGTGTTCCGCCGACACAGTTCAACATCTGGACAAAACTGTATACTCCGGCATCCGTCAAACACCTTACTGCATTGTTCGATAAGGCGGAAAAGAAATGCGCCGATGATGCCATGACATTGAAACGGATTAAATTCTTCCGGAAAAATTATTTGGATATCATTCTGAAAAATGCGGCGGAATATCATCAGCAGCAGAATGATGTCCGGGATGCACTGCTCCCTGTTACGGAACGCAAAGGAGTTCCGGCATTGGATAAACTCCAATTCCCCCGCGGCAAAACAGCCTGGCTCCGCCGTTTGGGCGGAAAGCCTACCGAAGTACCGCTCCGTGCAATGCTTCAGAAGGATAACGATAATCTTTATATCATTGCCCAGTTTGACGAGCCGGAAATGGCGCGTTTGAAATACAGCAAAAAAGAAAATGCGCCGAAATTTTTGTGGGAAGATGCAACATTTGAAATATTCCTGAATCCCTCCGGCGATTACAGAAATTATTATCAGATCGCGGTACATCCTTCCGGTTATTATCAACCCCGGATCTACCCGCTGGCAAAAGAGAAAAAAGATACAGGCATCAAAGTCCGTACTTATATCGGAAAAGAATTCTGGAGTGCGGAAGTTACGATCCCGCTGAAAGATCTCCCCGGCAGATTGGAAAAATTCCCGGCGAACCTTTCTTATAACCGCCAGCTGAAAGATGAAAAGCCTTACGCAAGAACATTCTCCTGGAGTCCGTTCCTGACCGATAATTTCCATGCGATCGACAAATTCGGGTTGATCGACTTGAGCGGTGAAAAGGACCCGAATCTTGTGAAAGATTGGAATTTTGATGCAGAATTTAATGGCGATAAACTGGGCGAATGGTTCATTCCTTTCCCCTCCGATTCAAATTTTGAAGGTGCGATCGAACCGGATGGAAGCACCTTTATCAGCGGCGGTCAGTCTGTTTATATGCGGATGGATAAAGGCAGACATCTTGCGGCGACACAACTGGTGAAACTGGAACCGGGCAAAACATACACATTCAGTTATTGGATCAAATACAACATCAAAGGCGGCGGTAATGCCATTATCCACTTGGGCGGATGCGGAAAAAATCTGTTCCTGCCGGCACTTCAGTTCCGTGGAAAAACAGATTGGCATAACCGTTCTTACACATTTACAACGCCGAAAAATGTAAAAGGGCTTTCCACGATCCGTTTCTGTTTAGCCTCCGGTGAAATGTGGATCGATAATATCCGGATCACAGAAGTAAAAAAATAATCATTTAAGGTAATTTCAAAAGTCCGGCAAAATTTGACTGAAAAAGGATTGTTGAAGAGATGGAAATGGTAGTTTGAGCGTGGCTACCCAGTGGGTAACCACCTCAAACGCTCCGTTTTCAGATCTCAACAAGAGTTTTCAGGCATTTTTGAAGACTTTTGAAATTGCCTCATTTTTCAACCATATTGAAAGGAGTTAAAGGACGATGAAAAAAACAATCCTTGCAACCGCCGCGGTATGCGCCGTTTTCGCATCCGCTTTCGCACAAAACACCGCAGTTCCTGCCGATGTCAACACCCGGGCGGGGTGGGGTAACGGTATGATTAATGCCGGTCCCGGTGATGCCAGTTTCACTTTCTGCAGACCGGGTATGTTCAAAGCAAAAGATATGATCAAGATCGATCCGGCGAAAAAGTATGTTTTTTCCGGTGAAGTCCGGAAGAATCCCAATGCGCCGACCGCGATGTTTTATCCCGGCTTTGAACTGTTTGACAAAGATAAAAAATTGATCGACGGCTTGTCCGTTTCCATCATTTCCGGTACTGCTACGACTATGACCAAAGCCGCCAAAGCGGGTGATACCATGATCACAGTAAAAAACGGAGTCCGTTGGTTTGCCAGAAGTTGGTATTACGTTGCATTCAATGCCGGTCCGCTTCCCCATCGTGAGTTCGGCGGAGCTGTCAAGGCGGTCAAACGTGCCGGTAATGTGTGGAATGTCACCCTTTCCAAGCCGCTGACAAAAGATTATCCGGCAGGTACAAAAGTGCGTCTTCAAGGAATGGGCGGCTATTTCTATGTTGGAAATTGCAATCCCGGCGATGCCTGGAAAACCTTTGGTTCCAATATCATCCATGGTGTTTCCACCGATCGTGTGGTCAAAGGTAAATTCTGGCCCGGCACGGTGTATGCCCGCCCGTTTGTTCAGGCGAACTGGAATTGGGGCGCAAAAGAACGCAACAAATTTGAAACTGCTGTTAAGAATTTGAAAGCAGGAGCGGTGAAATAAGAGCCTTGCTGCTGTTCTATATAAATCGTTTCCCGGTGGTGTTAATTACTGCATCACCGGGATTTTTATTTATCAAGGAGATGTTTGGGGCGTTTATGCACATTCCCTTTGGAATCGACCATGGTATCCGGCGGCGGACCATCCTTGAACATATCTTCAAACTGAATCGGTTTCCCTTTTGCCCGGACAAGGAGATCAAACCGTTGTTCCACGGAATAACCGTTGGAATATTCCAGAGAAACTCCGGCAAAACCGCTGTTTGTTACCCGGTATTGATACTGGATCACGTTTTCTGTTTTTCCTGTTTTCAGATTTTTTGCCTTGCCTTGTTTGATATCAAGACGCATCAGTACGGACGGGTCTACCGGTTTGGCTTCCCGCCAGAAATAATCAATTTTATTGCCTGCCGGCAGAGTGACTGAAATCCGGTCGCCCGCCGTGCAGTCCAACGTTTCGCCGGACCGGTCTGCTGAATATTCAAAATTTACAGGCGTATGACCGCATGCGGTACACAGCATGGCAGATGCCGCAGAAAAAAGAAGCAGAAAAAACAATTTCATGGTTGATTTTCCTCCATAGCCTCCGGGAGAAACGGTTTGCCGAGGAAGAATCCGGTCATGGTGCAATGCGCAATGAGTTTCTGATCCCCGTCAAAAACTTCCACATTGGCAAGGGCTGTACGTTTTCCTTTGGAAATGATCGTTGCCACAGCCTTGAATGTATCGCCGATTCCCGGTTTGACATAAGAAATGGAACTGTTCATCCCGATCGCCTGTTCTCCATAAGAATTGACTGCACCGGCAAAAACAAAATCTGCAAACGTGTAAATGGCACCGCCCTGTACCACATTCAAGCCATTGCGATGGTGTTTCGCTGCAATGAATTCACCTTCGGCATATCCTTCTTTGATACAGGTGATCTTCATTTGATTGGCAGCGGCAAAGCGGTCATATACATTCAAGTATTGTTTGAGTTTTTCCAAATATTCCATTTTACTTACACATCCTTTCAACTTACAGGATAATTTCTTGCCAGCAGAATCATCATAATATTGATAAAATTAAATGCTGCGTGCAATAACACCGGACAGAAAAGGGAGGAGGTCCTCCGCATGATCCATTGCAGAATCATCCCCATCAGAAATAACGACGGCGCATGGAGAATATTACCGTGCATCATACTGAAAAGCAGGGACGTGAGAATCATGGCAGCGGGACATGAGAGCAGCGTGGCAAACTTGCCGAAAATGATTCTGCGGAATGCCCATTCTTCCAACACGGGGGCAACAATGACCGCAGAAAAACTGATCGCTGCAATTTGAAATGGCGTTGCTTTTGCCAGAAATACAGTCAACGGCTGAGGCGGCAAAGTTATTCCCGCCAATTTTGCCAGATTCATGACTGCTGTACTCAGTATAATCGTGGAAAAAAGCAGCATAAACAGGGTTTTGACCAACAGGAAAACAGGAAACGGGTTTGGCGTAAACAGCATCAGTTTGACCCGCGGGGCAACATGTCTGTCCAGCAGCAGCAAAAGACAGACAAGGAGTCCACCCTGTATGATTTGCGGAAGAAATAATGCAACAACAAACGGAAGTTTGAAACATTGAACGGCAAGGGGAATGGCCAATCCCGTCAGGAACAGAGAAAACAGTACGGCAAAAAATGAACAGTCCAACCATTTACGCGCAGGTTCTGCCAGTTTTCCATCTCTGGAAACAAGCAATCCGGCAAGGGCAGGGGGTATGTTCATTTCTTGGCCTGGTCAGTTTTTTCTGCGGGAACAAAAAGTTCCTGTTCGGAACAGGTAAAGATCTGCACCGCAATATTTTTTTGTTCTGCGAAATCCAGAATGATATTTTTCCGTTCTTCCGGCAGATTTTTAAGGGCGATTACAATTTTATCAAACGGAGTGCGTTTATAGATCCGTTCGATATCTGCAAGTCCACCATGCACTTTGAAACCGTAGACCGTAAGATGATGAAGTGCAAAATCATCATCAATAATCCCGCAGACATCGACAACTTTTTCCGGAGATGCACCGCAATACACGTTTGTAAGATACAGACGGCAGAACAAACCGCCGCCGTAAATCATGGTTCTGGAAATCGTTTTATCCGAAGTTCTGTTGCGGATAATCATTTTACGGAATCCGAAGCTTTCCAGATAACGGAGCAGGAACCGTTCGCCGAAAATAAACATACATGCCAACAGGAAGAATAACAGATAAAAACTGCTTAATGTCTGCAAATCAACATGCATAAAGTTAAATTTGTAAACACCGAGACTGATAATCGTAAAACCGATCAACCCTGCAAGAATACAGAGATGGGACAATTTGTAATACTGGGCGATTCCTGCACGGAGCCAGAATGTCTGATAAATTCCGGAAATACAGAGACAGCAGGTGAACGGTGCCACAAAAATAAGAATATGCAGCAGTGAAAATGAATCCTGTAAAACCGTCGGGCGGATCAGAACTGTGGCAATGAATGCCAGCAGAACCAGTGTTGTATCAATGACAGGATGGATGGCAGTCAGAATAAAGTTCCGGTGGGGAACTGCAAAACCGCTTGCCACGCTGGAAATCGTATCCAGAATTTCGATATGGGCATATCGTACAATGCAGAAAATCGCAATCAATACCACGACAAATATAAGAGATGGCAAATGTTCTTCCAGAAAGACCATGGTCATGGAACATACCGTCAACAGTATGGCAAGTGAATAAATGATATATGCGGTTCTGCGTTGTGTCCCCTGCTCCTTCATGATACGGTGATGGAGATGGTCATGGTCACCTTCCATGATACTGACTGATTGATCGTGTTTGATATAACGGCGGAAAAATCTGCGCCAGATGGCAAGAAATACGTCAAAAATGGGAATCCCGATTGCCATAAGAGGGACAAGCAAACTGGTGATCGTAATCGCTTTTGTGGATTCCGTCATACTGATATAGGCAAAGAACAGCCCGATAAACATACTGCCCGTATCCCCCATGAAAATCTTGGCAGGGGAAAAGTTATAACGGAGAAAGCCCAGACAGGAACCGCAGAAAATCAGGAGAATTACCACAGAAATAGGGTTCGCCTGGATCGTGAGAGACCAGAGTGCCATGGAGATTGCAGAGATGGAAGCCAAACCCGCAGCAATACCATCCAGTCCGTCAATCAGGTTGAACGCATTAACGATTCCGACAACCCAGCAGATCGTAAGTGGAATCCCGATATATGCGGGCAGGTCTGTCCCCATGAGAATGTGGATCCCATGCCCCGCAAAATACAGATATATTGCAATGCCGATCTGTACCAGAAGTTTGACAATGCTGCGGAGTTCAAACCGGTCATCCAGAACCCCGGTAATGAAAATCGCCAATGCCGGCAGAAGAAACGGACAAAAACTTTTGAATGCTTTGCTGAATGCCGGATTGCTCCCGCAACTGAGATAAAGCAGACCGAGACTGATAAAAAAGGAAATCACAATCGCGATCCCGCCGCCCCGGGGTACCGCTTTTGCATGCTGGTGTCTGCCCCGCGGCAGATCAAGCAGTCCCATGTGAGGTAAAATTGTGATACAAAGCCGTGTTCCGATCATAGAAAGAAGGATTGCAGCTAAAGGGTATGTTATCCATTGACTGAGCGAAAGAACAGCTTCTGACATTTTTACCTCACTTATTTCACATATTTATATTCAATCCACAAACAAATCCCGGCTTGCAAATTTTGCATCACAAGTCAAATTGATTCCCAGTTTACGTAACCCGGCTTCGTCTCCCGGTGTTGGCATATGGGAAATGTGCATTTCACAACCACTCAGTTTACACAGTTGTTTCACTGCCAATTGCGCTGTCGGATTCCCGGTTGTACTGACACTGAGTGCAATCAGTGTTTCATCCAGGTCAAAACTGAACCGTTTGCATTTCAACACTTTTTTCTTCATGTTGGTTGCGGCGTCAATGACCTCCGGAGCAATCAGCGGCAGTTCATCCGGCAAATGAGCCAGTTCTTTCAGTGCATTCAGCACACAACTGGAAACAGAATGCATCAGCGGTGAATTTTTCCCGGTAACGATTTTGCCGCCAGGCAGCTGAATCGCCGCACCACAGAAAAAGCCGTCATTGCCTTTGCCCGGAGTCTGGGAGGCTGCGGCGGCTGCCGCTCTTGCCGGTTCCACAACCGCACGGTCTTCTTCCTTGAGAGAAAGATTATCCATCAGCAGTTTGATCCGTTCGATGGTTTTTGCATCTGCTCCGCCGATGGCATATTCGCATTTGTACCGGAAATAACGGCGGATGACTTCCTGTTTGGCAGCTTCACAAACTACGGCGTCATCGGAAATCGCAAACCCGACTTTATTGACTCCCATATCTGTGGGGGAGAAATAGGCTTTCCCTTCCCCCATGATCCGTTCGCAAATACGGCGGACGACCGGGAAGATTTCAATATCACGGTTGTAATTGACGGAAGACTGTCCGGTGTGTTCCATGTGGAACGGGTCCAGCATGTTGACGTCGCCAATATCCGCAGTTGCGGCTTCGTAAGCAATATTGACCGGATGATTCAGGGAAAGATTCCACACCGGGAATGTTTCAAATTTTGCATACCCGGCAGCAATGCCGCGTTTATGTTCGTGATAGACCTGAGAAAGACACGTTGCCATTTTGCCGCTGCTGGGACCGGGGCCCGTTACAATCACAATGGGTTTATCACTTTCGATGTATTCATTGGCACCATATCCTTCATCACTGGCGATCAGATCAATGTCCGTGGGATATCCTTTGATTGCCCGGTGGGTATACACGCGGATACCCCGGCGTTCCAGTTTGCGGATAAAAGCGTTGACGGACGGATGATCGTCATAACGTGTCACAACGACAGAAGTTACATTGATATCCCATTCACGGAGAGTGTCAATGATGCGCAATGTATCCGCGTCATAAGCGATTCCGAAATCGGCACGGATCTTTTTGCGTTCGATATCCCCGGCATAAATACAGATGACTACATCAATTTTATCTTTAAGCCGCTGAAGCAATTTCATTTTGACATTGGGATCGAATCCGGGCAGGATACGTGCGGCATGATAATCGTAAGCCAGTTTGCCGCCGAATTCCAGATATAACTTATTCTGAAACCGTTCTGCTCTGCGCAGAATTTCTTCTGTCTGTTCCTGCAGGTATTTCTCGTTGTCAAAACCTATCTTTTTCATTTTTGATTATCTTCCGTCTCGTTTATGTGATTTTATCCAGTCATGATGCGATAAAAATACGCATTTGACATTCTGATACAATAGCATCTTTTCGGGGTTTTTTCAATCTTTTTTTCGGAAATTTGATGATTTTTTTTATATGATACCGAAAAATCAGAATTCTCCTTGAAAAATAAATATTCTGTGCTATTGTTCTGAACAGATTGTTTGACAATGAGGTGAAAAATGGATCAGACACGACAACGACTGCATTTTCCCAAGCAGCTTGACGGTGGAAGTTTGCAGACTTTGAATTTTTTGCATTGACGACTGTAAAGACAGTAATTGGTACATTTTCGGTGATCTGGATCTTCCTCAATACGGTGTCGTTTGAGTTCGCGGTTGATTGTAGTGTGGCTCCGACCAAGATT
>JAFVSW010000103.1 GCA_017503545.1 Lentisphaeria bacterium | reverse complement strand
CAAACCCATTTCTGGCCCAGAGTTTTTATCAATGGGAAAATTCTTCCGCACACAGCATTTGTTTGTCCCACCGGTTACAATATCACAACGGTCGGTATTGCCTGGATCGCCAAATGCCACGCCTTGTGGAAAACCGGTGCCAGTGATCCGGAAAATTTGGGACTTGGCTCCGGCGGCTATCCTGCCGGGAACGGTCAGCATCCTTATGCCTACCCCTATTACGGCGTTAATTCCAATATGGGCATCGGCGGCAATACTTTTCTGGGCAAATACAAGCGTCCGGCCTCTTTATTCCTGATATCCGACTCTTATGACGGCAACAATCGCAATGTCGGACGTCATGTAGGCTCCTACGAAGTCCGGAACGCCAAAGCCTCTCCGAACAGCACCCACCCGGGAATTGCAGCGATCCATGGCGGGGCAAGAGCTAATATCGGATATCTTGACGGACACGTTTCATCCATGATTTTCCCTAATCCGTTAAGTGTTGACTCACTTTATGAAACATTTGGCAAAGAAGATTACCAATGGACAAAATAAGAGGCTCATATATGAAAAATGTAATTCTTTTGATCGTTTTTTCTGCTGTATTTATCTTGCATGGAGCGCAGTGGAAAGGTGAAAAACTTCAGCAGTGGCGAGCATTGAGAAACGCTGAAACAAAAATTGAAAATAAAAATCTGCACATTTTCAACATTAAAGCAGATCCGCAAATCGAATGTAAAAATATTTCTATTGATCCGCAAAAATTCAATGCCGTACGCATTCGTTACCGGGCTTATCAAACAGGTCCCCGGAGCGGACAGTTGTTTTTCAGCCGGACAGGCAGTTATTCCGAACGGCAGAAATGGACCATTCCGTCCCTGAAGCGTGATGGTAAGTGGCACACTCTTATTTTGACATCCAAAGCACTCACCAATGTCCGGAATTGGCACATGGGAGGCGTTGTCACCCAACTGCGGCTTGATCCGACGGACAGCGCCGGAGGAACCATTGAAATTGCGGAGATCGCTTTTTTCAACAACGAAAAAAATAACAATAAAGTAACTCAAAATTCACCTGAAAACAAAATTTTTGATGCGCCGCTGTGGCCGAAAGTCACGCCGGAATTCAATAAACATTCCGGCGATCAATACAAAGGAGTTTATTTTCAGGGGAAAATGATCCGTTCTCCTCATGACAGGCAAGTCAGTTCAATCGTTGAAAGCAAACGTTTTTACTTGCGCAGAAGTATATCTCTGAAAGATGTTCCAGAGGAAGCATGGATCCAATTTGCTGCGGATGATGCTTGTGATGTTTTTCTCAATGGCAAACATGCCGGCATCAACAAAACATGGACGAAAGTCAGTGTTGAAGAAGTCTCCGATTTGCTGAAAAAGGGCAATAATATTTGGGCGTTTTCTTATGATAACCACCGCAGTGCCGGGGGCGTTCTGGCGGAATTGTTTGTCAAATACAAGGATGGTTCGTGGCAGAAATTCAATACGGATGACTCTTTCAAAACAACACAAAAACCCGGAAAAAATTGGAAAACAGATATTTCCGATAACAATAAATGGGAAAAAGTTGTTTTGCAGTCTCCTCCTCCGGCAGATCCCTGGACTGTCCGGCTGCAGTATTTTGATTTTCTCAATCCGCAAAAACTGTTGAAAATAACATCATCCAAATCCCGTGTGGCTGCCGGAGAAAAAGTCCGTATCCAAATTTATTTCGAAGGGAACTACATCCGGAAAGACATGGAGTTGAATCTTTCCCTTGACAAAGGGAATACCCATCTCTGGGATGAATTTCTGCCTATTCCTGTCTCCAAATTCAAAAAAATAAACTCCAAGACATGGAAAATGGAGTTTGACTATACATTCCCCCTCTATTTGAATTCCAATCCGATGACCATGACTCTCGCTTCGGATTCCCTTTTCATCCAAAGCGGCGGAATTCCCAAATTGAATTTTGACTATCAGCAGTTGACCGGCCCGGCACCCGGTTATGAAGCAAAAACTCATACTGCGGTCAAAAGAACCCCCTATGGTCCGGCATTGTTCAAAAACGGCAAACCCTTTAACATGACCTGGGGATTGCTTACCATTGACCGCCGCGCTGATAAACGTGCCAAAATATCTGATGCAAAACTCACGGTCATGACTGTATTCGCCAGATTTTCCCGGGAAAATGATAAATTACTGAAAGAAGAATTTGACCGCTTTGTTGAAAAAGTCCGGCGGGATAATCCAGATGCCTGGATCATCGCAGATGTCTGTGTCAATCCGAGCCGTAAATGGGCAGAAGAAAACCCGGAAGAATTGTGCCGCGATGACAAAGGCAATATCCCCGGTCACAAAGTCCGGGAGTACATCGGCAGAACCTGTTATTCATTTGCTTCAGAAAAAGCATTGCATGTCATGGAAAAGCAGCTCAAAGAGGCTGTTGCCTACATTGAAAGCCGTCCTTACGCCAATCGCATCATCGGTTACCGCGTGACCGGCGGCCACACCAATGAATGGCTGGGATGGGATGCAGCCCGGGGCCGGGTCTTGGATTTTTCGATTCCCGCCCAAAAAGGTTTCAAAAAATTTGTGCAGAAACATTATCCGGAATTGAAAGATTATTCTATTCCGACACTGCGGGAACGGCAGAGAACCGGTTTTACAGATTTGCTCCCGGATCGGGAACGCTTTTTGAAAGTCATTGCTTATCATGAATTTTACAATCAAGTATTAGCTGATAAAGTTATCCGGTTATGTACGCTCGCCAAAAAACTTTTGAAGTATCAGAAAGTCGTGGGGACCTACTATGGTTACACAGTCACGCTCCACGGACCGGGCAACTCTCAAATGCGGGCGCATTACAACTTGCAGAAAGTGCTTGAATCCCGCGCCGTTGACTTCCTCTTTTCCCCGCAGGCCTATGCTGTCCGGAACCTCGGAGATACTTGCGGAGATATGAAACCATTTAAAACCATGCTGGATCATAATGTGATTCCTGTTATTGAAGATGATACCAGAACACATAACAGCGCTTACATGACTTACAGCGGCAGCTTTCAGACACTGACTGAAAAAGCCTCCATTGCCGTTATGCGCCGCAATGCCGGAATCGCCTTGAGCCGCAATCTTCCCATGTACTATTATCCCGTCGGCAACCCCTACCATTTTGATTTTCCCGCAATGAAAAACGAAATCAGCACTGTGCGGACCTTGGGCGAACACTGTTTGCTCCGCCAAACGCCCCGCAAAGCAGAAATCGCAATCGTTGTCAGCGAAGAAACCATCAAATCCATGCCGATATTTACAGCGGCAGGCAACTCCAACTGTTACGATCAGGCTTATAAAGCAGATGGAACAGTTGCCCGTTACATGACAGGCGGAAATCCGTTCTGCGGCGAAAGTTTCCTCGCCAATCTGACCCGGTATGCCCGTATCGGTGCGCCGGTCGATTATCTGCTTGCAGAAGATCTTGTCAATCATCCGGGGAATTACAAGCTCTATTTCTTCATCAACTGTTACAAGAGTTCTCCCGCTTTCCAGAAAACAGTTGAAAAGCTCCGTCAGAAAAAAAACACCCTTGTCTGGATCTCCGCCCCCGGTTACATGACCGGACGCCGCAACAGCGTGGCAGAAATGAAAAAACTGACTGCTGTTCCGTTTGAAAAAATGCCCTCCCCCACCGCGCCTTATGTCAAAATGAAAGACGGCCGGATGATGGGTTCACCCTCCATGAAACTTGATCCCATGTTCTGTGTACCCGCCTCTTTCAACGCCGAAACGCTGGGAACTTATCCCAACGGCAAACGGGCCGTTGTTTCCGCCCGCACGGGTAAAGCAACAACGGTCTACACCGGTGCTTATCAATTTGATATGAAGTTCCTGACAGAACTGGCACAAAAAGCGGGAGTGTTCCTTTATTCCACCAGTTCCGACCCCATGGAAGCCAACGAGGCACTTTTCACCCTGCATGCCCGTTTTCCCGGTAAGAAAGAGATCCGCCTGCCCCGTAAAACAACAGTTGTCGATGTCTTCAACCGCAAGATCGTTGCCCGAAACACAGACCGGTTTACTTTTGATGCCCCGCTGCATTCGAGCTGGCTGTTCTATTACGGAGATGATGCAGAAGCTCTGCTGAAAAAACTTGAAAAGGCTGT
>JAFVSW010000102.1 GCA_017503545.1 Lentisphaeria bacterium | reverse complement strand
GCGGAAAAACCTCCACCATTTTTTGTCTTGATGCCGTATGGTGACACGCCATTCGGCTTTTTTCTTGTCTTGTTTTGAGGGTGAATTGCAAGGATTTACGACTTTTTCAGCAAAACGGAGAATTTGAAAAGTCGGCATTCTGAAGATCTGAAATCAGTCAAAATCCCCGAAATTCTCCGTTTTGCGATTTTCGGGGACACGGAAATTTGCCAAGTTGTAACTGCTTGATATGCGAAGAAAATACTTCAAAACTGCCATTGTTTTTCTTTTTTCTCCAGCAAATGCAATGGAGAATTTCTATATACAAACCGCCGTCCTTTGAGTATTTTCTTTGATAATCAAAGAGTTACAAAGTAATCAGAGATTTTTGTTTTCACCACAAATGCACACCGGAAAACAGAAAGTCCTGTGTTACCGATTGTCTTTTGATGATTGATTCAAAGAAAACAGTGATTTTCGCCGAAATGTTCTTTGTTTTCAGCAATCAATTCTTTTAATCGCGCTAATTTTTTTATCAATTCTTCTTTACTGGTGTCAAAATCAAACTCTGATTCGTCATCATCCCAAACGCACTCATACCAACGAGCCCAACCGTCAAGGAGTTCTTAATCGCTTTTTTCAAAATTGCGGTTTTTGCATTGGATGTTTTTCGATTGGAAAAAACATCCGGCATTTTGATTTTTTGATATGGGTACCTGGGGGTGGGGCTCAAAATTTGGTGTTTTGTACGCAAAGTAAGTTGACATTGTGCTGGAATTGTGATATGTTGAACAAAGGACAACAAGAAAATGGAAAACAGGTCAATATGACTGACCCGTTTGAAGTAAGATCAACCATCAATAAACGAGGAATCATAAATATGGCTGCACAATCGATCCGCATCATGACCTGCAATATCTGGGGCGACTATTTCGGCAATCCCGTTCCACCCCGGGCATCGCTGCTGAAAATCGTCTTCAACCGGTACGATGCCGACATTCTCGGTTTTCAGGAAACCACGGCAAACTGGTGGTCAAGCGAAGCGTTCGAGGATCTGAAAAAGAATTACACCGCGGTCCCCACGGAAACCGATGGCAGAGTCAATTACACGCCGCTCTTCTACCGGACATCCCGTTTTGAGCTGTTGGCGTCCGGCTGGAATCTCTTCCATGAAAAACTCGATGTTTCCAAAGGCTGGACTTGTGCGGTCCTGAAAGAAAAGGATTCCGGGAAGGTTTTTGCCGTTTTCAACACCCATTTCTGGTGGCAGCTGGAACTCAAAGATGAAGTCATCCGCCGCTACAACGCCATGGAAATGACCCACGCCATGAAGCAGATCGCAGCGGCGTATCAGTGTCCGGTTTTCTTTATGGGGGATTTGAACTGCCGGTACACTTCCAGCACGTGGAAATATTTGAAAGAAAACGGCTGGAAGACCTCCTATTGCTGCACCGATGATCATTCCACTTACAGTTCCAACCACTACAATCCGGTGATCAATGCGGATGGAACCTGCACGGGCAAGACAACGGATGAACCGAAGGAATTTTCCATTGACCACATCGGGATTCCGGAGGGGGTGAAAGTCCTGCGTCAATATGCGGTCATCGACCGGGAAGCGCTGGATGCCTCCGACCATTCGCCGGTCTATGCGGATGTTGAATTTTGAATTCACAGGGCGTTTTGAACGGCTCGCTTTCTGATTTTTGGAAATTTTCCAAGTGAGGAAAATTACGCTGTTAGCAGGGCTGAAAGGAAAATATCTTATGGAAAAAACGCCTGATAAACTGGTTGATCTTTCGACTTGTACTCGCAAACAGACCAAATCAAATATATGAGGAAAAATATGGATAAATCATTGCTGAAAAAGATCTTGCATGGCTTTACAGATATTGCGGAAGATGAAACGGGTGCACTCCGTCTGTACAGAGTCCCACGCACTCTGCTGCCGAAACTCGGCGTAAGAGTGAATGTGCGGAGCTTTCATCCGGCAGGCAGTGAATTGCGGTTCCGTATGAAAGATACACCTGTCAAATTCAAATTCCGCAGAATCACAGAGCCGGATCATCCGCTTTTTGTCAATCAGACCGCCTTTCCGATCGGTATTTTTTATGGAGATTTCCAGTATACATGGCTTTCATTGCAGGAAGGCGACAATGAAATTGAAATCAAACCGTTTCACGACCAAACGGGATTGATGCACCGGATGCAGAAACGGTTCAACCCGGAATTGACCAGAATCGTACTGCCTCCCTTTATTGATCTGCGGATCGTTGACATGGAAGGGGAAGTGGAACCGCCGCGCCCCGGGGATGTGCCGGAAAAAATGCTGTTGTCTTATGGTTCATCGATCACACAGGGAGCTTATGGACAGTTGGGAAATGAAACATATCCGGCAATTATTGCCCGGGAACTTGGCACTGATGTCTGCAATCTGGGATTCGGAGGCGGTGCAACAATGGAACCGGAACTCGCAGAATGGATCATTTCCCGTACAGATTGGGCTCTGGCAACTTTGGAAATGGGCGTAAATGTGTTTTATCTTCCGTTGGAAGAATTCCGGGAACTGGTTAGAAAATTCCTGGCGGTCTTTGCTGCTGACCCTCTGAAACGGCCGGTGTTTACTCTTGATATGCTGCCCTCCGGAAAAGAATTCATGGGGAATCAGGAAGTCAAAGCGAAAGCCGAAGCTTTCCGCAGGATCGTCCGGGAAGAAACCGCTGCGACCGGGAAACCGTGGATCTGTGCGCTGGAATATGCCTCTCTGATTCAACTTTCTGATTTTTCCACAGACCTGCTTCACCCTGCAGCCCACGCATTTCAGGCGATCGGGCATGGTTTGGCTGAACAGATCAAACAGAAAAATCTGCCAATACTGAATTGAACCCCATCCTCCTGTTCCAAATTTTTTCAGTGCACAAAGAGATTTCATGAACATCGGAAAAGATCGGTTGAGTTGACAATAATGAGGAAAATATCATGGTAAATTTTACAGAAACAAGCGACCAGAAAGATCTTGAAAAGTTCCAGGCCAAAGCTGACTTGATGAAGAAAAATGTGCTTTCTGCCACCGATCCCCTGCCGGAGTCTTTCCCCGGAAGGTGCTATTACTTCAGTAATGACGGATGTGACAGCAATGATGGATTTTCCCCGGAAACATCATTGAAATCTCTTGAAATGGTGGAAAAACTTTCTCTGGAAAGAGGGGATGCCGTCCTGTTCCGCAGAGGAGATCTTTTCAGAGGTAACGTGAGCTGCAATAAAGATGGAATCACCTTTGCCGCATGGGGAAGTGGAGAGAAACCCGTACTCTGCGGTTCAAAGAGGAACTATGCGGATCCGGCTTTCTGGGAAGAAAGCGGTATTCCCGGTATCTGGGTGTGTACTCTTCCGATCAAAAATGCCGGGATCGTTTCTTTCGATCACGATCCCCGGATCATTGGGAAATATGATGCACTGCTGGGTGTTTCCGTCCCGCGCGAGCCTGAAATGGAAGAGATTCCCCTGCATTTGAAAAATGATCTTGAGTTTTGCAGTGACCTTGATACCGATAAGTTTTATATCAAAAGCGAACAAAATCCCGGATCTCGCTTCAAACGCATAGAGATCGGTGAAAATGTCCACATTTTCAGTTTCCGTGGCGGGATTCGTGAAGATTTGACTGTTGATAATCTGCATCTCACCATGACAGGCGCCCACGGGGTCAGTTTTTTGACCCATAAACGCTGCGAAGTCCGCAACTGTGTCATAGACTATCTGGGAGGTTCCGTTCTGTGGAGAAAAGGGGGCTCAACTATGAGTTCCGTTATGAATGTGCGCTACGGCAACGCTGTGGAAGTTTTCGGCGGCTGCAGCGGATTCAAGGTGTGGAACAACTGGATCTACCAGATCTACGATACCGGCATCACTCATCAGTTCCACCGGCAAAAAGATATCTGTTGTACTCAGGAAAATGTAGCGTATTTCGATAATCTGATCGAATACTGTTTCTGGTTTTTTGAATACTACAATACCGATGCCAAATACTGCATCACCAGAAATATCCATGTTCACCACAACTTCTGCCGCTTCGGCGGCTGCGGTTGGGGATGTACGCCCGGCAGATGGTGGAAAAGTCCTATGTACAGTTTCATGAAGAAGGCAGATGAAACAGAAAATTATCTTACCGAAAAAAATATTTTCCAGTTTACCCGCGGAATCATTTACGCACACTTGCCTCCCGTGGCTCCGGAGGGAGCTTTGATCTTCAAAGAGAATGTTTATATCCAGTATGCCTCTGAAAGATTCGCATTATGGGACAACAGGGAGATCCCCTTTACCCGGGACGATGTTGCGACTTTCGCCAGAAATGTGTTGAAAGAAGAGGACGGAACATATATCTGTGTACGATGAAACCGTTGAAGAACGGCATGAAAGTCCTGCGTCAATATGCGGTCATCGACCGGGAAGCGTTGGATGCTTCCGACCATTCGCCGGTCTATGCGGATGTTGAAATTTAAGGGCAGAAAAGAGCGATTTTTCAATGGGGATCGTTGTCCGGAGTCAGGGCAATGGGCCCCAAGTCGGAACCATTCTCCCGCAGAATCCGGATCTGCGGGTCTGTCAATTTATTTTTTGGTGTCCCAAAGAGTGGGGACTTTATCTGATCGACAAACTTATTGGAATAAGAAAATTCCAGTGGTTCATATCCAACTTTCTGAATCGTAATGGATTTTTTCTGAGAACGGAGAAAATCCGGGAAGGGATAATATCCCGGTGATCCTATATAGATGATGTAGTGCCATTGTGTGGGGGCTTCGAGCTGGAAGATACCATTTTCATCGCTTACCGCATATTCTACATAGGAATTTTCTTCGGTAGTGACAGTGTAACAGATGCGAGCCCCGCAAACCGGCTGTCCGGACCGGTCATTGATGATCCGCCCCCGGAGTGCCGGTGCAACCTTGTTCGTACCCGGCAGGAAAAGACAGCCCGACAACAATATCGAAAGAAGGATGCCGGCGAAAATGTAAAACAGAAAAAACCTGAAAGCCATTGCTGATCTCTTTTCCTGTAAACTTAATTCCGGGGATAATGTATTACCGGAAACGGACTTGTCAAGGTTTGTTCTGTTTTTCTGCGGGAGTGGCAGGAGTTTGCTTCTGCTGAAGTTCCTGCGTTTCTTTTTGTTCCTTGCCCCTTTCGGATTCATTACAATCTGCGGGCGTATTCTCATAAATTTTGTAAAAACCAGGGGGGGGCAGCAAAAGATCCGGATCCGAATCACAACAACAACACGTATGAATACATGCGATTGGCGTCAGAACAGTAGCGATCAGTGCAACGTATCTCAATTTTTTCCACATAATAACCTCCATACTCTCTTATTTTTTCTCATCCGGCTGCATTTGAATTTCTCCGGCAGTCTGGTTTTCAGTGGATTTTTTTTCACGTTCCTCGGCTATCACTGCAAGTTCCTGCATTGCATCCTGAAACTCCACCGAATTGTAAAAAGCGGCTTTCTCATCTTCCATACAACAACAACGACAACATGACATCGGGAGAAACACCGTACCGATCAAAGCAACGATTCTGATTTTTTTCCACATATCAACTGCCACCTTTTTTCAGTTAGGGTTCTTCCGCCTAACATATCATGCACAATGCAAAAGTCAAGGTTCATCTTTTTTTATTTTTAGATTTTTATCCAAAAACCACCAGTCAATCACCGCAAAATTTGCTCCCTGATAAGAAATGTTCAACTTATTATTTACCGTTTTTTGGTCCCAAACTTCCCCCATTTTGCTGCTGATACGCAATATGATTTCATCTTCATTCCATGTGCCTCCGATATAAGTCAAAATATTACTCTGTTCAGCGATTTTATCCTGGTAGTATTTTTCATATATGATAAACATTTGTTGCATAAACTCTTTTCTGTGATTCTTCCAAGAGTTGGCTGCTGCTTCTCCGTTTTTCTCTTGAAATACTTCTATCAGTTCCTTATACGAAAATTTGAGTTCAATAATTCCATTCGTTCCGCTGTAACACTGCATCAAATAGACTTTTGCCAGTTTGTACCCCTGTTGATCAACAGCGCTCATCAGTTTCGCTTGAGTCGTGTGGTGTTTTCCATTTGATTCATGAATCCCTCCGATTTTATCGCCATGCGCATAGAGTACAAAGCCCCAGATTTGATGCTGATAAGTTTTAAATGCGGAATACATTTCATCAATGGAATAACAGAAGACTTCTTCCATGCCGTAAGTTGTCAGGTAGGAAACTGCCTGACCGATCGTGCCGCCAATATTAAGAATAGGATCTTTCCACCATTGTGCCCAGCCTTGCATCAAATCAATACACAGCCAGACATTTGGTACATCGACTGAAATCGTGGTCTGTTTTCCAACGGGTTGAACTTTTACATTTTGCATCCAGTTGGATGCCTCATGAACATCCAGCCGAACAATTTTTGCAAGTTCGGCAACAAGGTTGTCTGCCAGATAAAAATTGGGGATCGGAACGGTGATCGTGTAGGTCGCCAGCGCTGCAGAGTTGGTTTTCTCCCATGAATAATCGCTCAGATCGACAGTTCTTTTGACTTCTTTCCAGACACACTTGCAGTTCGGGTGGGGACGGTACACGCCATCTTCCTGCAGATAGAAACCGAGATTTTTCATAAAATTTTCATCCAGTTTCTGCTCCGGTGTTACGCTGATACCGTCTTTTGCCTGACATTTTTCGCAATTTTCCTGCGATGCGTCAAATACATACGCCTCCACATATTCGACCACAGAGCCGGTGATCGTGGCGTCTGCCGTATCAAAAAAAGCCCTTGCACCGGGAATGGCATACCCGAAGCGGCAACAGGATTTTTTATCGGTTGGTGCCACGGTCTTTTGGCATCCGTATTCCGGAACGATCTTTTCTTCAATTACAGTGAGAAGATGATCCTTTTCATTCAGATTCAATTTCCGGGCAACTTCCAGTGCATCTGCACATTGGGCAGCGCAATCCGGATTGCCGCAATGGATCCCCGGAAACAGGTTGGAAAGGTGATCCCGTTTTTCAAATTCTTTCTGCAGAGATTGGTTGATGGTAAGATTCAGCATGATGCAGGCTCCTTTTGACTTGTCTTAAAAAAGCACAAAGCGTCAAAGAGCAAACGGAGAGTTCATGCCGGACACGCGCCATTTCTGTCGCAGACCTGACAGCCTGCGGGATCGCTTCAGAACAGCCCCACGGTTTCGCCATCGACCAGGTGGATCGCTTCCGCATTGGGGACCTTGGGGAGACCGGGCATGGTGATGATGTCGCCCAGATACGCCACGATGAAACCGCAACCGCTCTTGATCTCGATGTCACGCACAAAAATGTTGAAATTTTCCGGCACATTCAGCTTTTTCGGGTCATCGGAGAACGAATACTGGGTCTTGGCGACACAAACGGCAAATTGCGTGTACGCCGGATCAAGCGCGGCAAGTTTTTTCAGCACTGCATCGGAGAAAACGACGCCATCCGCGCCGTAACACTTGCAGGCGATTTTGTTGATCTTTTCTTCAATGGTATCGGTGCTGTCGTAAAGATACCGGAGCGTGCTTTCTTTTTCCGCTTCCTGCACCACTTTTTCCGCAAGTTCCACACAGCCTTTGCCGCCATCCACAAACCCGCTGGAAACCGCACAGGGCATGTTGTTTTCCGCACAAAGCTGTCGGAACAGGGCAACTTCCTCATCGGTATCGGTCCCGAACTTGTTCAGATCGACAACTACATTGAGTCCGAAAAGGTTGTGAAGATTATCATAATGTTTCTTCACGTTGTCGAAACCGGTTTTGACATCGCCGTTTCCGTGGAGTTTCATTGCCTTGATCGTGACCACAAGCACGGCGCAAGCCGGTGCGAAACCTGCCTTGCGGCACTTGATGTCCAGAAATTTTTCCGCCCCGAGATCGCTGCCGAATCCCGCTTCCGTCACCGCATAATCCGCAAGACGCAGAGCGGCATCCGTGGCGCGGACGGAGTTGCAGCCGTGGGCAATATTGGCAAAAGGACCGCCGTGAACGATCGCCGGCGTACCTTCCAGCGTCTGCACCAGATTGGGCTGGAACGCTTCTTTCAACAGCACGGTCATGGCGCCCTGGGCTTTCAGATCCCGTGCTTTGACCTCCCGTTTGTCATAAGTCTTTGCAACGGTAATATTTCCAAGGCGTTCTTCCAGATCCTCCAGACTGGTCGCCAGACAGAATACCGCCATCACTTCCGAAGCCACGGTAATGCAGAAATGGTCTTCCCGGACAACACCGTTGGACTTCCCGCCCATACCGATCACCACATGACGCAGCGCCCGGTCATTCATATCCAGACAACGCTTGAAGGTAATGGTGCGCGGGTCGATCCCGAGACTGTTCCCCTGCTGCAAGTGATTGTCGATCAACGCACAAAGCAGATTGTTCGCACTGGTGATCGCATGAAAATCGCCGGTAAAATGCAGGTTGATCTCTTCCATGGGGACGATCTGGGAGTAGCCGCCGCCCGTCGCGCCGCCCTTCATACCGAAGACCGGTCCGAGTGAGGGTTCGCGCAAGGCAAGAATGGACTTTTTCCCGATCTGCCGGAGGCCGTCGGCAAGCCCAATGGAGATGGTGGTCTTACCATCGCCCTGTCTGGTGGGGGTCATAGCGGTGACCAGAATGAGTTTGCCCTTGCGGGGAGCGGTGATGGTGGAAAGTTTCGCCTTGAATTTTCCGTACTGTTCGTAATCGTCCTCTTTCAATCCCAGATCTGTGGCGATCGCGGAAACATTGCGTACAACAGCATTTCTTGCAATTTCAATATC
>JAFVSW010000019.1 GCA_017503545.1 Lentisphaeria bacterium | reverse complement strand
GCTGCAATATTCCGGTGTCCCTGTTGCAGCAGATATTCCGCCGCAATCGTTCCTCCGAGATAAACGTGCATACCGATAATAACGTCTCCTACTTCGCTTCCGCAAACATTGATACAGAATACATCGGGATTTTCCATTTTTGCCGCCCGCAGGATCTCCTGCGACGGAGAAGAAAAGAATACGATGGAATTTCCTTCTGCCGCCTGACGGAGAAACGCTGTCCGGTTTTCCTTGTGATTGGTAAAACAAATTTCATAATTCAAATCGGAGATTTTATTTACAAGGGATTCTGCCAGATTGATCATGTATGGATTGCCAATTACATCGATCACGACTTTCTGCTTTGCCTGATTGCGGGCTTGCAGAACACCCGCTTTATCCAGTGCAACGATCACTTGCTGACGCATTTTTTTGCTGACACCGGGCGCATTGTTGAGAACACGATACAAAGTCATTGCGCTGATATTCAATTCCCGTGCAATCGCTCTGAGAGATTTTTTCTTCGTATTCATAATGCAGTCTCCATAATGATTTTTCTTGCTGTAATATACTTTTTCGTCAAATGGTTGTCAAGAATCCACATGGGAAAATCGGGGAGAAAAAATGTTACAAGTGTAACGTGATTGCAAGAGGATTTTGTATTATCTGTCTTTACAAAATATTTGATAGCCGCTGCGTGCGATCATGTAAAAAATCCACAACACAGCAATTGTGACCAACAGATATCCGATGCCCCCGGTCAGGTTGGCGATCCTGTTGGTACCGTCTTATGGACGGAAAATTTGCAATGTTCGTGCCAAAAATGCAGAAAAACTTGCAATATTCATGCCAAAAATGCAGAAAATTTGCAAAAATGAACAGGGCGAAGTCAATAAACTCGGCTTCCATCTGCTGATCCCCCACAAATACGGCATGAATCAGGATGAGATCCGCAAGGAATTACAAGACAAAATCGCTGTCTACCGTTCCGATATGGAATTGGATATCACGTTCTTAAAGAGTTTTATCTGATTCCGCAGACAAATTTTTTGTATACATTTTGCGGAAAGCCAATGGAGTCAATCCGTTTTCTCTGGAGAATATCCGGCTGAAATAAAGTTCATTTTTATACCCGCATGCTTCTGCGACCTCATAGATTCTTGAGTTGGTCTTCCGTAAAAGTTGTCGTGCTTCCTGCATTCTTAAATTCAACAGATAATTTGCCGGCGAAACAGAAAAAGCCATTTTCCATTCCCGGTAGAATGTTCTGAGACTCATTCCGTATTTGCGAAGGATTACTTCCAAATCAAAATTTTCAGTATAATGGAACTGAAAATATTTCTCTACCTGATAGATTCGGTCTGTTCCTGTTTTCCCGGTTTCTTTGATCGGTTCCAACGCAGCAAGCATGGCTTCCATCCCCATCATCACAGCCAATCGGTCCAGACGGTCTGCGACTCCGGGAGAATCTGTTTGTTTCAACAAATCTTCCACTTCCTTCAATAAACCGGAAAACCGTTCTGTCATTTGAAAATTACAATCGCTGAATTTGAATTGCCGGAATGCTTCCAGAAAAGAGCAATCGTATGTAAAAAACAATTCATTCCTTCGTGAAGAATGTAAGTGATGTGCAATCATTCCCGGATAAGTCACACGCATAAAAGGCGGGTTGATGTCATACCTTTTTACTCCGTCGATTTCTAAAATCTCATCTTCCTCTTCAGAAAGAACAAAACACAAATGGATCATTGTGAGTTTATTTTTCCGGTGTTGAAAACTGTTGGCATACCGTCTGGCTGCGTTTGAAATATTCAAAGGAAAATCATGGTATCTTTGGCAATCTTTCAGATCATAAGTCTTGTTATCCATAATTTTTATCTTCCTTTCGTTCTTTTGGCACAATCAGTATAGTACTTTGGCATGATATTGACTTGTTAATTCACAATATATGCTGTATAATATCACTGTAACAGTAATAAGTCAAATCATATTCCGGAGTTTTTTTTATGAAATCTGCTGATTGGGAAAATCCTTCTGTAACAGGAAAAAATAAATTACCGCCTCATGCGGACCGGGATTATCCGTTGCGGATGTCTTTGAACGGCACTTGGCAGTTCGGCAGTTTCCTGCCCGATGATCTGGAACGGTTCACCACTCTGGAACTCCCTCATTCGCTCGATGTTCCATCACACCCTGAGTCCGTCGGATTCAATATTCCCATTTATACCAATATCCAATATCCGTTTCCGCCGAATCCTCCATTTGTCCCCCACGACAACAATCCGTTATCCGTTTATCGCAGAGAGTTTGAGCTGCCGGAGACATGGAACGGCAAACGTGTGATCCTCTCTTTTCAAGGGGCGGATTCGTTCTTGAAAATTGCAGTAAACGGGAACGATGCCGGTCACTCCAAAGGCAGCAGAAATCCTGCTGAATTTGATATTACGGAATTTCTTCAGCCCGGCAGAAACCGGATCGATGCGGCAGTATTGCGCTGGTCAGATGCAACCTATCTGGAAGATCAGGATATGTGGTGGATGTCCGGAATTTTCCGTGAAGTCTTTCTTTATGCCGCAGATCAGTATTTTATCGAAGATTTTGAAGTCAAAACAACTCTGGATACCTTTTCCTTATCCGTCAAAACTTCAACACCGTGCAAAATCCGGGTGGAATTGGAAAATGTCTTTTCCGACGAAATCGTTTCCGGCGGGGAATTGATCCGGAATGTTCAAGTTTCCCCATGGAGTGCGGAAAAGCCTGTTCTTTACCGCCTCAAACTGCAAACGCCTGATGATGAACTGGAAACCATGATCGGCTTCCGCACGGTGGAAATCCGGGACGGAGAACTTCTGATCAATGGAAAAAGCGTAAAACTGTTCGGAGTCAATTATCACGAATTCAACAGTAAACGCGGGCGCGCAATAACGGAAGAAGATATGCTGTGGGATATCCGCACCATGAAAGCACATAACTTCAACGCCGTACGGAACAGTCATTACCCGCACCAGTCACGCTGGTATGAATTGTGCGATGAATACGGGCTGTACATGATTGATGAAGCCGACTTGGAAACGCACGGGCTGAACAACCAATTAAGTGAAGATCCCGAATGGAAAACAGCTTATCTGGACCGGAATGAACGTATGCTGGAACGGAATAAAAATCACCCGTCTGTAATCATCTGGTCCATAGGAAATGAATCCGGAACCGGGGAAAACATAAGCGATTGTGCAGAATATCTTCATGGACGGGATCCGGCACGCCCGGTCAGTTATTATCATGCCGGGTCCGATGCCTATGTCGATATCGTCGGGATGCACTATCCTTCTCTGGATGCGGTCCGGAAAAAATTACAGACGGAAACAAGCGGCCGTCCGATCCTGTTGGAAGAATTTGCGCATTCCATGGGCAACGGGACAGGCAACATGGCAGAATACGTTGCGCTCTGGGAATCGGAAAAACGTTTGATCGGCGGCTTTATCTGGGACTGGATCGACCAGGGATTGGAAAAAACCGGTCCGGATGGTAAAATATTCTTTGCCTACGGCGGCGATTTCGGCGATACTCTCAATGATTATCAATTCTGTCATAACGGTCTGGTGTTGCCGGACCGCAAAATCAAAGGTGCATTGGCAGATCTGAAACACGTATTCCGCCCGTTTTTATTCTCCGTCGATAACGGTACATTATCCGTCAGAAACCGCTATTCTTTTCTCGATTTGAATGAATTCCGGGTGTTTATCAACGGAAGCCTCCATACGTTTACCTGCCCGCCCGGAGAAATCAGATGTCTCCTGGAACAGATTCCGGAATATCTGGAAATCAAAGTGCTGGATGCAAACGGTGCACTCCTGGAGGAAGAACAGTTCGGTCTGCCGGAACTGCCGCAGATTCCGTTATCCGGAGTAACATGCGGAAACACAGACTTCGACGCACAGGGGCATTTGACCCGTTGGAACGGGATCGAGCTGGAAGGCTTCCGTGTGGAATTGTATCGTGCACCGACCAATAATGATAAGCCGTTCCTGGAAATGTGGCAATCCCTTGCCGAATGTCCGGACCCGGATTTCAACTTGGTGGCTATGACAAAAGATTATGCGAAAATCCAACAGGATTCGCCATTCTTCACTGCCATTCAAAACTATCATTTTTATGAGAACGGCTTTGAGCTGACAGTCGATTTCCAGCCAAAGGAAAATCTCCCCGAATGTCTGCCGAAACTCGGGGTGACTCTGAAACTGCCGGAACAGTTTGACCGGCTCCTCTGGTTCGGACGCGGACCGCAGGAATGTTATCGTGACCGCTGCAGCGGGGCAAAGATGGGCAGATATTCCGCTTCCGTTGATGAACTATGGAACCGGTATGTCATGCCGCAGGAAAACGGAAACCATTGCGAGGTTTATACCGCAGGCGTTTGTGACCGTGACGGAAACGGATTCGGGTGTTTCTCTAAAATCCCCTTTGAAACATCACTGCGCCGCTGGGATGCAATGACTATGGCAAAAGCGCAGCATGAATATGATTTGCCGGAAAGCAAGGTATTGTATTGGTCTCTGGATTGGAAAAATGCCGGTGTCGGCAATGGAAGTCACGGCCCGGGAACGTTACCGATCTACCGGGTATCACCGGAACGGACCGTATGGACCTGGCGTTTTTTCTATTTTACGAACGAATTTTCAAAACAATTTTAATAAACAGAGAGGTGAGTATGTCAAAACAATCAAAACATGACGGATTCACAAAGAAAGTATGTGAATGGAATCGGTTCTTCACATTAATCGAATTATTGGTCGTAATTGCGATTATCGCGATTCTGGCTGCCATGCTCCTCCCCGCATTGGGACAGGTAAAACAACAGGGGCAAAAGATTTCCTGCAGTAATACGCTGAAGCAAATCGGCACAGGCTGCCTGATGTATTCCAATGATAATTCCGATTATGTCATGCCGGTCACAAAGCCCTATTGGGAAAGTAAAGCCTCCGGTACTCTGGCTGCGGAATGGTGGACATATTACACAAAAAATGCACCGGGACTCTGGTTGGATCCGTATCTTCCATTGAAAACATTCACCGACATCGGGGATGTCACATCCACACTTCATTGTCCGACATTTGCCTCCATGTCTCCGGCAGATCGCGGGGGAAGATTCGGTTACGGGATGAATGCCACATTCCGGGGAAAACTTGGTAAGGAATTCAGACATGCGGAATTCAGAAAACGTTCCAAATTGCGTTTCCCCTCCCGCCTCATTTATATCAGCGAATCCCGGAACGTGCAGCAGATCGATGCAACCACCATCGATGTGGGTAAATCCGGTTATTCCACGCTGCACTTCCGCCATAACAAAGCATTGAACGTATTGTATGTTGATGGGCACGTAGACTTGAGAAAGAGACAGGGCTTCCCCCGCGAATATTACGGATACGAATGGAACAAAGAACCAACTAAATTCTAATAACCAGGAAAGGTACAGAAATGAAATCAACTTCAATTCTCGCCATGACGTGCATGTCGACACAAAAAAATGGCGGGCTTCCCCATCGGCTGCAATTCCAAGGAATGGAACAAGGATGCCCAGTGATCCATCAGAGGCAGACATCATGAGAACAACCGGACTGGACCGATGGCTTTCCTCATTCTACGGAAAAATCTCCGCGGATGAATATAATTTGCTTTCGCGGGCGGCGAGGACTCTGGAAGGCAATGTTTCAAGGGGAAAACGTCCCTGGTCGCCGTTAAGGGGGATCCTGCCGTCCTGCTGCTGGTTTGCAGGGGTCTGGAACTGGGACAGCGCTTTTCATGTGATGGCGCTGTCCCGCTGGAATCCTGAACTGGCAAGGGAACAGTGCCGGATCTTTTTCCGGCTCCAGAAAAGCAACGGCATGTTTCCGGATGTCTGGCGCGAAAACGGGGAACTGATGGATCAGTATGGAAAACCTCCGGTATTCCCCTGGGCAGCGGCAATACTGGAGAAACGGTTCCCTGATCCGCAGTTCCGGAAAGAATGCGTGGAATCCTACAGGAGGAATGAAGAATTCTGGGTCAAATACCGGAGCTGTCCGGAGACCGGGCTGTTTCATTACGACGCGGACAAGACCGATCCGGCAAAATATGAGACCTGGGTCCGCTGGGAAAGCGGGCTGGACAACTCGCCCCGCTGGGATCACGGCTGCGCCGGTCTTTATGCAATCGACCTGAATTGTTACATGGTGATGTTCTACCGCGCGATGAATGAACTCGATCCTTCTCCGGAATGGGTCAAAAAAGAAAAGATCCTCATTGAAAAGATTGAAACTCTGCTCTGGAATGAGGATGCGCAGTGTTATCAGGACCGCGAAATTGCCGGCGGAAAATTCAACGGAGTGATCTCGCCGGCATCCTTTATGCCGCTGTTCATCGGGACGGCGTCTCCGGAACGGGCACGGGCGATGGCAAAGATCGCCGAGGAACACGAAACTCCCGGCTGGCCCAGTGTGTCTTATCATGATCCGGCCTTTGATCCGGAAGGATACTGGCGCGGCAGGACCTGGCTGAACATCGCCTATTTCGCGCTGAAAGGACTGAAGGCTTACGGATATGCGGAACTGGCGGAAACCGGACGCAGGACACTGCTGGACTATGTCCGGAAAACACCGGGATTTATCTGCGAAAATTATCATCCGCTGACCGGGGAACCGCTCGGCTGCTCTCATTTCGGCTGGAGCGCCGCCTTCGTGATAGAATTCATATTGAATTGGGATGTAAAAAATATATAATTTCTTTACAAAAAAACACAGGAGAGTGAAGACAATGAAAAATTTACTGATCACCGCATTGACTTGTCTGGGGAGTTTTCTGCTTACGGCGGAAAACATCCACTATGTTCAGGGAAAAAAAGACGGGGTCATCCGTTTTGCCGCAAATGATATGGCAAGATGTTTGAGCTCCGTCACCGGGAAAAAGTATGAAGCAAAAACAAAAGCCTCTGCAATCAAAGCCGGGGATATTGTAATCAAAAACAATCCGTCACTGGGTGAACAGGCATGGAGCCTGACAACAAAAGATGGCATCCTTTATGTTGAAGGAAACAATACCCCCGGGATCGTTTACGGGATCTACAACTTTCTGGAAAAATATGCCGGCTGCGCATGGCTGGATCCGGATACAGAAATCCTGCCGGTGCAGAAAAACTGGAAATTGCCGGAAATCAAAGAATCCGGTGCGCCTGCAATGTGGCGGCGCGAAGTCTATGTCGGCGATCCTCTTGACGCAACCTGGCGTCTCCGTAACCGGGAAAATGCACGGGCAAGAGTCAATTTCAACTATGGCAGCCCCAGAGACAATCACACCTTTGATTATTATGTCACAAAAATCAAAGATCCGAAACTGTTCAAGGTCTCAAAAGCAGGGAATCCCTGCTCCATGCTGTGCATGACCGATCCTGAAGTCAGAAAAATCATTCTTGCAGAGTTGATGAAAAACATTGCAAAAGACCGCGCACAAAATATCCCGGATTATCATTATCCGCGTATCTATGATATCAGCCAGCAGGATGGTGCATCCGGCGGCGAATGTTGGTGCGATTCCTGCAGAAAACTGGCGGAAGAACAGGGATCGTACAGCGGTCCGAACATCGCCTTTGTGAATTATCTTGCCCGGGAAGTTGCGAAAAAATATCCGGACATCATCCTCTCCACATTTGCTTATTCCTTTACAACTGAACCGCCGAAAACGCTCAAAGCAGAAAAAAATATTGCAGTCCGTTACTGTTCCGCCTGGATCTTCAATCCGTTGGCAGAAGGTACACCCCAGGCAAAAATGCTGGAAGATTGGCGCAAAAAAGCTTCCATTCTTTCAGTCTGGTCTTACTGGCGGACTTATAAGGGCAGTCTGTATCCCCAGGTAAAAAGCAGAAAAGATTTGCAGAATGAATTCCGTTTCTGCAAAAAAATGAACGTCAAAATCTACTTTGCGGAAGCAGAAGCTCCCCTTTCCCGCAGTTTCAGTATGCTGCAGCATTGGCTCGGTTTGAAATTGATGGAAGATCCGGACCGGGATGCCTTCAAACTTGCCGATCAATTCATGAAAGGTTATTACGGCAAAGCCGCTCCCGCAATGCTCAAATATCTGGAATATCTGGAAAACACTCAGAAAGAAGATCGTACATTCCTCAACCGGACATTCTTCGAAACCGTCAACAAATATCTGGACGAAGCCGAAAAGCTCGCAAAAGGCGATGCAAAATCTCTGCTGCATATCGGACAGGAAAGAGTTGTTGTCGACCGCTCCATGTACGATAATCTTGCAAAACTTCTCAAAGAAGGTTATGCTCCCGATTTGAAAAAGATCGCGCAGAGATTCCTGGTAAATGGACGTAACACCCTGAACAACTGGTCCAGTTACAGAAAGCCGGGTGTAAAAGAACAGAAATTGAAAAAGCTCGAACAGGAAGCCGAGCTTTACAAATACTTCCCCGTCGAAATCCCGAAAATTTTTGACGGCTGTGAGGTCATTGATATGCAATGGACACAAATTCCTGTAAGCGGAATCGGCAACAAGTACAGACCTGTTCTGGTCAAAGATCCGGATGCCGTTTGCGGCACTGCATTCTACAACCCGGCTCTCAAAGCGAAAGCACCTTACAACATCGGATTCTACAGTTCAAAAACAAAACAGGGCGGCGGTATCACGCTGCAGAGACAGGAAATCCCCACGGATGAAAAATTCCATCTGTATAAACTCGGCAGTGCCACAATCATGGCTCCGCTGTATATCAATTTTGACGAAACATGGCGTTTCCGTGCCTGGCTCGCAACTGTCGGTATCGTGCCCGAAGAACGGGATATCTGGGTCTCCATCAAATTCACAGGTCCCAATTTTGTCTCCGGATCCAAGAAACCTAACCGGGTACTCTTCGATCGCGTATTCCTGGTCAAAGATCCCAATCCGATGCGCCATTACAAGCCCGTCGATCCCAAGAAAAATCTGATCAAAAATTCCAGTTTTGAACAACCGGTCCACAGCAATTGGATTCCCGGTTGGGGACGCGCCAATGACCGCTGCATGGTCGATAACACGGTCAGTCATTCCGGCAAATCCAGTCTCAAGGTTGGTAACAGTGCCAAAAAGTCCATCTTTATCGCCGCGCACCTTGCCGATCTGGATAAATGGAATAACGACCTGCTGATCCGCGGATGGTATAAGTATGAAGGTATCCTGATGAACAACCTGCCTTTCGTCGGTCTCTGGACTTTGACAAAAGAAGGTAAAAACGGATATTCCAAGCCTTTATTCAATTTCTACCCGGGCAATTACAGCTGGCAGCGTTTTGAAACCGTGATTTCCGCACAGGATTTCAAAAAAGCTGTCGCCAGAAGCCGTAACAGTAAACTCACCAAGAAATTGACGTTCCGTATCAATATGTCAAAACAGCCCGGCTGGGTATGGCTCGATGATATCGAAGTCATCCCCCTTGAAAAAAAATAATCGCAGATAGAACGGAGTCGATCATGTTGAATTGTACCCGGATAGAACTGAAAGTTCCCTGCACAAAACCGTTTCGTATCCTGTTGGCGGGCGATACCCACCTGATCCATGTGGATGAACAGGATGATTTGCGGAAACAGGAACTTGCCGTTCGCCGCGTCCGGGACTTCGGTCCGGCAGAAGAAGTGCAGGCATACTGGGATGAAACCATCCGGTATGCCAATGAAAATTGCAATCTGTTCCTTCATGCCGGAGACTTGATCGACTTTGTTTCGCACAAAAACTGCGCCGTGATGAAAGAAAGCCTGGCGTCAATCCGGATTCCCCTTCTCATGGCGGCGGGGAATCATGAGTTTAGTCAGTATGTGGGAGAAGCGAAAGAAGATGATGCGTATAAAGCACAGAGTTTTGAACAGATTCAAAGTGCGGCACGCAATCACCTTGATTTCGCATCTCTCCAACTGAACGGCATCAATTTCATCGCCATTGACAATTCTTATTACTTATTCAAGAAAAGACATTTGCTGCAATTGAAAGACGAATGTAAAAAAGGATTCCCCATTATTCTTCTGCTTCATAATCCTCTTTTTTCCGAAGGATTACATGATCTTTCCCGGCAAATCAGAAAGCAGCCATGTACTTATCTCTGCGGCGTACCGGATGAATACCTGATTGCGTATCCCCCTGCCCGCAGAGAACAGCAGACTCCCGATGAACCGACGTTGGAAATGCTTGATTTTCTGCGTGCAGAACCTTTGATCAAAGGGATTTTTGCCGGTCATCTTCATTATCAGATCACCTCCACTTGCACCCGTGATATTCCACAGATCGTCACCGGCGGCAACTACAATGGCGCAGTGACAGAGCTTTTTATCCGGAATCCGGAATAATAAATCAGTGGTGTCCGGTAAAAATTTCATTGCAACTGTAGATGAAAAGAGTTTCTTTGATGGGGAAATTCCAGAATAACACAGATTTGTCGGAAAGTTAGCCCCTTTACGGGGCGGCGAGATGACAGCCCTGACAGGGCTGGTCTATCGGCAAATCCAAGTTTGTCTGGACGTTAAGGTTTATGCTTATTTTACGTGTAAAACAGGTCGATTCTACATTCTGTATTTGTTTGTTCTATATTTTTGAGCATAATTGTGGTACAAACCGTCGAAGAACCGATTTTTTTGACTGCAGAGGCAATTTTAAAAGAAAAATCAAATAAAAAATGCCAAAGATAACTGAAAAATAATAAAAAAAACTTGAAAAACGTATGATCTGATAGTACATTTACCTTGTAACACGTGATAACGTAAACGAAAGGACAATAAAAATGAAAATTTTAACACTCATCGCAGCATGTGCGCTGACTCTCGGTCTCAGTGCGGAAACCATTAAATTCGATTTGACAAAAATCAAAGACAAGAAAGCAACGTTGGAAGGCGATGTCCTGACCTATAAAGGCGGCGGAATCCTTCAATTGCCGTCAATAAAATTTGATCCGGCTGCAAAATATACATTGTCAATGGAAGTAAAAAAAGCTGACAATGCAAAAACAGCAAGATTTTATGCCGGTTTTTTCTGTCACGATAACAAAAACAGACGAATGGGCTATTTCAATGTTGATGCCGTCGTCAAATCCGATACCGTTCTGACCGCAGCAGTCAAGGCGGGTGATAAAATCATCAAAATAAAAGACGGTTCCGCATGGAAAAAATTCGGTTTCGTTGCTTTCAATACAAAAGCAGATTACTCTGATCTGCCCAACTATGCCGCATTCGGCTCCGTCAATAATGTCAAAAAAGAAGGCAATGACTGGGTGATCACACTGTCAAGACCGATTCCCAAAGCATATCCCGCCGGAACCGCTGTCCGCGAACAAATGCCCGGCGGCTATCTTTACACATACTATGATATCCCGGCAAAAACATGGAAAAAATACACCAGAACCATTTCCGGCGTATTCTCTCCGGGCAAAGGACGTCCGGATAAATATTTCTGGCCGGGCACAGCAACCATTCAGCCGATGGTATTAGTCAACTGGTCTTCTGCGGATCCTGAAACAAAGACACAGTTCCGCAATATCACTTTGACCATTGAAAAATAATCGACATCTATAAAACATTGCACGCTCTGCTTGGGCTTGAATCTTGAGCAGAGCGTTTTTTATTCACAGAAAATATGAGGTTGTTATGAACGAAAGAGAAATCAAGATTCTGACCGAACGTTTGATACCGGTTCCTCAAAATATCACGTTTGCAGATGGTGCGGATTATATCATCAATAACGGCTGTCCGGTCACACTCAAAGCGATGGAGACTGACGGGATTACAGAAAAAGCAGCAGAAATTTTCAAGTCATATTGGAATGTTGTTCCGGCAATCACGCTTCGGAATGAAACATGGGATAAAGAGGAAGAAGCCTATACCATAGATGTCACTGCACACCGCATGGAAATCTGTTTTGCAGGGTTGAAAGGTTTTCTGAATGCGATGAAAACGCTGCGTCAACTTGCAGAGGTACAACGTGGGACGGAACGGCTGCAGGAATATTTTCTGGTACAATGCCGCATTGAAGATACGCCTGCCATGTCATTCCGCGGGATTCATCTCTGTATCTTTCCGGAGACACCGCTGTGGGATATTGAAAAACAGATTCGCCTTGCAGCCTATCATAAATTCAATTATGCTGTGATTGAAACATGGGGTGTTTTCCCCTTTGAATCCCATCCGGAATTCGGTTGGGCAGATGTAAAAATCGACAAAAAGGAACTCAAACGGATCATTCGTCTCGGAAAAGAATTGGGCATCACTCTGTGTCCGCAATTTAATCTGCTGGGACATGCAACTGCTTCCAGAAGTATCACCGGAAAACATGCGATTCTGAGTTACAATCCTTCTCTGCAACCGTTATTTGAACCGGAAGGCTGGACCTGGTGTCTGACCAATCCCAAAACCCGCAGCATCCTTACGGATCTGGTGGTGGAACTCCATGAATTTTATGATAACCCGCCATTCTTCCATATCGGCTGTGATGAAGCAGACAATATCGGAACATGCCGGGATTGCCGCCGGAAAGTCCTGAAAGATCTGGTAAAAGATCATATCTGTTATTTCCATGATCTGCTTGCTGCGCGCGGTGCAAGAACGATCATGTGGCATGATATGCTGCTGGACCGGAGTGATCCGCAATGGAATGGATATATCGTATGCGGTTTGCCCGAACATCAATTGAGTGAACTTTATAAAGAATTGCCCCATGATATTGTGATTGCCGACTGGCAATACGGGTATCCTAAAACAAAAGAAGAAGATCCGGAACCTGCTTGGCCTACCGGAAAATTCTTCAAAGATGAAAATTTTGATGTTCTGGTATGCCCATGGATCAATAACGAAGGTACCAGAAGTCTTGGCAAATTTGCGGCTGAGGAAAAGTTGCTCGGCATGTTGGAAACCACCTGGAATATATGTCATGGTCCGGAACATGCGCGGATTTATGCCACTGCGGCATATGCGGCATGGAATCCGGCTGTAAACTTCATGACTACTCTTTCCACACGGTTGAGCGTTGCGCAGCACATGCGTCAGATTGGATGGGATATGGGCGTGAATGAGTATACATTGACCGGGTGGAATATGTATCAGGTTGATGCGGGACATCATCCCGGCGGTTGATTTTACAAAGATTGTTTTTATAAATAATGCGGGGGCAAAACACGATTTTTTACAAAAGTGTTTTGCCCCCGCATTCTGTTTTTCCGGGAGGAAATTATTTCTGCTGGTTGTTTTCAAAATATTTGAGGATATCATCCGGCAGAGGGGGGATATCTTTCGGGAAACAGCCGTTACGCATGGATTCATGCCCCAATACACCTACCGCAACCGCATTCCGGGCGGCAATGGGGGATGTGCTGCACTTTGCTCCATCCCGGACAAAGTCAAGAAAATTCTGTACGATCGGACCGTCTGCGCCGCCGTGATTCCCTTCCACAGGTTTCAAATTATATACGATATCAGGTTCGGAACGGCGTCCGCGGCTGGTCCAGACATGAATGGCACATGCACCTGCATCACCAATATTTTCGATTTTTCCACTGGTTCCGATGAATGTGTAATTCCGTTCCGCATCCGGAGTGTAATGACATTGGAGATATGCGGCCTGCGCACCATTTTCCAATTGCATCATGACCATGTTATGATCTTCCACATCAATGATCGGGGAAAAGTTTTCCCGTTCCAGAGAGGGCCAGTAACCGCCCTCTTTCCGGTTGATCGGCTTATCCGGATCCCGGCGTTTGCAGCGGTTGAATACAGAAAGCATTCCCATACCAACGACACGTTTTGTATAACTTCCCATAAGCCAATGAATAATATCAATATCGTGAGAACCTTTCTGTAACAGCAGGCCATTGGCATACCGCTGTTCTGAATGCCAGTCACGGAAATAGGCTTCTCCCCCGTAATTGACAAAATGTCTGCACCAGACCGCCTGCACTTCCCCAATGATACCGGAATCAATCAACTGTTTCATTTTGATCATGGATGGATAATGGCGCATATTATGCCCGATATACAGTTTCGATCCGGTTTCCATTGCGGTACGAAGAATACGGTCGCAGCCTTCGATGGTGATCGCCATCGGTTTTTCCAAATAAACCGCTTTTCCCGCTTTCAGAGTATCGACTGCCATTTCTTCATGGAGAAAATCCGGTGTAGAAATAAAAACAGCATCAATATCATCACGATTGATCATCTCATGATAATCGGAATAAACATCGGTTTCGGGGAATTTCTCCTGAAATTCTTTCAAACCGTCCGGGTTGGTATCCGCTCCGGCAACAATGCGCACACCTTTTTCAGGGTCATGTGCCTGCCAGGCATGGACACCGCGTCTGACCACACCGATCAAACCAATTCTCAAATCTTTCATTTTATACTCCTTACTTACTCATTATCTGATGCCCAGAAGCAAAAAATGTCCGCCTCTGAGTTGAAGCTCTTTCAATTTATTTTCCGAGAGTTCTGTATCCTTGTTCCAGAGATCAAAATACCGGATTTTATCATCGGTTAATCCGGCTTTTTTCCAATCTGCGGACAACTGAATTTTTTGCGTTTTTCTACTCATATTTCCAACAACGATCAACCGTTTGTATGGGCTGTCAGCAGAAAGTTCATACCAACTGATATAAACATTTTTCGCAGGAGAACGGAATGCAGTATCGTACCAATAGCCATGGAATTTTGCTTTGGATAATTTCAAACGCTCTTTGATACCCCACCATTTGACGATCGGTTTTGCCATAGCATAATAAGTCGAGGTATTGAAGTCATGGAGAAGGACCGGAGTCATCATACTGTAAGTAAAAGCCGGATCGGATTGAAATTCTTTCAACCGCCGTTTCATATCCGGAGAAAATTCACAGGCCCGGAACAGCTGGGGAAGCAGTTGAATCCCGACACGGAGGATATCCGGATTCAGAACCGTCTGATAAAATTCCGGAGAAACATTTTCACAATAAAAATGCTCCGGATTTCTGGAAAGAGGCCACATAAAGGTTTCACCGGGTAAAATATCATCGCAGAACGCATGGGCAAAAGGAACAAAGGTATCGGAAACATGATGCATCAGCCGCTTGTTATATTTCCGTGTCAGTTTATATTGCCGCAGACAATATTCACGGAGCGACAGAGCCAGAGAGGAACTGAAGGATTTTCCGAATAAATCTTTCCCCCCGCAGCCGTGTTCCGGATTTTCACAATATCCACCGGCACTGCCACAATCGTTATAGATTCCCCCGATCCAATTCGGATCCCCTTGAAACAGTTTTTCGATACGATACAACATCAGATCCGCAATTCCGGAACCGCAGCAGCGATAAAGTTTATGACTTTCCCCGTTGAATTTATATCCCCAGATACTATAAGGTTTGGTTGCCCAGCTTTCAAAGAAATAATCAAATTCCGGTTCACTGGAACCCAGATTCGCCAGCAAGGTATAAGCCAGACGGCGCATGGCAGGTTTTGTTTTGTGTTCCGGTGGATTGGTTTCTTTGCAGAGTTTCCAATATTTTTCCGGAAAACGGGGAACATGACTGGCTGGTGTTGTCCAGACTTTCGGGATCAGCTTTTCACCAAACGCATAGCCACCGCCTTCATCCCAAAGGCGCATAGTCGCAAAATCATCCCGCGCCAATCCCAGATTGTCGGAACGGTATGCGCCATCCAGAGCTCTTGTAGGAGTTGCCTGAAAAATCATGGTATATTCCGCTTTCCCGGTCAGTTCGACCGGTTTGGAAATGATTTTTGCAAGGACATTGATTTTTTCACCGCTCCGGCGCAGAATCAAATTTTTCTTACCGGCAGGATTTGCCCAATTCGCATCGGAAAGACGCCAGAAGATCAGCCCCTCTTTCACGCCGCTTGTCCATGTCATTTGCGTATATGGTGATTTCCGGATATCAAACTCCCACTCGATCAGGTCGTTTTTCCAACGTTCAATGCCCTCCCGTCCCATTTTGAAGACATATCTGCCGAATTCTGCGGGTATCTGATAACTCAAATCCAAACTTTTCAACGGTGTTTTTTCTTTTGATGAACGCATGGACCAGGTGACTTTATACATCCCGTCAAACCAGAGTTCGCCGGTCCATTGGAATTGTAAACCGGAAGCAGTTCCCTTCCCTGTAAGAAAAATCACATCCGCATATTGTTTCCTGACGGAGAAATCACTCCAGACTACAGGCTGACCTTCCAATGTCAATTCCGGAGAGGATTTCAACATCTTTTTTCCCTGGGAGATCATTTGTACGGGAAACGGGCTATTACCGAATATATATTTACGCCCCCACATTTCAAATTCTTTATCACCAGTTTTCCGGATGGGACCCCAAGGGGCTGGAACACTGTGATCCACCCCGACTTTCTTTTGATACGGGAGCATATCCGGAACATGGAAGGGAGATTCTTTTTTCAAAGAAGCATCGGAGTTCTCTGCACAAACGATATATTTTCCTGTTGCAATATTTTCAGGAAGCGGCAAATCTACGGTATGATATGTTTTTGTAGCAGTGATCGTTTTTTCCGCAATCTTTTTTCCGTTTTCACTCTTCAGAGAAAGCTGCAAACGAATCCCCGCAGAGAGTTTCTTCCGCAATTTAGCAGAAAGATTGCTGAAATCAATGAAAAGTTTGACCTTATTTTTCAGTGGCAATGCCTTATATGTTATTTCCAATGGATACCGGATATACAAGAATTCTTCATAAGCATACACGCATTGTTTGTTCTTTTCAGCAGTCACATGGATCCGGACATTACCTGCCGGCAAAGCGGTTTTCCATGGTGTTGTTGCCAAATCTTCGGCAAAATCAGAGCGAACGCCGTTTTCCTGCTCATAAAACACTTTGAATGTAAGACCTTTTGCGGAAGCAGGAGATGCAAACACAGATTTCAGCTCCAATTGACCGGATGCCAGAGTTTCAAAGCCGCAGAGCTGGATTCCGGGGACATCATCCACAAAACGGATTTTACCAAAACAATTTTCATTCAGAAAAGAACCGGTCGTGCGGGACCAGGAATAGCCGTGAAAACCATTTTTAAATTCTCCTTTGTGAAAATTTCCGGTCCATTCTCCGGATGCGGAAATGGAATCAAGCGACGTTAACGGAATCACCAATTCCGCCGACCAAGAACCTTTTTTTGAAACCGCCTTGCAGACAGCACCGCTATTCCATGTCTTTTTCCGGTTGAGACTGTCAAATACAACGCCCGCGGCATTGACTACGAATTGATATTTTTTACCGTCCGGTGATACCAGATGAAATTCAAAATTATCATCGGAATAAACATGTCCGTCATGCTTTTTTTCTTTTGTAAGAAATGCTTCACTGCTGCTTTTTAAACCGATCAGAAGATGCTTGTCATTCCGTTTCAGATAAGCGCAGTTGAAGGAAGATCGATTACTTGCATTGAGCTCAAATGGTTTCCGGATCGGCACCATAACAGCATCCCGCCATTCCGCCGGGTCCACGTTTCCATCATGAACAATCGCGGCAGTGGAACGGGGAATGTTGATCATAGGTTTTTCCTGTTTTTCACCGAACCGGGTGGGAATGATCAATTCTGTATTTTTTTTTATTTCCTCTGCGGTCAAAGGACGGTTATAAATCTTGAGTTCATCGAATGCAGTAATACTTTCCCGTTTGAAAAGTTTTCCATTTGCAACCTTCTCACTCAGGAAAATCTTTCCATTTGCAGCGGCTGCCGGGAATGTCAACGGGGTTTTGAAAATTGTGGAGGGGATAGAATGGGGACTTCTGCCGGTCACAACCTTGGGCAGAACTCCATCAACGTAAAGTTTCATCCCCTTGGAATCCCAAGTAACATCCAATTTATGCCACTTATTGAGAGTCCAATCGCTGTCCTGTACAATGGCAGATGCCGTATACACATGCTGTTTCCTGTTTTTATCCCGGAATTGAATATAGAAAAGCAGTTGATTCGGCACGTGATATTTATAGACCATGAACACGAATCCGGGTTGATATGCCGTAAAGAAACGCTGAAAAACAGGTTCAGACGGTTTCCAGTTGACCGGAGAAACCCAGAAAGAAACGGTCCCTTGGCGCGGATCAAAATTACCTTTCATCCCGTAATCCAACACTTCACTGCCGGAAAGCGTAATGGCATTTTTCTTGTTTTTAACACCTTTCCACATGCGGAGCTGAAGATCCGGAGATGCAAAACTGAGCGTATCTGGTTTTCCGCCCGCTTTATCGGCACGGACTTGATATTGATCAAACGTCACATCAAAAAGCAGATCCAACGCATCGTCTGCCGCCCCGGCAGAACAACCGGCAGCACAAAGTGCCAATGTGGCAAAATACCGTTTCAGTCGATTCATTGTTTTTACCTTCTTTTTATTTACAAATACGGTTCAACCGCTTTCATCCATGCGTTGCTGATCAGTTTATGACCAGCCAGTGTGGGGTGGACTCCATCTTTCAGCCAATATTCCTGCGGGGCTCTCTTCAAGGCTTCATTGAACAGAATTTGCAAAGGAACATAGGCAGTATTGAATTCTTTTGCCATTTTTTCCGTGATTTTGCCGCGTTCTGCCATTTCCGGGAGCCAATTCGGTTCCACTGCGCCAAAAGGCAGAACATAGGGTTCCAGAAGAATGATTTTTGTTTCCGGCAATTCTTTCCGGGTCCATTCCAGAAGCATCCGGTAGAACAGTTCAAAACGTTCCAATTCCACACCATTGTGACTGTGCATTTCGTGCCAGGTATCATTGACGCCGATAAGAATACTCAGAATCGCCGGTTGCAAGTTCAAAGCATCCCGTTTCCAGCGGGCATACAAGTCAACAATACGATGCCCGCTGATCCCTTTGTTATAAATCTGATAATCTTTTTCCGGGTGACTTTCCAATAATTCAGAAGCAGCCAAATTCACATATCCACCTCCGAGTCCCTGGTTCGGCGGCACATCAAGAGCCTGGTTGCGTCCGGAATCGGTAATGGAATCCCCTTGAAATACAACGACGGTAGACATAATTATTTCTCCTGTGTTTAAGTAAAATTTTGTTAAGATTGAAATTATTTTATTTGAGAATAACCATAACATCGGAATCATCTACGGCAACCGCATCCGCACCGTATGTCGCACTGCCGACACGCCCGTCAAGATAAAGAATGTTTGTCTTTTTCAAATGGCGGTAATCCATACGGTAAAGCATGGCACTGGTACGGTATTTCTGGGCATAAGGATAGCCATTGTACGGGGATGACATGCTGACCACTTTGCCGTCGTACATGGAACATGTTCTGGAGGCGTATTTAATCTGGGATGTCTTGAGCGGTCCGGATGTTTCTTTATGCAGTGCAGAGTTTACATTGTAATTGCCGATATATGCCCCCAAACCTGCATTGATATCATGCCATGTCTTTCTTTCAGACGGACACAGAAACACGTGAGTTCTTGCATCCTTTTTCAACGAATTTGTTCTTGTATCCACATTCGGATTGTCATGGATGTATAATACATACAATGCTACTTGCAATGTCCCGTACTTCTGGGGTCCATTTGTGGGATTGAAAACCAACCGGGTGTAATCATTATAATCATGCGCATAGAAATTATTGTATGTGCCTAAGGTTTTCAACTGTCCGGCACATTTAATCTCGCTTGCCTTTAATTTTGTGGAATTCAAAGCAGGCAGCAGCATTGCCGCAAGAATTGCAATGATGGCAATCACGATCAGCAGTTCGATCAAGGTGAAACGTTGAGGGATGATAGAGTGTTTCTTCATGATTTCTTACCTTTCTTTTGTTTTGTATGACAATAAAATGTTGAAGCACGTTCCAATAAAGTAAATTCAACTTCCGGCAACTCAATTTCACTGACAGATATTTTTTCTGACACGGAGTTGCAGACCGCACGGATGATATTGACCCCAGTCTCAAACAAACTTGTTTTGACATACGTGATTTCCGGAAAAAGTCCCTGGAATGTCATACCCGATGCACAAGCCGCAATTTTGATATCCGTACCGATCTTCAACCCTTTTTCTATACAGAATTGATACAAAATCTTCGGCAGATACGCCTCGTTGCAGAATACAAAATCCGGATATTCCTCTTTCCATGCCCGTTCCAGTTCTTCTTTGACTTTTGTTATATCATCAAAACACAGACAGAAAGATTCCTTCGTTTTAATACAGGATTTTTCACATCCCTGAATGAACATCTTTGCCCGTTCACAAAAAAAGTCTGCCGGGGAATAGGTATCGGACTGCATTTTCGGCAAGAGAGAGATTACTCCCGCACTTTGTACCCCGCATTTCTGCGCATGTTCCACCAGTAGAGAAATGATCTTCCGGTGATTAAACCGATTGTAATTGATAAAAGGAATCGCCGGATCCGGCAAGGGGCCCGGTGTAAATACAGGTATTTCCTGCGCCAGTTTCGTTTGCAGCGGAATCAATTGCCGGTCCATAAAAACAGCAGTGTCAAATTTCCGTAATTTCCGCAGCCAGCGAAGCTGCTGCATCTCTTTCAGACGACGGTCAATATGGAAAACAGAAACTTCCGCACCATATTTTTGCGCACCGGCAAGCAATCCGTTATTGAACTGTGCCGCACTGGTCCAGTTTTCCACATCCAGAATTTCATCGGAAATCGCATCTTCCGGAAAAACAAAAGCGACTTTCGCCTTACACCGTTCCGCCCGATAATGCTCATTCACATACGAGCCTTTTCCCGGTACCGTCACAACGTACCCTTCATCCTCCAACGCTTCCAATGCCAATTGTATCGTGCGGATAACCAAATGAAATTCGCCTGCTAATGAACGGATACTGGGCAGTTTACTGCCCACCGGATACACCCCGTCCTCAATCCGCTTCTGCAGAATTTCCTTCAGCGCAGTAAACTTATTTTTTGCAGTTTTATCAGAAAATAATTCCATTATTCTTTTTGCTCCAATAAAATAAAAACTGTATATATACAGTGTACTATAACATGCTTTTTCTGTCTGTCAAGATATAAAATCATATTTTTTTGTTTTTTTTTCACCAATATCGCATAAATTTAGACAAAACAGGCAATATCGTTCATTCATAAGACGGAAAAATCAACAATCCAGCTCCGGGATGGAGCTGGACCTGTAATTTGCTATCTTATTCCGGAAAAAGATCAAAGTCTGGTAATACGGTACAATTTTGCCTGATGGCGCACATGCATGTATTCCGGGAATTGCGTTTTGAGTCCGTATGACATCAAATCCGCACCGCTCTGTACCAGTTCTTCTTCTCCGTCAGAGAACAAAGTTTCAATACGATAATCCGCTGCCGGATCAAGTCCCAGCAAACGGAAATTCCGCATTGCACGCCGGGAATAACCGTTGGTAAAGACAAACAGCAATGAATCATCGCAAACATCGGACTGCATCTGGAAGACCATATATTTTTCATAATCCGTCACCGACGAATCAGGAGCAGTCAACAGATAAACGTGGGAATCGGTAAAGAATTTGCGATTATCCTTATAATACTGAATATACACAGCCATTTTCTTTTTCATCCCGGCATCAAATTCAGCCAAATCTCCGGAAAATCCGGGGATTCCGAGCAATCCGGAAATCATCACATAATCCAGATTGAACAATGCGGCTTCGTCCCAGGTTCCTGCAGCATCAGCAAGAACAAGATCATAGTTGGAAACCGGGGTACGGCGTTCCGGTGCGGGGTACATAACCAGCCAATTCAAGATTCTGCCGGGAACCGAACGCATAATCGTCCCCTGTCGGATCCGCAATGTTTCGTAGGGGTTTGCATTATCGCTGATAAACGCATGATCATATAAACATGCCGTATTCAAATCATTACGCAAACTACCGGATCCGCAATTTTCAATATGCAGATTGGGAAACTCATTACGCAAACGCCGGAAGATCGTCTTTAATACGGAGCAATAATTATGGAGTTCCGTACCGGACTCATCATATCCCATGGCGGCATTGAAATCGATCTTGATATATTCTGCGCCGAATTTCTTCACATTTTCTGCAATCACATTGTAAAAATATTCTGCGGCGGCAGGCTGTGTCAAGTCGATCCGGCTCGTATGTTCAGGGAACCATTCCGGATGTTCACTCCGGATGGGAATATTTGCCGCCCACCGTTCCGGCTCCATCCAGAAACCGAATTTAAGACCGGCTGCCCGGACATCGTCCGCAAAGGCTTTCATATTACCATAGAAAGGTTCACCCTGTTTTTCCCGCCAGTCACCCGCCTGACCACAACTGTCGCCATCACCGTACCAACCGGCATCCACAACAAATACTTCGCAGCCGACTTCTTTTGCTGCCTGGAGTTGCTGAAGAAGTTGTTCTTTTGTGAAATCAGAGAATCGATACAGCCAGCTGTTATATACAACCGGGGGAATGTGAAAATTAGCAGGAATCCGCTTACGAATCATGTATTTGTGTAATGGCGCACTGCTCTGCAGAAAATCGCCGCAGGGAACATTCTGGATCAGAATTTCAGGCAATTCCACAGTTTCACCCGGCTGTAATGTCATAAACAAGTCGGTATCCGCCAAACCCGCTTCCACAGTGGGAGAGGGATATTCATTGCTGAGGATATTGGAATGAATCTGAATCGTCCAATTGCCAAGGGGCAAAACATGGAACGCCACAGCGGTATTGTTTTCGCAATCCTTGAGAATCGAAAACGGTGTACTGCCAATTGTCGAACGGGCAGCACGACCATGAAGCAGCAAGTCATTCCCGCGGAGTTTTTGATGTTGGAGTTGATTTTCCGCCCCCCAGCGGCTCATTTGCCAGAATACTTCATAATCGCCGGGTGTGAATACCCAGCGCGGCAATGCCCGGCGGACAACGACCGTTTTTTCCGAACAATTTTTCAATGAATGTTCACAGGAAATGATTCCGTATTCTTCTTCAAAAGTCCATACGCTTTTCCACTGCACCGTTTTTGCGGAATCCGACGCAGTAAAGGTAAAACAGTGATCCTGTATCGTAGGCAAATCGTACTGAAGCTTACGCCCTTCCAACCGTTGCTGATCGATCCCGAGGATGGCAAGCCCGGAACAGGCATAATCATCCTCCTTTCCGTTATGCGCACAAATCATCCCGCAAAGAGATGTCAATGTAAGTAATTTGCTTTCTGTATCATAAACGAATTGTGTTCCGAAAGGAAATTTGAATATCTGCTCCATGAACATTACTTTCCTTATGTTATTTTTTTTATCGGGATTTGATCCTGTTTCAAGCAGGATCAAGTGTTTTCAAGAAGCCGCAATATGATGCAGCGTTCCACAAATCAAAACTTGAGTATAAGCCGATTTATTCGTTGCCGATCCCTTTGGGATTGGGGCCGTATTGATTCGGACCATATTGAGAATCCTCACATTCATAGATCAACAGAATGATTGCACCAATGATCGGGAGGAACAGCCACAGCCAATTCCAGCCGCTTCTGCCGGTATCGTGCATACGGCGGCAGAAAACAGCCCAGCAGGGGATAAGCACAATCAGATCCCAAATCCAACCGATAATGGGAATCATGCTGATAATACAGTTCACAAGAGCAAAAAGCCAGAATTCCTGACGGCGGGCTCTGCCTTCAAATTGAGCATACTTTTTCAATGGAGTGAAGGGATTGATGGATTCCGGGTCATAACTCATAACAGCAAACCTTTCTTTATTTTCTGTCTTACGGAGTATGCACTACTATAACACCTGTCAGCATTTTTTCAAGAAATCAAAACTTTTTTTCACAGATATCCCATAAAATATTTCAAAAAAATATTGATACAAAACTCAATATCCGGATAAGACGCAGGTTTGCTGTAAAACAAGTCCTGTAAGGACGGCAAGAGTCAGACAGCCCAGGGTGAAGCGAAGCGTAACCCTGGGGATAAAAACGTCGAACTACATTGACCAAGACCGGCATTGACGGATATGGCGTTCCGGCACGGAATGACATATCCGTCAATGCAATGATATCCCGGGAATGTCATTGCCACCACGATGCCGTCCGTTTCTACCGAAACGCCGTCAACGCGGTGGCAATCATATAATAACGTGATCCAATGCCTGTACCCAGGGTTACGCTTCGCTCCACCCTGGCTTGTCACGGCGTAATAAAGTGAAGACGGAGCTGTCTGACTCTTGCCGCCCCACAAGGGGGCTTGTTTCACAGCAAAGCTGCGTTTTATGCTGGATATTGAGTTTTATATCAATATTCTTTTGAAATATTTTATGGGATATCTGTGAAAATAAAAAAAAACAACCGGCAGAATATCACTTTTTACCTGTGATTCTGCCGATTGAAAATTTTGTATTATTCCGCGTTTACACTTTTACAGAGCCGTTGATAAACGCCAGATAATTTTCAGCAAACATGGCGCGGAGCAACCCTTCCACATTGTCTTCCAAGCCATCACGGTTATGAGCCCCGTAAGCATTGGGGAGCAGACAATCCGCGTAATTATCAACGATTTTCTGCATAATCCGGGAATCCTGTTCAAGCCAGGCATTCGCCCATTTCGTATCATAGCTGTTGACGCTGCAATCGGTGCCGAAAATCGTGCCGTGTTTGACAGGATAATTGGAGCAATACAGTTTTCTCAATGCCTCATAACGATACACCGGAGGTGTGCCGGGTGTCGTATCCACATACATCCGGAACGTTTCATTGCCGGTATAGGATGAGACATGTTTAAATTTGCCGTACAATGCCACACATTCATCACACCACGGCCAGGAGATATGAGCCAAAGCGAAACGTAATCCTTTGACTTTCATTAAACTTTCAAATGCAAGCGGGCGATTGTAAAGTGAGGATGGTTCCTCATCCCAGAGAATACCGGAATGGAACAGAAGCGGAAGATTTTCATCCGCCACTTTCTGCCAGAGATCAATATAATCACCGGCATAAAAATTATTGCAAATGACCTTGATTCCTTTGATCCCGCATTTCTTTGCTTCCACAATCTGGTCAATGGCATTTTCTTCTTTCGGATCCACCCAGAAGAACGGATTGAATCCGGGAGTTTTGGAAGTATATTCCAGAACCTGATCGATCCGTTGACGATAATCGTTGGACTTGCTGTCCTGATATTTACGGAAACTGGCAGGATAAAGACTGATTATTGTGCCGCCGACAACATTTGCCGCCGCAGTTTTTTCCAGAAAAGCATCCGGTGAGTCGCATTTACCTTCGTCGAAATGAATATGATTATCATACACTTGCATAGTTTATTTCCTTTCCTGAAATATGGATGGTTGTTTTACGGGATACAGTACATGCGTTTGCCTGATATGCAAATATAAAAAAAAGAAATTTACAAATATTTTTCAATAGCGTCTTCAAGAATTTCCCAATATCCACCTCTATCGGGACCCATACGCTTAATAATACCATTGTTCCGGAGTTTTTTCATATTCCATTCAATGCCTCGACGAGAAATACCAAGAAGTTCGC
>JAFVSW010000101.1 GCA_017503545.1 Lentisphaeria bacterium | reverse complement strand
TTGCCATCAACATAAAGATGGTCTCCATCAAGTTCAAAACCGTAAAAATCATCCTCCGGCAGCAGTTCCACAGAAAATCCCGTCCGGAGAACATTCTTTTTCTGTAATCTTTTGTTAAACACATGGCGTTTTCTGCGGCATGGAATAACAGATAAATCACCGGAAATGTTGATCCGATAGTACCATCCACCAGTTCCCGTTTGACAGGAAGCATATTTTTCCATACAATTTGCCATAAAACCAAGACTTCTGGCAAGAAAAAGAATATCATTTGCAAATTCTTTGGATTTAGTGGTGAAGTCCAGGCAATGTCCATCATAAAAACCATCGCTGTCCAACAATCCGGCAAGTAACTGTAAACGATCTTGTTTTGGAGATGTCAGATAAACTTGTGGGATAAATTTGTTTCCGGAACGGTAACCACGCAATCCAAGATGAGCAAGCATATCCATCAACGGATTGTGTTCACCCTTTTCAACAACAGCGTAATAGGTTGGAATGCCTCTGTCATTTTCTCCAACCCGCACGTCACAGCCAATACTATGACAATATTCGGTAAATTCATCTCCGAGTTCTTCATCGGCAGATGTCAATCCGATACTGTGAGTTAAAGTTCCATCTCCAAGCAAAAGTCCAAGAATATGCGGTGGAATTGACAGATTTCCGGGATGAGAAAACTCCACGGAAACACGATACAGTTTTCTCAAATGTCTCCATGATTTAGATTTTGTCAGATATTCCTTCACTGTTATGTTTGTAATTTCTCCCCCTTTCTGATAACAGGAATAATCAGCTTTACCTTCATTTGTACTTACCAAAGACAATATATGATTTATGTTGACGACAAAAGGCTCTCCTTTCAGCGGTATGATTTTTGCCATTTGTTCCCGTCCACGTGCAAGGTGAAGAACTTTGCGCGGAGTTGAATCTGCCCCCATGATAAGTTCGCCAACTTTTACATCCTGAACTTTCCGCATGGTTCCGTCATACATTAAAATCGGGTGATCCTTTGCATGACATCCGGTCGGCAGGACGATGCACGGATTGTTGTCTTTGCTGCGGAGGTGGTTGTATACCGCATCAACCGCAGCCTGCTGATATGGTCTTAATAACATTTTTTGCTCCTTTTTCTAAAAAATTACTTGACTTTGCAACACAATGCGTTATATTGTGTATAGATAGCAATACAATGTAACGCAAAGGAGGTGTTTATGAGTACAGCTAATCTCAGTATTCGGGTTGACGCCGAATTGAAAAAAGATGTCGAAAGTTGCCTGGAAGATATGGGCATGAATATGTCTACAGCCATAAATATCTATCTCAAGCAGATTGTAAAACAGCGGGCAATTCCGTTCAGAGTGACAGCCACACCTAAAGTCAATCAGGAAACCATTGAAGCGATTGCCGAAGGAACACGGCTTGCAAACGATCCTTCTGCAGCTGGTTACCGGGATATGAATTCTTTGATTGAGGCGTTGAACTCATGAAGTATGAAGTAAGATTTACGACCCGTTTCAAAAAGGACTATAAAACCGTCCAAAAGCGGAATCTTGATATTTCCTTGCTTCATACTGTTATTTCTCTGCTTGCAGAAGGTGAAGCTTTGCCGGAACAGTACAAAGACCATGCTTTAACCGGAAACTATCAGGGGGCAAGGGAATGTCACATCAAACCGGATTGGCTTCTGATTTACAATATTTATGAAGAGGTTCTTGTTTTAGAACTGATGCGTACCGGAACACACAGTGATCTATTTTAAAACCTGATTCCGGCGTTTTTCATGTCGATTGCCAGTTTCAGTTTAATTACTTCCAGCCGGTCCTGACTGATTTTCAGTTGCTTGCAGATCTCTTTATCAGAAGCGTTCCGCATATAGAGAAAACAGATCAGCCTTTCTGTATCATCGGAAATGTTTTTCACGAACTGCTGCACGATGTAACGCTGGCGTCCGCCGTTTTGTCTCCGTTCCATTCTGTAATCCTTATGTAAGCCATCCCGTTAGGTGGCATTGGTTCTCGTTTTATGACGGTCAGTTTGTGGATCAAACTGTCATCGGCGTAAAGACCGCCGTGGGTGAAGGTGTCCAGGAGACACTTCAAAGAATTGTCCACATCCCGTCTGCGGTTGTCAGGTGGATATAATTCAATATGAAGTGCCACCGGATCGGTAAACATTGCCATATTTTCTGCGGCAAGTTTACCTGCGACATTCTCCCGGTAACGCCGACCATCGCGGCTGATCAGCACACGATGACCGACGTGCCGGTAGTAGTGATTCACGCTGGGCGGCCACGGCAGTTCAAATTCTGCCGTCATCTCGCCCACGGGGGCTGACTGTTGCCACTTGCGTTAACGGGGGCAGTCGTTGCCGGAGCTGCGGCAACTGCGCCGGAGAGCGAGGCTTTGGGGGCGTAACCTTTGATCTCGTTGACGATTTCATCATCCTGATTCTTACGGCACTTGACCACAATAGTCAACGGCAGATTGTGCAACTCAATGGTATCACGGGGCTGCATGACGTTGACAGCGTGACAAATTGCGGCAAGGTCGGCACGGGCGATGCGGACCGCTTCGGAATTGGGGTTGTTCATATTGAGTCGCGCCCAGAGCTTGCGGTTCTTGTAATCACCTTCAATGATTTCAAATTCCAGCTGAAGGTACTCCCCGGTTCCGGCA
>JAFVSW010000018.1 GCA_017503545.1 Lentisphaeria bacterium | reverse complement strand
GGGCACCGCATTGTTTGCAAGTCCCGCTGATGGAAAATGCGCTGTAATATTTTTTCCCGCAACGACTGCAGGTATGTTCCACAACTCCGGATGCCGGAGTCCCTTGACTTTGCCGGTCCATATATTCTTTCAATTGCGGCTCAGAAATCCGGTATATTTTACCGATTCGTACAGACGGTAATTCGCCGGTCTTTACCAACTTATATACCAATTGGTAATTGACCCCGAACAAATCTGCAACTTCTTCCAATGAATAAAATTTTATATCCATGTTCATTTTTTCTTGGCTTTAAACCTGATCTAATATTTATTTGCCTATAATATATTAGCATAAATTGAAAAATCAAGTCGAAAAATAAAGAAAAATTATGTTTTACCGTTTTTTGGGGTGGTATAAATTTTGGTTCTTCGACCGTTTGTGCCACAATTATGCTCAAAGATATATAATAAACAAATACAGAATGTAGAATCGACCTGTTTTACACGTAATATAAGTATAAACCTTAACGTCCAGACAAACTTGGATTTGCCGATAGACAAGCCCCGGTGGGGCGGCAAGGGTCAGACAGCTTCGTCTTCATTTCATTACGCCGTGGCAAGCCGGGGAGCTGTGTGGTAACCTAAAACGTTACATTCAGGCATTTTGGAAGTGATCCGCATAGTGGAAAACTTTTTTCCAATCAATTTATAAACTGCCTGTTTGAAAAAGAGAGAAAATATGCTATATTATCAAGTGTTTGCGGATTTGTGTGTTAAATGAGGCAATTTCAAAAGTCTTCAAAAATGCCTGAAAACTCTTGTTGAGATCTGAAAACGGAGCGTTTGTGGCGGTTACCCACTGGGTAGTCCACGCCTTGTCACGGCATAGCCGTAAGGCGACGCCGGAACAAACTACCATTTCCATCTCTTCAACAATCCTTTTTCAGTCAAATTTTGCCGGACTTTTGAAATTACCTCAAATATTAAGTTTTTTGAGTATAGTTAACATGCTGCCGATACCAAGTCTATTTTTATTCAAGCAAGTCCGGGAAAATTGCCCGGACAACATCTAACAGGAGGAAAAGTATGAAAGTGTGTCGTTCCAAAATGCAGCGTTTTACGCTCATCGAGTTGTTAGTCGTAATTGCGATCATCGCAATTCTGGCGTCCATGCTGCTGCCCGCGTTGAGCAGTTCCAAAGAATTCAGCCGTGCCGCAAGTTGTGTCAGCAATCTGAAAAGTCAGGCACAATTTGATACCCTGTATTCCAATGACTACAACGATTACATTTTGCCCGCATTCGCGACAAACTCCAGCGATTATTTTGCATCACTGGTCTTCCGGCTTTATATTGGAAAAAATAACAGTGCAATGAATATGAAAACGGCAGGTATTTTTGTTTGTCCTTCGGAAACAACATCCTGGGGACATCACAACGATATGAAATTTGCCTATACGCATTATATCAGAAGTGTAAGAACCGGAAGCTGGCTCACTAATACCACTACCGAGGACAGAAAGCCGCTGAAACGGACTGAGCTCAAGAGACCGGCACGTTTCAAAATGACGTTTGATTCCGGAAGATTGGGTTCTGCTGCCGCTGACTATCTGAATTTTGCTGTTGGCGGTGCCCGCCATAAAGGAGGTAAAGTCGTACTGTACAATACCTCTGTTAAAGATTATTCATACGGTACCACCAATATTTCCTGCGGGGACGGGCATGTGGAATCGGTGAAAAATCCGAAAGTTACCATGGCGCAATTCAATTTTGCGGAAGGTTACAACAAATGAAGCAACCCTTGATTATTGCATCGTTCGCAACTGCTTTGGCAGTCAGTGCCAATACCATTCCGGAAACCTTGTTCCCGACTCCGGCGAAACGTTCGATGGATCAGACGATTATCGATCGGGCAAAGCCGTATCTGAAACATTCTCCCGAAAAGTATGAATCTCTGGTTCCCCAGGAATCTCCTGCACCGGTTTTGACCGAAGCCTCTTCTTTCGGATCCAGTTACAACAGTACGATCTGCCCGTTCTGCGGCAAGACCGGACAATGGTTCAAGTATGATTTGATCAATGATCCCGATCGCATTTATTGTGCCTATACGGGGAAAGAATTCCGCACGTTTCCGACTCCGCATACGGAGGAACTGACGGATTACCGCGGGAAAAAGTATACCCGCAAATATTTCATTACCAAACATGTCAAGAATAGAGGCAATCCGAAACAGCCCGTAAAGGTTTACCCGGAAAATTATTTTGCCCGGGAACGTATCAAAGCCTTGATGGGTACTTGGAGCGGCGGCGCATTGCCCACGCTTGCTCATGCCTATTATGCCACCGGTGATGAAGAATATGCCAAACGTGCCATTGCAATCATGTACGGTTTTGCCAAAGCCTTGCCCGGTTATCCCTGGACTGCTCATTCCAGAGTCAAACCGCTGCCGAAATCAGAACTGCTTGCCAAAGCAAAAATTCATGATGCCGGTTATCACGGCTGGCTGGGGCCCGCCCGTATTGCTGCTGCTGAATCCAATTTCCGTAATCCCATGGAATCGGTATATTTTACCAACTTCTGCCGGGCATGGATGCAGCTTGCCGACTCAAAATCCTGGAATGGACGGAAAGAATTCATCCGGAAAAATCTGTTGGAAGAAGGCAAGATTCACTTCTACGCATACGGCGCAAAACAGTGTGTCGGTAACGGGATCGGTATGTATGCACCCGGTCTGGTCTATTTGGGGATTGCGCTGAAAGATTCCTATCTTTATGACGGATTCGTCAAGATTATGCTGGATTTTCTTTACAACGAAAATTATTATGACGGAATCAGTACCGAAGGCAGTCCGGCGTATACCGGTATGGTCGGCGGTATGTGGACTCTGTTCCGGGAATCCGGCTTGACGGATGATAAAGAATTCATGAAAAAACACCCGATCATCAAACTTATGGGGAAAACGATTCAGCGGGTCAGTCTGCATCGTGGCGGCACTGCACCGTACGGGGACGACCATCCGTCTCAATACTGGATCAACAAGCCGACACCGAAAACTGTCACTCCCGGGGAAGAACTGGGTGGTTTCGGGATTTCCATTCTCCGTGGCGGTTCTGCAGACAAACGCATGGAATTGTTTTTCCATCATGACCGAGCGGAAGGTCATTCTCACGACGACATGCTCGGTATTCAGCTCTTTTACCGCGGGATTCCCATGCTGGAGCATTACGGTGATACCCGTGATACGAAAGATCTTGATTCCCGGATCCCGGAAATGGAAGAATTCAAGAAACTGAAATATCCTTATCCCATCGTGACCAAAGACCCGCGCAAACGGGGATTTGCATTACAGGATATGACGACCGGGCTCACCAAGAATCTGGTCATGATCAATGAATACTGGTCACACAATGCCAATTATACGGCATATCGCGGTGGTTATCCGGATCAGCGGGCTCCTTATGGTAATTTGATTGCCCGCACCGGCAGAGCGCCGGAAAATGTGTTCCAGTTTGTGGAAGCGGACGGACAGGACAGTTTCTCCAAGAACTTTCAGGGAATTTCCCTTTATAAACGTGCGCTTGCCCTTGTGACCCGCCCGGATGGAACACCGTATGTGGTTGACTTCTTTGCAGTAGGCGGCGGACAGCGTCATTTGTTCCTGCTTCACTCCCGTGGTAAGGAAATCAAAAGTACACTCAGTCGCGGCAAAAAATATCCGCATCTGGATTCGATTCCGGACAAAGATACGGCGGATGATCTGAAAATGAAAGCCGGTTCTGTATTTCTCCCCGGCAACGTGTTGAACAATGTGGATCTGGGCGGCGAAGTCAGAGAATCCTGGAATCACGCCTGGTTGTTTGATTATAATCAATGGGCTCCGAAAACGACCCGGTATGCGGATTCGTTGAAAGTGGATCCCCATGTGTTTGCCGTTTACGGATTGGTGAACGGCAAAGGCGGTACAGTCCGGGCGATCCGTGCGGATGGACATTATCCTGTCACGATCCGTGAAATGATCAACGGGAAAAGAAAAAGCTATCGTTTCCAATTTGAAAATGCGATTCATTATGCCGGGTTGCGTGCGGAATGTAAACAGACTCTCTCAAGATGTTATATTCAGTGTTACAGCAGTTATTCCACCAAAGAAAAACCATTGATCGCCGCTGTCAATAAATTGGAATGTGATGCAAAAAACAAAACATTCACAAGCGCGGTGGAAGTCAATTTCCCCGACGGCTCCAAAGATATTGTGATCTGGCAGCCCAAATCAGAAATGAACTCCTGGGACAGCGAACTTTTTGCGACTGATGCGCGTGCCGCTCTGATCCGGGTCAACGAACGCGGTAAAGTCAAGTTCGTCTCCATGTCCGGCGGCACCAAACTGACCTGGTTTGGCAGAACTCTGGTCAAGGACGGCAAAGGGACGCTTACTGCCCGGATCAAAGGGATCCTCGGCGATATTTCCGGTGACTACGGAAAATCCATTCTTGTGTTGAACGGTGCATCGGCGTGGCCTGCCGGAACGGCGTTGAAAGGTCAAACGATTATCGCCGGTTATAACAAGGGCGACCGCCGTGAGGCTTACACCATTGAAAAAGTCGAACAGAAAGGCAATGAAACACTTGTTTATCTGGAAAATTACCCGTTCTTCATCGATCATCGCGGAGAAGTGACCCATAAGTTCGGAGAACTGGGCAATCGCTTCTGGGGCAGTGGAACAGGGAAGGGCGGTATGGCGACCCGTTATCTTTCCGGCTCAAAAGTTATTTTCCCTGATTTGAAAAAATACTATACGCTGGATCATTCCAACGGATATAACAATGGTTCCAACAACTGGTTGTTGAAAGAACGTGTTGATCTTGCCGCAGAAGGAGTCAAAATCGGGACCCGTTTTGAAATACACCCTGATTATCAGGATGCAATCGTAGAAGTTATGACAATTACAAATAAGGAACTCTGATTATGAGAAAAGTTTTTATGACACTGGCAGCAACCGCTTTCGCGGCTGTTCTTTCCGCTGAAATCGTGAAAAATCCCGATCCCAACACGTTGTGGATCGAAAACGGAAAAAATATCAAAACGGCAGTCCGGCACGGTTCTCTTGTCTGGGGCCTCGGGAACAAACTCAAAGCAACAGCAGCTGACAAAGGTTTCACCTTCGGTCCCGGCGGAACAGTAGGGATTTATATTCCCATTGCCAAACCGTACCCTTGGTTCTGTGCGAAAATCAATACAGTGGAACGCATTGGCAATAACTATCATGCATTCAACATCAACACAAACGTTGGTATCGGCGGACATTCTGTTGTTTCCAGGATTCCCCGCGGGACTTACTGCATCAATATGGAAGATTCCAAGCGTTTGAAAGAGAAAGCGGCTTTGAATTACATGCGTATGGATATCCACAGTGCGAACATCACTTTTGAATCCATCGGGATGTTCAAAGAACCGTTCTGTGTGGTTTCTCTGGGTAAAGCTCCCATCAAGAAAGGCACGAATGTAAAAGTTCACATCAAGACCCGGAAGCCGGTGGAAATGGTTCAGTTGAAGTTCTATAAGGCGTACACTATGCCGACAATCAATGTGATTCCCAACGTCAAACGTTATATTGCAAAGCCGATGGAAGGCAAAGGCAATCAGGAATGGATCTTTGAATTCCCGTATAACGGCTTCAAGGGTGTGGATGGCAAGACCGGCTCAATCGTGATTGAAGCTTTGGTCGAAACAAAAGAAGATATGGAAAGTTATATCTTCTTCAATCAGGTTCCGTTTGAAAAGTAAAAAGATAGAATTTGCAAGCAGATTCACCCTGTCGGGAATTCTTTGACTTGTAATTTTCTGTTCAAAGAGGTAATTTCAAAAGTCTTCAAAAATGCCTGAAAACACTTGTTGCGATCTGAAAACGGAGCGTTTGAGGCTTGTCCGCCGTAGCCTTGGCGAAGGTGGATGGTTATTTTCCACGCCTTGTCACGGCATAGCCGTAAGGCGACGCCGGATCAAACTACCATTTCCATCTCTTCAACAATCCTTTTTC
>JAFVSW010000100.1 GCA_017503545.1 Lentisphaeria bacterium | reverse complement strand
TTTGCCAAGGACAGCCCGAAAATCTATCGTCGCCCTGCCCCGGATCTTTGTCTGGAATATTGCGAAGCCAACAACATCATGCCCAAAGCCCACTGTCTTAATTATGCCTCCCAGGCCCCGACCTGGACAAGGGATACGATCGACAAAGAAAAACAACTGCTCTGCAAACGTTTCAGGGAACTTGCAGAACGATATGCGGATCGTATTCGTGACTGGGAAGTAACCAACGAAACATTCTGGGGTTACCGCTTCGGGGACAATTTTTATGCGCAGGACGATTTTGTAGAATGGAGTTTCAAACAGGCGGACCGTTATTTCCCGGCAAACCGTTTGATCATCAATGAGGCCCACAGCCGTGTCTGGGAAAACATCCGGGGCTTTTACGGTAACCGGAGTCAATATTACATGCAGATCGAACGTGCCTTGCTCAAAGGTGCAAAAATCGACAGTATCGGGATGCAATTCCACATGTTCCACAGACGGGAAAAAGAATTGCAAGATACGGAAGCATATTACGATCCGCAGAGAATATATGATGTAATGGATACGTACGCAAAACTGCAGCGCAATCTCCAGATCACCGAACTGACCATTCCGGCATATTCTTATGATCCGGGCGACGAAGAAATCCAGGCGGAAATCATGCGGAACCTCTATTCCATGTGGTTCAGTCATGAAGCGATGGAAGCGATTATCTACTGGAATCTGATTGATGGATTTGCCGCTTGGGCACCGCAGGGCGATATGACTGCCGGAGAAAATTATTATCATGGCGGTCTGATCCGTTATGATTTCACGAAAAAGCCGGTATTCAATATGCTGTATGATCTGATCCATAAAGAATGGCATACCGAAGCAGAAGCGGAAAGTAACGAATTCGGTGTTGCAACATTCAAAGGATTCTACGGAGAATATGATGTTGAAATCACATACCCCGATGGAAAGACAGAAAACAAATCCATTCATCTGAATAAAGAATTAAGCAAGTATTTCTGGTTTAAAACCCTCGCCGACGGTACAATCAAAGATTGGAGACAGTAATATTATGCTGAAAGTCAAAACCCCAACCGATGCCGTTCGGAAAGCGATCATTTATCAGATCCATCTCCGGGCATTTACAAAAGAAGGTACGCTGAAAGCAGCGGAACAATATCTGGATGATGTCGCAGCCACCGGCGCCGATATCGTATATCTCTGCCCCATCGTCATGTCTGACGATCATCCGAACAAAGCATATTGGAGTGAACGGCAGAAACGGTCAGGAATCGACAATCCCCGGAATCCGTACCGTCAGATGGATTACTTTGAGATCGACCCGGAATATGGAACAGAAGAAGATCTCCATTCATTCATCCGGGAAGCCCATAAGCGGAACTTGAAAGTCATGCTGGATTTGGTCTACATGCACGCCGGGCCCACATTCGGCATGAAATATCCGCAATATGTCAAGCAGAACGAAGACGGCACACCGAAACTGAACGAGTACAATTTCTGCACCATAGATTTTGACAAACCGGAACTCCGGGAATATCTGTGGAAAAATATGCTGTATTTTGTAGAAAAATTCGGAATCGATGCCTACCGGTGCGATGTCGGCGGTGCCGTACCGCTGGATTTCTGGGAAGAAGGGGTACGCCGGATCAAAGCGATCCGCCCGGATTTTATCATGTTGAATGAATACGAACTGCACTATCGTCCCGAAGATCAGGTCTATGCCTTCGATATCAATTATTCCCAGGCATTTTTACAACATTCCATGCAATTGATCTTTGCGTACGAATCCCCGGTTTCCGATCTGGAAAATGCCTGGAACAAGGAACGCAGTAAATGTGAAGGCGGTATGGTCTTGCGCGGAATCGAACATCACGATACCGCAAATGATAACTATTACGGTCGTGTGGAAAAATTCAGCCATGAAAAATGCGAAGCCGCATACGTCCTCTGTTATTGTCTGGATGGTGTCCCCTTCCTCTATAACGGATGCGAATACAAGGATTCCAACCGTCACAGCATTTTCAGTCTCAAAGGCACGTATTGTATCGACCGTTCCATTGATCCGGCAGAACGTTGCGCCTTCTTCCGGAAGCTGGCAGAACTCCACCGGACAGAACCCGCTCTGCTCTATGGGAATACAGAATTTCTCCATCATGAATCCATGGACGACATCTGTGCAATCGCTCGAACCACAGAAGACGGCGCGCAGGCGATCTGCCTGGTCAACCTCGGACGCGGCACAAAAACGTTCACACACGATATTCTGGAGAATTATGTCGGTGAAAAATTGGTCATGAGACGGGGTATGACCCGCTGCAATAACACCATTATACTTGAACAATACGGGTATGCAGTCCTGATCAAACAATAAACATCAACAAGGAACACGCATCATGCCTACACGAAACACTGAAGCAATAAAACTCGGCATGTTCCTGCCGCCTGTACCGGATCGCCGTTGGCATTTGGCAGCCCAGGCGGGAGTGACCAATGCGATCTGTAAATTTGACCGGCAATATGATGTTACCGATCTGGATTCCTTTGCTTCCGCACAAAAGAAATTTGCAGAAGCCGGATTCCAATTGACCGCATTGGAAGGGGATCAGTTTGATATGTCAAGAATCAAACTGGGGTTGCCCGGACGGGATGAGGATATTGAAAAATATCTCCGTATGCTCACCAACATGGGGAAACTCGGAATCCGTATTCTCTGTTACAATTTTATGGCAGGAGTCGGCTGGTTCCGTTCTCAAACGGCAATCCCGTATCGCGGTGGAGCCTTGACCAGTTGCTGGTCCAGGAAAGATGTACCGGAAGAACCGTTGAAATTTTCACACGAAAAACTCTGGGAAAATTATTCCTATTTTCTGAAAGCAGTCATACCCACTGCCGAAAAATCCGGCGTTGTGATGTGTCTGCATCCGGATGATCCCCCGGTACCGGAATTGAAAGGCTATCCCCGTATCATTACATCGGCAGATGCTTACAGACGGATGTTTGCCATTGCAAACAGTCCGGCAGCAGGCGTAACCTTTTGTGCGGCAACATTCCGGACGATGGGCGAAGATGATATGGCATTGATCCGGGAATGGAAAGACAGAATCCATTTTGTCCACTTGCGGGATAACCTGCCTATGGAAGACGGATTTATGGAAACGTTCCACGATAACGGACCGACTGATATGGCGGCACGGCTCAAGTTGTTGTGTGATCTGAATATGGATGTTCTGCTGCGGCCGGATCATGCCCCGACCATGTTCGGGGAAGACAATGATCAGCCGGGCTATGCGGCATTGGGCAGAATTTTTGCCATTGGGTATTTTAAGGGAATTTTAGATTCCATTACTTCTAACGATAAAGAGTAAGAAAGAAAAGACAACATGTTTAAAGGTGTTACACTTGGTTACTATGCGCCGAACGGCTATTTTGGTTCGCCGGAAGCGAAATTGGAAATCGACCGTATTGCGGAATTGGAAATTCCGTGGATCTGTCTGGTTTGTACGGTTATGCAGGATGCTTATTACAGCACCCGCATGTACCGGGATTTCAAAAACACGCCCGGCGATGATGAATTGATCGAAATCATTGACTATATCCATTCCAAAAATATCAAGGTGATGTTCCGCCCCATGCTGGAATGTCATGACGGCACTCAGCGCGGTCAAATTATCATGCCTCAGGGAGAAATTCAGCCGGGCATGGCATTCACCTATCGGGATCAATGGTTTGAAAATTATGCACATCTGACCAGACATTATACCAAACTGGCAGAAAAAACAGGTTGCGAAGCATACTGTTTCGACAGTGAACTGAACAATTTGATCGGCTGCTCCGCCAATTGGGTAAAGATTGTGGAAATCGCCCGGTCCATCTTTTCCGGTCATTTGACAACCTGTTTTATCAAAACGGAAAATTATATACAAGTCCTGGATGATAAAGATTTCTGGTTCTATGTACTGGATTCCGTCAGCACAAGTTTCTATACTCCGGCGACAAAAGACGGTAAGGGAACCATCGAAAGCATGGTGGAATACATGAGACCGCAGGCAGAAAAAATGCAGCTCTTTTATGAAAAATACGGCAAACCGTTTTATTGCGGCGAATGTGGATGCTGTGCCGTGGAAAATGCAACAAAACTGCCCTACTTCTGGAAAAACGGAAAATATTATGACGGTCAGCAGCAAGCCGATTACATGGCAGCCCTCATCCGGCTTTTTGAAGATTATCCGTGGTGGGATGGAATGTTCTGGTGGAAATGGGATCAGCAGATTGTAAGACCTGATTTTCTGGATGATCCCGCCGGAGACAAAGGATTCACCATTTACGGGAAACCTGCCGCAGAAGTCATGCACGAATGGTGCAAGAAGAAATAATCAGAAAACAACAGAATACAAATCATAAGAAAACATTATAAGGAGAACACACTATGCCCTCATTAAAAGACATGCGCGGAAAAGCAAAAGAAGCCGGCTTGATGAAACTCGATCGTCTCATCGCAACCAGACAGAGAATTCCGGATTGCGAAATTCCCATCCCCATCAAGGAACTGTGCGAACGGTACGAAAAACTTTACACTGGATGCATCAATGACGTTATGCGCGAACTGTGTTTGCTCAATCAGAATCTCCCCAGCGATATTATGCCGCTCCGGGATGAAATGACTGTTTGCGGCGAAGCATTCACCGTCAAAAGTGCCCCCAATGTCATGATCGAAGGCGAAATGACGTTCCGCGCTCAAATGCTGGACGATTTCAAGCCCGAAGGTGTCGTTGTCTGGGATACATCCGAAGATACAGAAGCCTCTCTCTGGGGTGGTGTTATGACTGCCACCGCTATGACAAAAGGCATTCGCGGTGCCGTGATCGCCGGGGGCATCCGGGATACCAAACAAATCCTGGAACAGAAATTCCCTGTTTTCTACAAATACCGCACCAGTAACGGATCCCTCGGACGCTGTATGATCACTCATTATCAGGTTCCTGTCCGGATCGGTAAAGTAACTGTTCGCCCCGGCGATATCATTTTCGGCGACATTGACGGTGTTCTGTGTATTCCGCGTGAAATCGCATACGATGTTCTGCTCCGTGCCGAAGGCATCGAACGGAACGAAGTTGATATTTTCTCCTGGGTGCGCCAGGGGGATACCATCAGCGAAATCATTGATAAGGGAGGTTATTTCTGATGGCAGGTAAAAAGAAAACGCAAGCCGAAAAGGAAAACATGGTTCCCGTTCTCGGTATGCAGGAATCCACAAAAACAGCAGCAAAATCCGCAAAAAATACAGAGCCGGATTATGCAAAATTGCTGATGGAAGATTTTGTTCACCCTCGCGGCGGCGTGAATGAACGGATCGATATGGATATCAAGCGGCATCGTATGGGTTGGGGCAGAATCGTTCTCTCCGACAAAGATGGCAAGCCTGTATCCGGCGCAAAAATCCGTTTCAAACAGAAGACTCATGAATTCATGTTCGGTTGTAATCTTTTCAAACTTCAGGATTTTGAAACGAAAAAAGAAAACGCCGCATACGAAAAATATTTCAAAAAAGTCTTCAATAACGCTACCGTTGCATTCTATTGGGATACGTTGGAACCCACGCCCGGTGAATTCCGGTATGCGAAAGGTTGCCGTTACATCAGCCGCCGTCCCCCTACCGATGTCGCCGTGGATTGGTGCCTGGAAAACGGAATCCGCCCCAAAGGACACTGGATGTTCTGTGATAACTTTGTTCCCTCCTGGCTGCCGAAAAGCCCGAAAGAAATGATGGTCTTTCTGGAAAAACGCATTGCACAACTGGCAGAACGGTATGGAGATAAAGTCACAATCCTCATAAAATTTATAAAAATGGCATTTATGAAAACAACAACATAAAAATCTACAATAAAAATTTTATTTTGCCCTTTTTAAATTGCGATTTTCATAATGAATATGACTTAATTATTTCCCAC
>JAFVSW010000017.1 GCA_017503545.1 Lentisphaeria bacterium | reverse complement strand
CTTTTCGTTTTTTTGCGCTACATTGTTCATAGCCTGTTTCCTTTCCTGATTGGTTGTTTTTTGGTTATTATAATCAATCATGGAAACAGGCTTTTTTCAAGTCCTGTTTTTCAAAATGTGCGCAATTTTTCGGACGTTATCTCTCTGAACGGATGTATACAAAGGAAATCCAAATTAAAGGCTGCAAGAGCGATCAAAGGAGAAACACGATTGTCCTGTAGAACCGCCTGATATCCCTTGATTGCAGCGTTAAGTGTGGATTCTACCTGATCCGGAGCAACGGTTTTGAAACGGACTCCGGATGAACCGTCAGCGTATATTTCGATGATGTCTCCAGCATCTTCTTTGAACTTGCCGGAATCCCAGATATTGGGACGTATGAGAGAGTGGAGTTTACAAATTGTCTCAATGGAAAGAGTAAGTTTCTCTGACTGATTATGAATCAGATCCAATGCACTTCGGTAGCCGCGAACTTCCTCTTCGTTACGATCTCTCAAATTGGTGCTGTTACCGAAAATGACTGTTCCAATGCGTTTATCATCAATAGAAACGCCTTCAATACGGTTGGAAGAGACTGCACTTTCGATTATGGAGAACAAAGCTCCTGATGCCCCTTCATCTCAGCCAGTTCTTCCAGTTCCCATGTCGTCACCATAGGAATTGATTTCAAGTTTTTCAAAAAGTATAAAAAGGTGTTCATGATTTCTCCTGCTCTTCTGAACTGTGTTTTAGCTTTTTATTATAAAATAATGCGAAAACACCAGCTTTTCAAGTCTTTTTTTTGACTTTATAGGACAAATGCCCTAATCGTAAATGTGCGCAAAATACCGGACACTACCAAAACAAATGCAAGATTATATTGCCCATCATCTGAGAATGGCATTATAAATTTTTGCAACGGTAACACCGACAGCCTGACCACATAAGGCGGAAAAACGGGAAAAGCCATGACAATCACCCGCACCGGAAATAAAAAAGATGAATAGTGTAATAAAAAAGAATCGTTTATACTTCATATTGACAGGGACAAACGGCTTGAAGTTTTCATCTCCAAGCAAAAGAAAAAGCAATAAAATATTGACTGTGAGCCAAGACCATGCCCATCTGTTATAATCGCACCCTATAAGGAGACAAATATTCGACAGCGTTGTAAAAAACAGGAAAATCAATTTTTTTCTGATCATGCTCTCCGGATTACTGTTGTAAAGCGCACGCCAAATATAAAGTATAAAACTTGCTGCTGCAGCAAAAAAAGGAATTGAAAAAAGAAACTTCATGCAGACAACAGGAGTAAAACCTTTTGTAAAAGTATATTTCAAATATCCTTCATGCATACTTTCTAAATGACCTTTCATACTAAGTTCACCTTTCAGTAACGCACCCATCGTATTCCGTTTTTGAATAAAAGCATCCATTTCGTCAGGATCTACAACTGTACGGCACAAATATAAATAAGTACCAAGGGAACATAATACGAAGAAACACAATAGTGCGGCATAAAACAAATCGATCTTCTTTTCAGCCTTATAAAATGCAATTCCACATAAAGTAGGCAAGAACATAAATATTGCCCCCTCATGAGTCAATGTCATAATAATCATTATAAAAGGAACACCGTAACGCAGCCAATGCCGATTCCAAATGCTCAATGCACATAAAACAAACCAATTAAGCAGCACAATATCAAGGCGAAAAAAGTCATTCAATGGCATAAATGTTGTAGGCAGAACCAATGCAAAAACAGCAACGGCATCTAACATATTGACATTCCGGCTGCTTTTCCTCATGCGCAAATATACGCAGAAATATACAATATACGGAATTACACAAATCAGAAACCAAACAAAAAAATACGCCGATTTCGGTAAAATTTGTGTTAATTCTCCAATCGTTGCCCCATAAAAAGCACGTGGTATTAATCCGAAATGGTAATTCAAATAATGATGAGATGTCATATATGACGGTACACCGGAACAAAGAAATGCATCACCAAAATAAATCACAAAATTTACAAAGATAAGACATACAGCCAAGCTACATGCAATTTTGAATATATTCTGCTTTTCAGAATCAAATACAAGATCAAGAAAACTGTTATTCATTTTTTTATTACACCTTGATGTTTATTTTTTACTATGAGCTACCATTCTCTTTAATTTTAACAGATGAAAAATAGAAAGAAAATATGTACAGGCAAATAATAACAGATTGCGTTTACTTTCGCCATACAAACGACGCTCGAAATGTACCGGAAATTCCAGCAATTTTTTAGACGGAGGCTGCAATAACAATTTAATCAGAATCTCTTCCACCAGTTCAAAATTACTGCTGCACAAAGTAATTTCATTCAGTTGAGATTTGCGATAAATACGGAAACTGTTTGAAATATCTTTGACCCTGACCCCAAGGAGTAACTGATAACAGAAATTCACCAGAAATGAGAGAAAAATTAAAATGGCCGGATTTTCTGTCTTTCCACCGGAAATATATCTGGATCCAATCACGATATCGTAATCTCCGGCAAACTTCAGCATATTGACTAAATCTACCGGTCGATGTGATCCATCCCCATCCATAACAGCAACAAACTCTTTTTCTGCATGGGAAAAACCGGTCCGGATCGCATCCCCATAAGCATTGCCACCTTGGCGAATCAAATATTTGCTATGAGGGAATTGAGTAACAACAGACTCTGTATGATCAAGAGAAGGATTACAGTCCACCACAATGATTTCGAAATTATCCTGACAGCATTGCAGCAAGGCTCTTTCCAATTCCGGAAGCAGTTTTTTCAAATTTTCAGCTTCATTATAAGCCGGAATAACAACAGAAACTTCCATCAGTCAATCTCCAATATTTTTTCTGCCCATGATAATGCCGCATCGATACCGTCATTGGTATTGACCTGGATATCCCAATCAATACGGGAACGGATCTTTGCAGTATCTGCGACAAAAATTTTCTGATCAGAAATACGGGGTGCCAATTTTGTATATTCCAGATGAACATCCAATTTTTCCTCCAGAATTGCAAATAATTCTAACAGGGAAAGTGAATTATTCATCCCGCCGCCAATATTGAATGCTTCCCCGGATATACGGTCAATATTGACCAATGCACGTTCATATAAACGAACGATATCATCCGCATGCAAAACATCCCGGACCTGCTTGCCGTTTCCGCAAATGGTGAATGCGGGGGCAGAGGAATCAAGTTTCCGTTCATGAGCCTTGGCACAAAACCATCCAATCCACCCCTGATCATAAGAAGCAAATTGTCTGCCTCCAAACATAGAAGAATGGCGGAACACGGCGGTCTTCAACCCGAAAATTCTGGCAAAATCAAGAACATATTGATCTGCTGCGCCTTTGCTGACGCCATAAGGAGAATGCATATCCAATGGAGTTTTTTCATCAAATCCATCCGGATGATCCGGGCAAATGTACCGGGTTTCATTCTCAATATAATCGTATTGCTCCAAATCGCCATAGACTTTATTGGTGGAAGAATAGATCAACGGCGTATCGGGTTGTATCCGGCGAATGGCATCCAGAACATTGAATGTCCCCATTGTATTGGTCTCAAAATCCAGTCTGGGGTTACTGATGGAAGTTGTCATGGCAACCTGTCCCGCAAGATGAAACACGCCATCAAATTTATACTGTTGGAAAAGCGCATCGACCTGATCCTGTTTTCTTGTATCCCCGATTACGACCCGGATATTTCCTTTGCTTTCCAACCATTGCCGATTCAACTCACTTCCTTTTCTGGAGAGATTATCAAAAACGATGATTTCATGCCCCAATGATTGCTCATAAGCACTGATATTACTTCCTAAAAAACCACAACCGCCAGTCACTAAAATACGCATTATTCCTGCTCCTTTATGATTTGCAAAAGTCCATCTTCCAATGTTATTTCCGGGTTCCAGCCCCATTTTTTCAAAACCGATATATCTGCATAGGAATACATCAATTCGTTCGGACGATATTGTAATGCACCGAAACGTAGTTCTGTACGACTGCCACTCAAACGGTGAATCAACTGCACTACTTCTTTCAACTGATATCCATTTCCGGAACCAACAGGAATCACCCGGTAACCATGACATTCATCCAAATACCGGATTACAGTCAATATCGCCCTTACCGCATCAATAACATGAATAAAATCCCGAATCTGTTCACCGGCAGTCAAACAAAGTTCCGCTTTATTCTGCAGCAATTCATGAATAACCATAGCAATAAATTTTTGTTCAGGATTTTCATCCGGTCCATAAAAATGCTCTAATTCCAAATGAATAAAATCGATTTTCTGTCTGGCTGCATAAAATTTTCCCCATTCGCGAAATTGATTCTTTGTAAACGCATAAGTCGAAACATCCGGAGGCAGCGAAGTGCCGATATTAAGAAAAGCGGGGACACGGTTATGTACGGCAAATTCCAGCAAGGCAAGACCGTACAAAACATTAACATTCGCAATTTCTGTATCAGTTTCACCATTCCTGCCATAACAAGTTGCGCAATGGATCACAGCATCAATAGGCAAATCAATATCTTTACGATACCATATACAATCCGCAGAAATAACATCGGCCGTAGGGGCGGATAATGTTTTTCGGTTCACACGAATAACGCGATGTCCATTCGTTTGCAGGGACTCAACAAGTTGATGCCCTAAATAACCACCCGCACCGCTGACTAAAATATTCATTTGGAAAAGCCTTATTTATTTTCCCGGATAAAATTACGGATTGCTGATACCATATAGTACAATTTTTCCCGTGTCATACCCGGATAAACTCCAATCCAGAACGAATCATTCATGATTTTATCCGTATTGACAAGCGATCCGGCAACGCGATAATCCACACCTTCATGCAATGTTTCAAAACAGGGATGCTTCAACAGATTTCCCGCAAAAAGATTCCGGGTTTGGATTTTACAATCCTCCAAATGCTTTACCAGATCATTCCGGGAGAAATGAGCCTTCTCCGTCAGCGTAATCAGGAACCCGAACCAGGCAGGGTCACTTTCCGGATATTTTTCAAACAACTGCAATTCTTTCAAGTCTTTCAAACCATCGTACAACACTGCAAAGTTCGTCTTGCGCGCTTCAGTAAAGGCAGGTAATTTATCCAACTGAGCACAGCCGATCGCCGCTTGCATATCTGTCACTTTCAGATTGAATCCGAAATGACTGTACACGTATTTATGATCGTATCCCACAGGCAATTTGCCGAACTGTTTTGTAAAACGGCATCCACATGTATTATCGACGCCGGATTCACACCAGCAGTCCCGCCCCCAGTCACGCATGGAAAGTATGATTTTTTTCAGCAACGGATCATTGGTATACACCGCACCGCCTTCCCCCATGGTCAAATGATGAGGCGGATAAAAACTGGAAGTACCGATATCCCCCCAAGTGCCGGTGAATTTGCCATCGTATTTTGAACCGAGTGCATCACAATTGTCTTCAATCAGCCAAAGACCGTGTTTATCGCAAAACGCTTTGACCTGCTTCAAATCAAACGGATTTCCCAATGTATGAGCAAGCATGACAGCTTTTGTTTTCGGGGACAATGCCTGTTCCAATTGTGCGGGGTCAATATTGGCAGTGTTCAAGTCGACATCGACAAAAACGGGGACGGCACCATATTGCAGGATCGGTGCTACGGTTGTGGGAAAACCGGCGGCAACCGTGATAACTTCATCGCCACGGCATATTCTGCGCTCTTTCAAAAGAGGCGATGTCAAAGCAAAAAAAGCGAGCAGGTTTGCAGAAGAACCGGAATTGACGAGGAAGGCAAACCGAACAGAAAGCAATTCTGCCAATTTCTGTTCAAATTGACGGGAATACGGTCCATATGTCAACCAGAAATCGAGGGATGCATTAACGGCATTGCACACTTCTTTTGCATCGAAAACACGCCCGCCGTAATTCACCTTGCTTTCGCCGGGAACAAAAGTTTGCTCTTGTCCCCATTGCAGTTGATAATATTCTTCCGTCAAACGGAGTATCTCTTTACGCAGTTCTTCTTTTGTCATCATAACACCCAATCCAATCCGGCATTTTTTGCGGAATCAATATATGCGTTTAAATCTGCCCCGGTCAGAATCTCTTTCTTTTCATACCATGCCCGATACCAGTTGATCGTGTGAGCAACTGCTTCTTCTGTATTCCAAACCGGACGCCATGCCAACTCTTTTTCTGCGCGGGCACAATTCAATGTCAAGTACGCTGCTTCCGGTGCATAAGGCTTCACAGAATCAATAGAATATTGCACAATATTCCATTGTTTTTGTGCCATTTTGATAATATCAAGAACGGTATACGTTTCCATATCAAGGGGACCAAAGTTCCAGCCGGAGGCATACGTATCCTTTTCTGTCAGAAGTTTCTCACCCAAAACCAGATACCCACTCAAAGCCTCCAAAACGTGCTGCCACGGGCGAACCGCTGCAGGATAACGCAAAATCAAATTTTCGTTACGGATTGCCGCCCGGACAAGGTCCGGAATCAAACGGTCACATGCCCAATCCCCGCCACCGATCACATTACCGGCACGGGCAGAAGCAATATTCATAGAAAAGGATGACCGGTAAGATGCAACTGCCAATTCGGCGGCACCTTTGGATGCACTGTAGGGATCCGCACCGCCCATGGGATCATTCTCTGTAAATGCCTGACGGCGCGTATCCGAATTTGCATAGCATTTATCCGTTGTTACCACAACTGCCCCTTCCACCGATGCAGTATGCCGACAGGCTTCGAGTACATTGACTGTCCCCATAAAATTGGCAGCAAAAGTTTCTCTGGGAGTTTGATAAGATTCCCGGACAAGCGGCTGTGCAGCCAGATGAAAAACAAACTGCGGCTGAAAATCATCGAATGTCTTTTTCAAATTCGTATAGTCACAAACATCACCGCATACACTTTTCACAGTTATATCAAGATGAGAAAAATGGAGCCAGTCTCGATCCGGCAATAAGGAATATCCGCAAAGTTCTGCCCCCGTCTGCTGCAGCCAATAACACAGCCATGCACCTTTGAAACCATTATGACCGGTAACTAAAATTCGTTTATTTTTGTACACACCATGAAACATAAGGCTTATTTCCAATATTTCGTCCACGGAGCATTTCCGCGGTCCCATAATTCATTCAGCAATGTATATTCACGGGGAGTATCCATACATTGCCAGAATCCTTCATGACGGAATGCATTGACCTCCCCATCAGCAACCGCATAACGGATCGGCCCCTGTTCCAGATATTCATTTTTCTCAACAGAAAGATATTTGTCGAGAAAATCCCGTTTCACAACCATAAAGCCGCCATTGATATAGGCTTTTGTTTCCGGAATTTTCTCTGAAAAACATTTCACTGTATCTCCATCCAAAACCAATTCGCCGTAACGGGCTGGCGGATGCACCGCCGAAACAGTCAGTGCTTTACCGGATTGTTTATGTGCCTGATACAAATCTGCAATGTTGATATCACAAAGACCATCTCCGTACGTAAGAAAGAAATCGGTATCTCCCGGCAACAGGTATTTTGCGGCAATCGCTACACGTTTTCCTGTCAGAGAATCCAATCCGGTACGGGCAAGTGTTACCTGCCAATCCATTTCAGAAAGCGTTTCATTATATTGAATTCCCTTTTTCGAACCAAGTTGTACTGTTGCATCGGAAAGATGAAGGTGAAAATTCGTGAAATAATTGACAATAACGTCTTGTTTATACCCGAGACAAAGAATAAAACGACGCGCTCCGAATGCCGCATAATGTTTCATGATATGCCACAAAATCGGCTGTTCCCCAATCGTTGCCATCGGTTTCGGCAACAGTTCTGTGACATCCCGAAGACGGGTACCTTGTCCTCCGCATAAAATCATCACAGGGACTTCTGAAAGATCTTTCATAATCGAAGTTTCAGACATAACAAAGCCTCCTTTGCTCGTTTTTCAGAAGGTGCTTACATTACCTTGAAGCGGGGCAAATCCTGAATATCAACCATGCCGGCAAAAGTGCCGTCCGCATTGAGAACTACAATGTCATCCACCGGTTTCTTTTCCACCAGCTTCAGAATTTCAACCGCAAGGCTGTCCGCTTGAATGGATACCGGATTCTTTGTCATAACATCCGCAATGGGCTTGGAAAGAACGGAAAGATCATCGCTCACACAACGACGGAAATCACCATCGGTGAAAATACCTATAATCTTGTTATCGGTTCCCAAAACCGTTGCAGAACCGGTACGGGCTTTTGTCATCTTCAACAAAACATCTTTCACCGGAGTGGAAGGATCTACGACCGCTGTCCGTTCTGCCGGGCGGATCAGATCTTTCACGTGCATGGAAACAGCACGGCCGATAGCACCGGAAGGATGGCGCATACCATAATCTTCTTTGGTGAAATGGCGGAGCTGAAGAAGCGTCATAGCCAACGCATCCCCCAATGCCAGGTGAGCAGTGGAAGTGGTTGTCGGCGCAAGATTGAAGGGACATGCTTCTCTGGGAATGGATGCGACGACGGCGATTTCCGACATTTTTGCGAGTGTGGAATCGGCAACACCGGTAAAACATGTCACAAGGACGCCGAGGCGTTTCGCAGGCAGCAGAATGGAATTGAGTTCCGCTGTTTCACCGCTGTAACTGAGCGCAAGCAACAAGTCATTTTCCTGCAGCATCCCCAAGTCGCCGTGCATAGCTTCCACAGGGTGCATAAAGATGGAGGGAGAACCGGTGGACGCAAGAGAAGCAGAAATTTTTCTGCCGATATGGCCGCTTTTTCCGACCCCTGCGACAACGATTTTACCGCCATTGTTCAAGACTTGAATACATGCTTCTGTCAAACGGACAAAAGACTCGCCCAACTGTTCGGTTACTGCGTTCAACCCTTCTGTTTCGATGCGCATGACTTCCCGCGCTTTTTCCAAGACCTGTTCTGCCTGAAGCATAATTTCACCTCAAATTTATAGAATAATTTATTTGTTCACAGTAAATATAGCGTATTTTTGCGTTTTTTCAAGTCCTGCGCTGAAATATTTCCCGTGTGATTGCAGTCACTTCCTGCAAAATTTCTTTTTTCCGTTCCGAACCATCCGGAAGTGTTGCCGCTTCCCGGATCAATTGACTCCGCCGTTCCTGCATGGAACTGCGTGTAATCACTTTCAAACAACTGCGGTACACTTTCTCCTGAAACTGTTTCTGTTTCGGGTCATCTTTCGGTGCAGCGACCTCTGCCGTTTCCTCTTTCCCAGCCAGCATTGCCGTGATTTCCGGGTCATCCACGCCTTCTTTGGTCAACATCATCATGATTTGGGACGGAGCATCCTCCCATTCCCCGTTCATGCTGCATTGAACAAGAATTTCCAATGCCTGTCCGGCAGGAGAACGGTCAAACATTTCCGCTGTAAAATCGTTGGATGCACAACCGGCATAATGTTCCGAGTTCAACAAAACATCCAACAATTCCAGAAATGCTTTTTTAACTCCCGGATGCCGCATGGAATACGGGAGTTCCTCCTGCGGTTGGGATACCGGCGGAGCGTTCTGACTTTCCGCATACGCGGCATCCGGGACAGGAGCCAATGCCGCATAACGGGCATTCCGGGCTTCCCGGGCTTCAATCGCCTGACGATGCCGTGTAACTTCGCCCAATACCGATTCTTTGCTGATGGCAAGCTGTTCCGCCAACCAGGCAGCATATAAGTCAAGAGTCATGGGATTATCGATCAAAAACAGAAATTCGGCAATTTTGGAAGCAACGGCAGCCTTTCCTGCCGGGGAAGTCAAATCCTGTCCGTCAGATACCGTCCGCAATGCAAACGCAAAAAAGTCTTCCGCCTGCTCGACGGCATTATATAACACATCCGCGCCGGATTTTTTCAATAATTCATCTGCGTCTTTCGCTCCGGGGAATACAGCGACTTTCAGTTGAAATCCTTTCGGCAGCAGAATGGTGGCATCTTTGAATACCGCCTTCCGCCCCGCTTCGTCATTATCCAGTGCCAGACAAATCTTTTGCGTGTAACGGCTGAGGATCTGCGCCTGTTCTTCGCCGAATGCAGTTCCCTGCGGCGCAACCGCATGAGTACACCCGGCACGATGCATGGCAATCACATCCAGCTGCCCTTCACACAAAACAGCACAACCTTTTTCGGCAATTCCCTTTCTGGCAAAATGGAGCGCATACAATGTCCGGCTTTTCCGGAAGACCGGGTTTTCCGGACTGTTGACATATTTCCATCCCTGCGGGTCGGCTTCCACACTTCTTGCACTGAATGCAATCACCCGCCCCTGTTCGTTGCAAATGGGGAACATCAGACGATTGCGGAAACGATCGTAAAAATGTTCACTTGTTTCCTCTTTTTTGGAAACAACGCCGGAGAGGTTCAATTCTTCATCGGTAAACCCTTGTCCACGCAAATATTGAATGGCACCATCCCAGGCATCCGGGGATGCACCGATCTGGAATTGAACGGCAATTTCTTTCGGAATCAAACGGGTCGCAAAATATTTTGCAACGGCACTTTCCGGCTGCTGGAACAATTGTGCGGCATACCAGGCTGCCAGTTTTTCATGGAGCTGATACAACCGTTCACGCACATTGTAACTGGCTTCCGGGGCTTCCATTTTCTGACCCGGATGCCAACGGCGGACAGACGGTTCTTCCGGGATGATTACATTATATTTCCGTGCAAGAAATTCCGCCGCATTGGGAAAATCCAACCGTTCCATATCCATAATAAAACGGAAAACGTTTCCCCCTTTCCCACAGCCGAAACATTTATAAATACCCCGTTCCGGATTCACGGTGAAGGATGGTGTCTTTTCCTGATGGAACGGACAACATGCTTTCCATGTTGCGCCCATCTTTTTCAATGTGGGAACATAACTCTGCACCACATCGGTAATATCTGCCCGGATTCGTATGGTTTCCAGGACTTCATCGGGAATAAACCGTGCCATACGTTACACTCACTGAATTTCCTGTAAACGGCGGGTCACGCGGAAACGGTGATTTTCCAGTTCCGGACGGGCAGCCGCTTCCCGGAGAAAACGGTTATACCAGGCAATTGCTTCCTGTTTCCTGCCTAAATGATAATCCAGAATCACAGCTCCGTTCCAAGTCGCAAGGGGGAGCGTTTTGCATTTATCCCGGAGGACGAGCAATGCGCCTTCGGCTTTTCCGCGGACGGCAAGAAATACGGCAATCTCGTTACAAATCACAGGATCATTTTTATAACCCGGCATTTTCAGCAGTTTTGCATAATTCCGGAATGTATCTTTAATATTCAATTTTCCTTGCGCTTTTGCAAGCAGCAATAAGGCATTGGCATCATCCGGGCGGGCAGCCAACGCATTTTTCAGCGGGGCAAGACATTGTTCGTATTTCCCCTTCCGGAATAAAAGACGTCCCAACGTATATTGGACCTTGTAATCATCCTGATACGATGCCGGAAGATTCTGCAAACGTGCCAATGCTTCTTCCGGACGCCCGTTTTTTTCCATTGCCAAAGCACTGAACAAAATGATATCACTCTGTTCCGGATACAAGGCACGGGCTTTTTCCGCCAATTCTCCGGCAGTTTCCCAGTCCGCTTTCTGCGCGGCAGCAATCGCCTGTTTCAGCATAACCGCAGGATTTTCCTGTTTTTTGCGGCAGGAAACCGTAAAAAACATTACAGCAAACATCAAAAAAACAACAACGTATCTCATTCTGAAAACTCCGGAAAAAAATGGTGATCTTTTATGTTGGTACATTATATCCATTTTCCAATCTTTCAACCGGAAAATCCACTTTTTTTCAAATTTTTTTCTTTTTCCCGCAACAACAAAAAAACAGGAGAAAAAACATCCTTGAAATGTTCTTTCTCCCGAATCGGATCCTGACCGAAATGAATCAGCAGATCTTTTATTCGCCCTTGCTCATTTTGAATGCGCGAACAGTATTCTTCATCAACATGGCAATGGTCATGGGGCCGACACCACCCGGTACCGGCGTAATCGCAGAAGTCTTTTCCACCAACGCATCAAAATCCACATCGCCCACCAGTTTGAATCCGGATTTCGTCGTAGCGCAGGGAATCCGGTTGATACCCACATCGATCACCACCGCACCGTCTTTGACCATATCCCCTTTCAGGAATTGGGGAATACCCAATGCCGCAATCACAATATCCGCCTGACGGGTGAAAGACGGCAGGTCCGGTGTTTTGGAATGACATACCGTTACCGTGGCATCTCCGTTGGCACCACGGGCAAGAAGCAATGCTGCCATGGGACGGCCGACAATGGCAGAACGTCCAAGGACAACAACATGTTTTCCGGCAGTGGAAATCCCGGATTTTTCCAGAAGAACGGAAACACCCCAGGGAGTACAGGGGAGGAATCCGGAAAGGTCGCCGAGAAATACTTTACCAACGTTGGCAGGATGGAAACAGTCCACATCCTTTTTCGGGTCGATAGCATTGATGACCGCTTTTTCAGAAATCTGTTTGGGGGTGGGAGACTGCACCAGAATACCGTGGATGGAATCATCCTTGTTCAAGTCATCAATAATGGAAATCAATTCTTCCTGAGAAACGGATTCGGGAAGAATGATTTTTTTGGAAACGATGCCCAATTCTTCACACATTTTGACTTTGCGTGAAACATAAACCTGGGATGCAGGATTTTCCCCTGCCAGAATCACAGCCAGTCCGGGGCGGACTCCATACTTTTGCGCCAGGGCTTCAACTTCAGCCGCAGTTTCGGCGTTGACTGATTTGGAAATTTCGTTACCGTCTATCCGGATTGCACTCATTTTTTGTTTCCTTGCTTTGTAGTTGTCTGATTATTCTTTTTCAAAGGTAAAACGCTGATCTTCCGATCGATCAACTGTAATTCACGGGTCAAATCTCTGACAGCACGCTTGTTTTCCATCAACACGGCTAATTCTTTATTCAATTTCATGATTTTATCATGGAGAGCTTTCGCACGCCGGTCTGTTGCAAGGATCTTCTGCCGTTCCGCCAACATTTTACGGATCACATTTTCCCGGCTTTGGAATAACAGAATCGCAGAAGCGGGGTTCTCATATTTTGCCGGATCCAGGTTGGTCCGGAACATGGGGTGATACACAACAGGCTGGGCTTGCTGTGCCATCAATACAGGGCAAGCCGCCAGCATCATACAGACGGAAATAAAAATTGCACGTTTCATAATGAAATACCTCGCAGTAAAGTTAAAAAAATCCACAGTTGTAAATATAGCCGTAAAAACGAAAAATTCAACCGCAAAAGGTATGATATACCCCTATTTCTCCGTTTTTTTTGAGAGAAAATCTGTTATGAGACAAACCAAACAGGTCAAACAAAACCGCCAGTCTCAACCAATCTTGCAGTACAGAAACAGAAACGATAGTAAAATATCCATCCAGCTTCTCATTTTTTTTTTACGCGGAAACAGCAAAAGATATTTGACTTTTCCTATTCAAGGGTGTATATTATTCGGAAATACGAATTAATTTTAACTATCAATACATAAAACAAACGGAGTGCAAAAATGGCAGAAGAATTGCAAGGGTTGCTGAACCGTATTCAGGAAGACGGGTTGCGGAAATCAGAAGAAGAACGTAACCGCATTGTAAGCGAAGCAGAAGCAAAGGCAGCCAGAATTGTGGCAGAAGCACAGGCAAAAGCGGATAAAATGATCAAAGAAGCAGAAGAATCCGTCAAGGCGATGGAAGCAAAATCAGAAGCAGCCATCCGCCAGAGCGCACGGGATATTCAGATCGCTCTCCGCAGTGAAATGCAGGAACGGCTGCGCAATGTGGTGAAACATTGCGCAGGTCAGGCTTTGACCGCAGAAATGATGGCAGGCTTGATCCTGGAAATGGCACGTTCTTATGCCGCCAATCCGGCAGATAAAATCGAAGTGCTGCTCCCCGCCGCCACCGTCAAATATCTGGAAGATGGTATCCTCGCAGGCTTGGGAGACGATCTCCGCGCCCGCACACAGATTCTGGGTGAAACAGAGATGAACAGCGGACTTCAGCTGGGATTCCGTGACGGTGATGTATTCCTTGATTTCACCGATGAAGCTCTGGCAGATCTGCTTTGTGCCTACGTCGGACCGAAACTGGCAGCTATTCTCAAAGGTTGATGCAGGAAGTGAAACTGCAGGAAGGAAGATAACATTTTATGGAACTCTTTTCCCTTCTTTCATCATTGCCGTACTTGAAGCTGTATGAAACACCGTATTACACCTTTGCAGAATTTCTGGAACTGTGTTCCATGCGTATAAGCGGGGTGCAAATGGCGTTGCTGGAACAGTTATCCATCCTGCCCGGCTGCAAGAAAAACGGAAACATTACCGGAAAAGATTATGATGCGGAATATGCCGATTTTCAGAACCGGATCCGTAAATCTCTGCCGGAACGCGCATTGATCCGGAAATATGCGGAATGGGAAATGGCGTTGCGGAACAGTCTTGCAAAAATCCGGGCTTCCAAATGGAACAGAACAGAAAACTCTCTCAGAGAAAATATTGCTTATGAAGCCGATACCGAACGGATTGCTCAGGCTGCTTACACTGCCGCCAATCCGTTGGAACGGGAACGGATTTTGGATGAAGCACGGTGGGATAAGTTGGATGAGCTTACCCGGATCAATCATTGTCACAGTTTCACATTCGATGCCGTATGTGCATACGGTTTGAAGCTGCAACTGGCGGAAAAATGGGTCCGCCGTTCCGGAGAAGCGGCAATGGCAAATCTGAACAAAGCGGCGGAACTGGTACAGCAGCCATCGGTTCAGCAATGAATTGAAAATAAAGAAAAAAATATTAACATAAGGTGATGACCGCCGAACGGTCATTACAAGAATTCGGAGAAAACGGAATGCCGGAAAACAACAAAGGACGAATCGTTGGAGTCAATGGAAACCTGTTGACGGTGGAATTTGACACCAGCGTGATTCAAAACGAAGTGGCGTATGTCATCCTCGGTGACCTGCGCTTGAAAGCGGAAGTAATCCGTGTACGCGGAAACCGTGCCGACTTGCAGGTTTTTGAAAGCACAAACGGAATCAAAGTGGGCGATATGGTGGAATTCACCAGCGCATTGCTCAGCGTGACCCTCGGACCCGGTTTGCTCAAACAGGTGTTCGATGGATTGCAGAACCCGTTGAATAAATTGGCGGAACAGTCAGGATTCTTCCTGCAGCGCGGCGTCTACCTGGATGCCTTTGATACGCAGGCGGTCTGGGATTTCACCCCGATGGCAAAGGCGGGCGACAAACTCCGCGCCGGGGATTATATCGGGTATGTTCCCGAAGGGATCTTCAAACATTATATTATGCTCCCGTTTGCGTTCCGCGGCGTGTGGACTCTGGAAAGTGTCAATGCGGCAGGCCCGTACAAGGCATGTGATACCGTGGCAACTGCCCGGAATGAAAAAGGTGAAGTCCGGGAAATCTCCATGAATCAGCAATGGCCGGTGAAAATTCCCATTTCCTGCTATAAAGAAAAACTTCTGCCGGTCAATCCGCTGATCACACAGCAGCGGATCATTGATACCTTCTTCCCCGTGGCCCAGGGTGGAACATTCTGTACACCCGGACCGTTCGGTGCCGGTAAAACCGTGCTTCAGCATGCGATCAGCCAATATGCGGAAGCCGATGTGGTGATTGTGGCAGCGTGTGGAGAACGTGCCGGGGAAGTGGTGGAAATCCTCCGGGAATTTCCGGAATTGAAAGACCCGCGGACCGGTAAGACATTGATCGACCGTTCCATCATCATCTGCAACACCAGTTCCATGCCGGTTGCCGCCCGTGAAGCTTCTGTTTATACGGCGGTGACATTGGCTGAATATTACCGTCAGATGGGCTTGAACGTACTGCTGCTTGCGGACTCCACATCCCGTTGGGCACAGGCATTGCGTGAAATGTCCGGCCGTCTGGAAGAAATTCCGGGGGAAGAAGCCTTCCCGGCGTACTTGGAATCCCGTATTTCCGGCTTCTACGAACGTGCCGGGCTGGTTGTCCTGAACGACGGCAAAACCAGAGGTTCCGTCACCATCGGCGGTGCAGTATCTCCTGCCGGTGGTAACTTTGAAGAACCGGTGACCCAGGCGACCTTGAAAGTCGTAGGATGTTTCCTGGGATTGTCCCGTGACCGTTCTTCCGCCAGTCGTTTTCCGGCGATCCACCCGTTGGACAGCTGGAGCAAATACACCAGTATCATTCCCGGTGATCAGGTCAAATTGGCCCATGACATATTGCAGCAGGGTCAGGAAGTGAACCAGATGATGAAGGTGATCGGGGAAGAAGGCACGACCACAGCCGACTTTGTGATTTACATGAAGAGTGAATTTCTTGACTTTGTATATTTGCAGCAGAACACCTTTGATGCAGTGGATGCCGCAACCAGCCGGGAACGTCAAACTTACGTTTTCAACAAAGTCATTGAAGTATTGAAAGCGGATTTCCATTTTGAAGAAAAAGATGAAGCACGCCAGTTCTTCCAGGAATTGCGTGTGACCTTCACCGAATGGAATTACATGCCGTTCAAAGAAGAAGCCTTTGCCGCACAGGAAAAAGTGATCGAAGCGAAAATCCAGGAGAAAGCCGTCAATGCGTAAAGTTTATCATAAAATCATCCAGATCGCGGGGAACGTGATCACGGTGGAAGCCGATAATGTGGCTTATAACGATCTGGCAGAAGTCATCAGTGCTTCCGGCACTTCTCTGGCACAGGTCATCCGTTTGCAGGATACCAAAGTTTATTTGCAGGTCTTTGCCGGTTCCAGAGGGATCAGTACCGGTGACGAAGTCCGGTTCCTCGGAAAACCCATGCAGGTTTCCGGTTCCGATGATCTGCTCGGCAGAATTTTCAATGGTGCCGGTGTACCCCGTGACGGACGCCCGGAAATCACAGAAGATCCGGTGGAAATCGGCGGTCCTTCCGTCAACCCGGCAAAACGTGTGATTCCGCGGAAAATGATCCGTACCGGGATTCCCATGATTGACTTGTTCAACACTTTGGTGGAATCCCAGAAACTCCCGATTTTCTCTGTTGCCGGTGAACCGTACAACGAATTGCTCGCCCGGATCGCCATGCAGGCGGAAGTGGATGTGATCGTTCTCGGCGGTATGGGTTTGAAATATGACGATTATCTTTTCTTCCGTAACGAACTGGATGAACACGGGGCATTGTCCCGTTCCGTCATGTTTGTACATACTGCATCCGACCCGGTGGTGGAATGTCTGCTCGTCCCTGATATGTGCCTCGCGGTGGCAGAACAATATGCCCTCCGTGGCAAACGGGTACTGGTCCTTCTCACCGATATGACCAACTATGCGGATGCCATGAAAGAAATCGCCATCACCATGGAACAGATTCCCTCCAACCGCGGATATCCCGGTGATCTGTACAGTCAGCTTGCCGCCCGTTATGAAAAAGCAGTCGACTTCGATGGTGCCGGTTCCATTACGGTATTGGCAGTCACCACCATGCCCGGTGACGACGTGACCCACCCGATTCCGGACAACACCGGTTATATCACAGAAGGTCAGTTCTATCTGCGTAACGGCCGTGTGGAACCGTTCGGTTCTCTGAGCCGTTTGAAACAGAACGTGAACGGTCGGACCCGCAGTGACCACCGTGCGGTAATGGATACCATGATCCGTTTCTATTCGGATTACAAGGATACGCTGGAAAAGCAATCCATGGGTTTCCAAATGAGTAACTGGGACGAAAAATTATTGAAATACGGGAAACTGTTTGAGAAAAACATGATGGACCTGTCCGTGAATATCCACCTGGAAGATGCTCTTGACCTGGGCTGGAAAATCATGGCAGACTGTTTCACAAAAACAGAAACCGGGATCAAATCGGACATCATTGCAGAATACTGGCCCGTAAAAGAGTAAAACGATTCTGTTCCAACAGAAATGAGTGTGACACATGGCAAAAGTCAAATTAACAAAAACTGAATTGAAGAAGCAGCGGGATGCCTTGAAGCAATATACCCGTTTTCTTCCTACTCTTCAGTTGAAAAAACAGCATCTCCAGCTGGAGATGCGTTTGTGTCTGGAACGGATCGCGGAAAACGAAAAACAGGAAGAAGCGGCAAAACAGGCGTTTGCTTCCTGGTCGGCTCTGTTCGGAGACAGCATGGTGACGGATAAGATCGCCGCTGTCCTCAAAGTCAAACAGATCCGTACGGCAGAAATGAACATTGCCGGGGTACAGGTCCCTGTTTATGAAGGAGTGGATTTTCAAATCGCACCGTATGATCTTTTTGTGGAAGATCCGTATCTGGATGATGCGGTAGATGCCATTTGCAAGATCGTGGAAATCCAATCTCAACGGGAAATCATACGCCGTCAATATGACTGCATTGCAAAAGAATTGCGTGTAACGACTCAGCGGGTCAATCTCTTTGAAAAGGTGAAAATCCCGGAAACAAAAGAGATCATACGTTTGATCAATATCGCAATCGGTGATGCCGATACCTCTGCCGTCGTCCGTTCCAAAATCGCGAAGAAAAAATTACAGGAGGAACCGGCTGCATGATTATCCCCATGAAGAAAATTACTCTCCTGTGTCTCGCAGAAGAAAAAATCGCAACGCTGGATCAGCTCCGCCGGCTCGGACTGATGCAGTTGACGCAGGATAAAATCCCCGATACAGCAAATGTGGCGGAATTGGCAAAAAATGTTGCCGATGCAGAAAAAGCCATCAACATGATCCAGACGGCGGAAACAAAAGACAAACGCCAGCGGAATTCATTCAATGCGAACGGCAGTAAAGTCGTCGCCAGAACATTGGAACTGGGTGAACTGCGTGCCGAAACAATAAAACAGATCGAACTGCTGCAGAAGGATGAAGAAATCCTCGCTCCCTGGGGTTATTTCTCTTTCGACTCCATCGAAGAGTTGAAAAAGAAAAATATCTTTGTCACTTTATGTGCATCCGCCAATTCTGTATTCCTGGAACGCAGTACCGGAAAAAATGGAAAATCTTTCCCCGATGGTGCAACCGTTAATGTGATCCGCCAGGATAAAGTATTCACGTATTATGCGCTGATTACTTCCTCTCCCCTGCTGAATGAACCGGATGCCGTCAAACTCTCGCCGCGGACTTTGAACGATGTCCATTCCGCACTGGATGAACAGAAACGCAAACTGGCATCCATTGAAAAGGAGCTGATTGCATTCAAAGGTGTTTTGCCGCAAATGCTGGCGTATTGGAAAAAGATCAGTGCCGCCTTGGAGTTTGCACAGGCGCGTGATGGGATGGAATCTTCCGGCAAACTGGCATGGCTCCGCGGATTTGTCCCGGAACCCGATCTCGACCGGTTGAGAAAAGCGGCTCTGGAACACGGTTGGGCATTGCAGATCGAAGACCCGTCTCCGGATGATAACGTTCCCACCTGCATCCGGAAACCGTCATTCCTCAATATTATGGACCCGCTTTTTGATTTCATCGGCGTTCAACCCGGATACCGGGAAAACGATGTAAATGCCTTCTTCTGTCTGTTCTTCCCCATCTTTTTCGGGATGATCGTGGGCGATGCGGGGTATGCAGTCATATTCCTTCTGCTCGCGTTGGCAGGCAAACATCTGTTCCGGAATAAACCGCAGGCAAAAATGCCGCTGAATCTGTTTATCATGCTCAGTTGCGCCGCCTTTATCTGGGGATGGCTCAACGGTTCCTGGTTCGGGATCCCTCTGGATGTTCTGCCCCAATGGATGCGCGGCTGGACACTCCTTTCTGATCCGGCAAACAGCAGTCTGGCACGGCAAATCGCAGAAAGCACAAATCTGATCAAGCCCGATATGCCCGACTCTGCAAAGATGGTCGTATATGGCAAATTGAGTGATAAATTTGTACAGTACATCTGCTTCCTGCTGGCAGCACTCCATCTGGGTTCCGCACGCATATTCAAATTCTTTGATGAAATCACCCGTTCCTGGTTGGCTCTCGGTCATCTGGGCTGGGCATGTCTCATCATTGCAAACTTCTTCCTGGCAGTAAGCCTGATCGTGTTCCCCGGAACATTTCCCGCAACATTGGGCTATTCGCTCTATGGCGGCGGATTGATTTTGATTCTTGCCACCATACGCGGAGAAGCATGTTTGAATCTGCCTTTTGCGCTGACCGGCAGTTTTGTGGATGTACTGAGTTATATCCGTCTGTTCGCTGTCGGACTTTCCGGCGCATACATTGCCGAAAACTTCAACAAAATGGCATTGATGCTTCTGGATCTTTTCCCCGGATACTGGATCATTGCCGGATTCATTGCAATGGGGCTGGTCATGCTTGCCGGTCACCTGCTGAATATCGCTCTCGGATTCCTGAGTGTGATGGTGCATGGCATCCGTTTGAACACACTGGAATTCTCCAATCATGTGGAAATGCAGTGGGCAGGATTCAAATTCCGCCCGTTTGCTAATCCCGAAAATACTGAAACCAACAACATACAATCATAACAACAAACAGGAGTACACAACATGAGTTTATTGATGACTCTCGCCGATGCTGCCGCAAATGCAGCAAATGTCCCCGCCGATGCAACACAGAAAGCTCTGGTCCTTGCCGCTGCTTTCGCTGCAATCGGGTTCGCCGCTATCGGGTCCGCATTCGGATCCGGGGTCGCTGCAAATGCCGCGATCGGTGCATGGAAAAAATGCTATATGCAGAATAAACCCGCACCCTTCCAGCTGTTGATCTTTGCCGGTGCCCCCCTCTCCCAGACCATTTACGGTATGATCCTGATGTTCAGTATCATGGGTGCAGATGTTACAAAACCCGGTATCTGGATCGCTTACATGACGGTCGGTATTCTTTCCGGTATTGCCATGGGGATTTCCGCTTATTGGCAGGGCCTCGCTGCTGCTTCTGCGGCAGATGCGTTTGCAGAAAACGGCAAAGGTTTTACCAACCAGCTGATGTCTCTCGGTATTATCGAAACAGTGGCTATCTTCGTCATGGCATTCGCTATGGTTCTGCTTGCTATGATCTGATCGTAAGCCGGTAAACAAACTTTGAATAAGTCATATAAGGCAACAAGTCTTATGTGACTTATTTTTTTACTGCATCAGCAGACGGCTGCGGCATGCTTTCGGCGTTTTGCCGGTGTGTTTCTTGAAAAAGCGGGAAAAATAAAATTCATTGGTGAATTTCAATTCTTTCGCCACTTCATGTACCCGGTATTTCCCGGATGAAAGTAAAGTATACGCCCGCTGCAAAATACAGCGGATCAGAAATTGTTTCGGCGTGATCCCATTTTGACGGGTGAAATTCCGGCTGAAGGTATCACGGTTGACGTTACACAGATCCGCCAGTTCTCCAACCGTAGTCATGGCAGTACAAGTTTCAGAAAGCAAATGCAAACTCTGACTGGAAAGACCGGTGATTTCAGTCAGATTCAATTCCACCGGATCCAATTTTTCGAATATAGATCCAATACAATCACAAGCGATCCCCGACATCTTTACAGACCATACATTTTCCCCCGGGGTTTTGAATATTTCCAACGCCCTTTTCACCTGTGCGGCATCCTCAAACTCCAATATTTTGTTCACGGACGAAAAAACATCAAGACCATTATACAAGTCAAGCAGAAATTGGATTGAAACAAAATACATTCCTTCCGACAAACACACTCCGGCAACATGATTCGCCGGGATAAAATAAAAATGACCGGACTGCATGGGATAATAACAATTTTCATCTTTCACATAAGATTCCTCGTGATCAGTGCTGCCCAGACAAAATAAGAGCCGGTTGACCGGAATTGCCGCCGGCACGCCGTTTGCGGACGGATAAGTTCCATACGCAAAATGAGTGATCTGCAAATGAAAACGGTTGGATAAATGTAAAAAATGGTCCTTGCTTTCCATAGACATAACAACATATCTCCATATTGATTCCAGAATTAATATACCCCGTTAAAAACACAAAACAAGTCGCAAAAGTATAAATTTTTTGTATTTTTTGTACATGGAACAATTCATAATACCATGCTATATTATATCGGTTTCAATAAAATATACATGAGGTAATTTCAAAAGTCCGGCAAAATTTGACTGAAAAAGGATTGTTGAAGAGATGGAAATGGTAGTTTGTTCCGGCGTCGCCATACGGCTATGCCGCGACAAGGCGTGGGAAATAACCATCTACCTTCGCCAAGGCTACGGCAGACTCAAACGCTCCGTTTTCAGATCTCAACAAGAGTTTTCAGGTATTTTTGAAGACTTTTGAAATTGCCTCACATAACAAGGAGAACACATCATGCTTTATCCAAGTTTCGAAAATGATAAAAATTATCTGTTTAAGAAGTTTCAGAATCCGGAATTTGACCCCGCAACCGGCATTGAACAGCAGGCTGTGCTGGAACAAGTCACAGCGTATGCCGATGAATGGAAAGATCGGTTGCCGGTCACAATAATCAAAAGCCGCTGTTTTGAACTCGCCTGCAGCAAAATGCAAATCGATGTCAATCCCCATGACTGTTTCCCCGGCTTCGGATGTTACGACCGCAGCATGCGTCCGTACAAACGTGTTCTGGGCAAGTTTTGCTCCGAAGTCGTAAATAAACAAATCAGCAAAGAAGTGATAGATATCTGGAATAATCGGCAGGATGCCGGACTGCACACCGTCTGGCCCGACTTTGACCACTCGGTCCCGGAATGGGAAAATGTATTCGAACTCGGCTTCCCCGGACTGCGTGACCGCGCAAGAGCGTATCGGGAAAAACATGCAAAAAACGGCACGCTTACCAAAGAAGTGGAAGCCTATTTTGACGGCATTGAAATCACACTGAATGCCATATTGGAATGTATCGGCAGATTGATCGACTACGCAAAAGAACATCACAGTAATGATCCCCGGATCCAGCGGGAAATCCGCTGTCTGGAACAGATGCGCAACGGTGCGCCCCGGGATACCTATGAAATTTTGATGATCATTTATCTCTATTTCTATTTCGGCGAATATATCGATCACATGCAGGTCCGCTCCATGAGCAATCTGGATGCTGTCATTTACCCCTATTACAAAAAAGATTTGGCGGAAGGCAGATATTCAGCAATGGATATCCGCGAATTCATTACCTGTTTTCTCATGCAATGGGGATCCATTGATAATTACTGGGGACACCCTCTTTATCTCGGTGGAACCGCAGCCGATGGCAGTACGTTATACAATGAATGTTCCTCTTTGATTCTGGAAATTTTTGAAGAACTTGACATTCCCACTCCCAAACTTCAATTGAAACTGGCAAAAAATTCACCGGATTCCATTATCAAACAGGCTCTGCGTATGGTGCGGGAACATAATTCAAGTCTTGTGTTTATCAGCGATGAAAATGCACAGGACATTCTGATCAAGGATGGATGTTCTCCCGAAGATGCCCGGGACTGCAATATCACAGGTTGTTACGGTGTCAGTACAAAACATGAAAACCGCACAGGTTCCACTCATGTCAACATACTGAAATGCGTGGAACTGGCGATGAACAACGGGTATTCCAAAATCGGCAATTTCCACTGCGAATGTGGCGCAATGAAACTGGAAGAGATGAAATCCTTTGATGATTTCGTCCAGGCAACACTGACCTATCTGGATGACATCATCAAGAATGTGATGCGGGTCGCAAACGAATCGGAAAAATATCTCCGTTTTATCAACCCCGGACCGCTCTATTCCAGCACAGTCAACAATAGTCTGGAAACGGGATTGGATGCGTTTTCAGATGGAACTTTGCGCAAGAAAACAAATATCCTCATGTGCGGTCTCGGAACTACGGTTGATGCGTTGATGGCGGTCAAAAAAGCCGTCTTCGATGAAAAGCTTCTCACGCTCACAGAATTCCGCGACATTCTGAACCGGAACTGGGAAGGAGCAGAAAAACTCCGTCTCAAAATGCTTAACATGAAAGAAAAATACGGCAACGGCATTCCGGAAGTCGATCAATATGGAAAAATGTTGGCTGACTTTTCGGCGGAACGGATCGTAGGCGTACCAAATTCCCGCGGAGGCACCTTCACCATGTCCGGTCACAGTGCCCGTCAATTCATTGTTCAGGGTGAAAAAACGGCAGCAACTCCGGATGGACGTAAAGATGGTGACGAATTTTCCAAGAATCTTTCCCCCACTATGGGTGCCGATACCAACGGTGTTACCGCATTGAGTAATTCCATCTGTACGCTGAATGCAGATAACTTCCCCGGCGATTTTCCGCTGGATGTAATGATGCTCCCCGCAACCATTCAGGGAGAGGAAGGTTTGGAAGCATTGAAAAATTACATCTATTCCCACTTTGCAAAAGGCGGCAGACAGATCCATTTCAACATTTTCAATGCGGAAACGCTGATCGATGCAAAAGAGCATCCGGAGAAATACCAGAATCTCCAGATTCGTGTCTGTGGATGGAATGTTCATTTTGTAGAACTCAATGCAAAAGAACAGGACATGTATATCGCTCGTGCATTGCGTATCGCAGAATAAGCCGAATTGAATGACAGGAGCTATCACACTTTCCGACAGCAAATCTTTGATATAAATCAATATTTCTATGGATTTTCCGGAAAGCGTGTGCTATATTATAGAAAATTTTCTGAAAATGCGTAAAACAAGGAGATAAAATCATGCTTTATCCAGGTTTTGATAACGACAGAGAATATCTGATCAACAAATTCCGCAATCCGGTCATGGATCCCGCAACCGGTCTCACCACCGATGAAATCAAAGAACAATTGCTTGATGCCGTTGCTCCATGGAAAGATCAACCCGTTTTTATTACCAAAGGACACGGTTTTGAATTCATTTGCAGAAATATGCAGATTGATGTCAACCCTCACGACTGTTTTCCCGGATTTGGCTGTTATGACCGGCGCAAACGCCCGATCGCTCCGATCATCAGCAAAAATAGTGAAAAAGTGTCCCGGGAACACATCGCCAATACCGTAGCGCCCGACTGGCATGCGCAACAGGCTGCCGGGTTGATTACCATTTGGCCGGACTTTGACCACTCGGTTCCCGATTGGGACAGCATTTTTGCCCTGGGCTTCGTCGGACTGCGTGACCGTGCAAGAGAATATCGCGCACAACATGAAAAAAATGGCACGCTCACCCCGGATGTCGCCGCATACTTCGATGGTATCGAACTCACATGGAATGCCGTTCTGGACTGCATCGGCAGATTGATCGATTTCGCAAAAGAACATCATGGCGACAATCCCGGAATTCAGCAGGAAATCCGGTGTCTCGAACAAATGCGTACCGGTGCGCCAAAGGATACTTATGATATCCTGATGACCATTTACCTGTTCTTCTTCTTCGGAGAACATATCGACCACATGCAGGTCCGCTCTTTGAGCAATCTGGACGTGGTTCTGGATCCGTTCTACAAAAAAGATTTGGCGGAAGGTCGTTACACGGAAAATGAACTCCGCAAATTTATCACCTGTTTCTTTATGCAATGGGGATCCATCGACAACTATTGGGGTCATCCCCTTTATCTCGGCGGAACAGCGGCGGACGGCTCATCGCTGTATAATGAAACCACCGCAGTGCTTTTGGAAATCTTTGATGAACTTGCCATTCCCACGCCGAAAATCCAGCTCAAGATCGCGAAAAACACGCCGGACTGGCTGTTGAAACAGGCGTTGCGCATGGTGCGTGATCATAACTCCAGTCTCATGTTTATCTGCGAAGAAAACATCAAAGATCTGCTGGTTGCACAAGGCTATACGGAAGAAGAAGCACGCTGCGCCCATATTTCCGGATGTTATGAAATCACTCCGAAAGATTCCAATGGAACCGGCGCCGGACATGTGAACATGCTCAAGGCTGTGGAATTGGCAATGAATAACGGCTATTCCAAAATCGGCGATTATCAATTCAACTGCGATGCCATGAAACTCGAAGATATGAAATCGTTCGACGACTTCCTCCAGGCAACACTGGCTTATCTGGATGGCATCATCAAAAGCGATCTCCGCATCTCTTTTGAAGTGGAAACTCATCTCTGCAATATCAATCCGGGACAGCTTTATTCCAGTACCGTTGTCACCAGTCTGAAACAGGGAATCGATGCCTTTTCACGCGGTACAAAATACAAAAAATCCGGTATCCTCATGTGCGGACTCGGTACCACGGTCGATGCGTTGATGGCGGTCAAAAAAGCCGTGTTTGAAGATAAACTCGTCACGCTGACCGAATTCCGTGATATCCTCAACCGCGATTGGGAAGGAGCAGAAAAACTCCGTCTCAAAATGCTCAACATGAAAGAAAAATATGGTAACGGTATTCCGGAAGTCGATCAATACGCCGATCTCCTCGGAAAATTCTGTGCAAAACGGATCAATAAAATCCCCAGCGGCAGAGGCGGCGAGTTCAGTATGTCCGGTCATACCGCAAGACAATTTATCGTGCAAGGGAATTTGACCGGTGCCACTCCGGATGGACGGAAATCCGGCGAAGAATTTTCCAAAAATCTTTCCCCCACTATGGGTGCTGATACCAACGGGCTGACGGCATTGAGCAGATCCATCTGTGCCATGTCTTATCATGATTTTCCCGGCGATTTCCCGCTGGATGTGATGCTTCACCCCGCCACCGTGCAGGGAGAAGAAGGTTTGGAAGCAATGAAAAGTTACGTTTATTCCCATTTTGCAAACGGTGGTATGCAGATCCACTTCAATGTATTCGATGCACAAACGCTGATCGATGCAAAAGCAAATCCGGAAAAATATCAGAACCTTCAGGTCCGTGTCTGCGGGTGGAACGTCCGGTTCGTGGAATTGAACGAAAAAGAACAGGATATGTATATCACACGCGCATTGCGCATTGCGGAATAACAGATTATGGACAGCATCAAAGGAATTTTACTGGAACCGAAACGGTTCGCCATTCATGACGGACCGGGGATCCGCACCACATTCTTTTTCAAAGGATGTGTTCTCAAATGTATCTGGTGTCATAACCCGGAAAGCATTTCTCCCAAACCGCAAATGGGATATTACGCCCATAAATGTATCAACTGCGGTGAATGTGCGGATGTCTGCCCCGTCAAAGCCCATACGTTTTCCGCTGACGGCATACATCAATTCGATCCGCTTCTCTGCTCCGATTGCGGAAAGTGCGAAGAAGTATGTCTCGGCAAAGCATTGAAACAGTATGGAAAAGGAATGACCGTGGATGAAGTCATGAAAATCGCTCTGGAAGACCGGACGTTCTATCAGGAATCCAACGGCGGAATCACCATTTCCGGTGGAGAACCTTTGATGCAGATCGACTTTGCCGTTGCATTGCTGAAAGAATTGAAAAATGCCGGTTTGCATACCGCAGTCGACAGCTGTGCAAATGTGGCAACGGACCGTTTTGGACGGGTCATGCCGTACACCGATATGTTTCTGATCGATTTCAAACATGCAGACTGCGCAGAGCATAAAAAACTCACCGGAAGCGGGAATGAATTGATTTGTAAAAATCTGCAATGGCTTTCCGATCAGGGCGCACGGATTGAGATCCGGATCCCTGTCGTACCCGGTTGTAATGATTCCACGGACAATATGGAAAGAACTGCGGATTTCCTCAGCAAACTGCAGTTGGAAGCGGTCCGGTTATTGCCGTATCATTCTCTTGCGGGCAGCAAATATGGAGCCGTGAATATGCCGGATACCATGCCGAAAGTCCCTGCCCCGGATTCAGAAACCATGGAACGATTTGCTGCCGTTTTGCAATCCCGCGGTCTGACCGTAAAATACTGATTTTTTCTGCGGCAAACACCGGAATCAAGATTTTTTTCTTTTTCTCTGAATTGGAAATTGAAAAAGTCTTTCATGAGATGTATATTACAACAACAGGAGCAGACATCATGAAAGATTTAACCAGCTACGTTTACAACTTTGAAGAACTTATACGGGGCAATTTTCTTTATGTAGACAAAACAGAATACATTTGGGAATTGATCCGTCCGAGCTGCGCGGGATATTTTCTCTCCCGGCCACGCCGCTTTGGTAAATCTTTGACACTCTCTACTCTCAAAGCCATCTTTGAAGGGAAAAAAGAACTTTTCCGGGGACTGGCAATTTATGATAAACCGTACGATTGGAAAACTTATCCGGTGATCCATTTGAGTTTCGGCGACTACACTCCGCTCAATAACACGGCGGAACGGCTGGATATTTATCTGAATGAAAAAATAAGAAATATTGCAGCAGAGTTTGCAATTGATCTGCCCGCAACCCAGGATGCCTCCTCTGCGTTCGGCAAGTTGATCGATTGTTTATCGGTCAACAGCGAAGTGGTTATATTGGTCGACGAATACGATAAACCCATATTGGATAATATTTCCAATCCGGAAGTCATCAATATCCAGAAATGTTTGAAAGGCTTTTACAGCGTACTGAAAGACCGGAATGCAAAAGAACGTTTTCTGTTTGTTACCGGGGTCAGTAAATTCAGCCATGTTTCTCTGTTTTCCGACTTGAACAACCTGACGGATATCACCATGGATTTCCGTTTCGCCACTATGCTTGGCTATACACAGGAAGAATTGGAACAGCATCTCGGTGACAGAATCGCAAAACTTGCAGGTGATCAGGACCTTGAAACTTACAAACAAAAAATCAAAGACTGGTATAATGGGTTCCGGTTTGATGAAAGAGCAAAAACGGTATATAACCCGGTTTCCCTTGCGCAATTCATTGAAAACGGGGGTAAATTCAATAATTACTGGTTTTCCACCGGTACACCGACATTCCTGCTGGAAATCATCAAAAAACAGAAATTCGATTTGGAAGCCGTCCTGGATTCCCCTGTTTCCAGTTTCGCGTTCAGTGCCTATGAAATCGATAATCTCAATCCACTGACTCTCCTTTTGCAGACCGGATATCTGACCATCGACAAAGCATTGGAACGGTATGGCGATACCGTCTATCAACTCCGGTTCCCGAATCTGGAAGTCAAAGGTTCATTTGAAACGTATCTTACCGGATATTGCAGTGATTTGCGGATCGATCAAGTCAAAGACTCCGTCTATAAACTTGCCGATGCCGTCACAGCGGGCGATGTGGATGATTTTATGGAATCCATGAAAGTATTCTTTGCAAAGGTTCCGTATGATGTCCATCTGAAAGATGAAAATAATTTCCGACTTCTCTTTTTCTCCATTTTCATGCTGTTGGGAATCAGCATTGAAGCGGAATCAAAAACGAACAAAGGGCGCATCGACGCCGTTGCAACCAATGGCGATTTTGTATTCGTTTTTGAATTCAAACTCAACAAAAATGAAGAAATCGCATTACAGCAGATCAAGGATAGAGATTATTTCCGCAAGTATATGAATTCAGGTAAAAAGATCATGCTGATCGGCGTCAACTTTGATAAAGAGGCCGGTCAGATCGACAGTTGGAATTACGAAAACGTGTAATTACCATTCAACCGTCAAACCTGACCCCGCTGCAAGTTTTTTTCTTCAATCAAAGATTGCGCAAACTCAATAATGACGTCTTGAGATCACAATATCCTGCCATTCCGGTTCCAATGCAACAAACCGTGCAGAAAAACCGCAGACTTTGACAATCAGGTGATGATACTTTTCCGGATGCTTTTTGGCTTCTTCCAATTCTTCTCTGGAAAATGTATTGGGCTGGAGCAACTGCATTTTCATCTCCACAAATGTACGGAAAAAGGCACACAATGTTTCGATGGTGCTGTTGTTTTTATCAAATGTCATATTGATGTTGCTGGATGCAAAATCCGTATAATCCAGACAGCTCAAAGCGTTGATCGTTGTGGTGGCACTTTCTTTGTTACGGAAATCGGAAGGATTCAATGCCTGTGCCAGATGATCCCCGGTTCTGCGGCCGTCCGGCAGCGCACGCATTGCATACCCCCAATAACGGTATTCACGGTAGATCCAGATGCTCAAACAGTATTCGCCGCCACGCTCATTACGCAACGTTTTTGAAGTTTCCAGCAGCTTGTTCATGATGTGAGAACCAAGTTCTTTGGATTCCGGTTTATTATCCCCCCAATACGGTGCTTTCATCGCAATCTGCCGGAGATCTTCCGCCCCTTCCCAATTGTTGCGGACAATATTCAGAAATTCCGGAACCGTACAGAGTTTCTTCCGGAAACAAACATGATCAATAGCAAGAATGGAGTCCACTACGTTGGCAAGGAACGCCAGAGTAATGATCCGGGAACTGTATTTTGCGCCCCCTGCCGTTTCATCTTTCCGGTTCGGAATACATCCTTCCAAACAGGCGGAATATGTCGGATGGGGACATACACTGGTGTAAAGCCGTCCGTATGTTGTCAGCAAGCGCATAGTTTCAGCCATGAAAACGGTAAGATTTTTCGTGACCAGATCCCGTAATTCGGCAAGAGATTGACAGCTGTCGATCGGATCAAATTTATGTCCGTATTTCTGATTCTGACCTTCATCCTGATAGATCATCGCTTCCAATACACGGGCAAGACTGTAATAATTGGCATCGTCTATATTTTCCACACTGTCCGGACAGCTTGCCCAACATCCGGCACAGATATAGCGGCGTGCTTCCTCAAGCGTTTTTCCCTGTTTGATCAGACCGGGAATCAAAGTATCATCATTGAACAGAGTGTGGACGCAACGCCCGTTCCAGGTATCGGTTGCCAATTCCCGGATATATTCTTCCGGAGAATCTTTGGAAACACGGCAATGAAGTTTCGGGAAGACCAGATCGTGTTCCCGGTGAGCTTTAATAATAAAACGGGTAATATCATTATACACCGGTTTTCCGTCTGCATCACAACCGCCGAGGGTTACAGGAATTTCCAATTCATGATCGCCATAGGCTGTAACCATTTTATAGCCGTCATAATGGGAATCACAAATAATCAGAAAGCGGGAAATCAAATCGTACGCTTCTTCCGGTGTGATCCTGCCGGCAGCAAGGTCCGCCTGATAAAAGTCATGCAGCAAGGCATCGGGACGTCCGAGAGAATAAATCAACAATGCATCCGTCAACGCCAGAATTTCACGCACAAACAACAAGGTGTTCAAACCTTCATAGAATGTCCGGGGCGGTTCCCACGGACAACGTTCTGCTGCTTCCGCCGCCATTGACATGAATTTTTTCTGTTCCGGGGTCAACGATTCTGTATTCAGGATCCGTTGTGCTTCTGCAACAAATTTTTTCTGAAACACGCGAATGGTTTTCAAGCCATCCGCTGCGGTTTCCAGAAATTCCCGCTCCGCAGGATCAGTCGTTTTTTCCAGTTCCGCCAATGTTTCTTCCAGAATCCCTTTGAATCCTTTCTGAAAAATAGTGGTAAACGGCGGAAGGTGATGCACCGCATCCACAAACGGACCACAGCAAAGAATAAAACGGTTACTGCGACGTTCGTTATAAATACTGAAATCTTCCGCAGGAACCGCAGAGTTATAGAAAGCACCGGCATCCGACCGACCGTGGAAACACGCTCTGGCAGGAGAATACGCCCAGCCGCCATTGATCCCGACACAAAAATAAAACGGACTGTTGAGGAAGAATTTGACGGGGATGATATCCGGCAGAATATGATAAAATGCCCGGCGGAGTTTTAATGCATTCCTGTCATTGAATTCCGGATATTCTTTTACAAGCTCGTTAAATTTTGCTTCGACATCATGATATGCCTGTACAAAAACAGGATCCTGGCATATTCCGTTTTGAGCGGAAACAGGCAGAAAAGCCCGTGCCTCCTTACGAAGTTCCTGATAACTCGTCATAATTTGACCTCATGAATTTTATTAATTTTTTCATTGCGGAATTTGTAAAATAATGTTTTGGTGATAATGTAACATAGAATTTCCGGTTTGGAATGTAATTTTACGCAAAAGGCATGTCATTTCATGATAACTTACTATCACATAAAAAGTTTTTTGAAAGAACCGCTGGATTTCCGGCTGGTCAATGCGTTTGAAGAAGTGGCGGATTACAAAAAACATTTCAAACTGCCTTTTAATGTGCTTGCATTCCGATTGGGAAACGTTGAAAAAGGGGAAATGACAAAGGAAAAACAGGATTATATTCTGAATTGCAATACAGGCGAATATTTTTACCGTGCCTTCAACCAATGTTGCTTTATCCCGTACGGGCTTCCCGTGCTTATTGAGAGTCGACCGTATATGGTCAGTTATTCCCTGCATTTTACATTGGAGCGTTATCCGGGAGCCGATATTTTCCGTGGCTGCAATCAGATCCTTACATTGGATCATCTGGTTACAGAATCCCAAATCCGGCAGATTTTTTATGAAGAAAATCCGCTGAAAGCCCGCTGTCTTGCCGAAGCTTTGATCTGCCGGATTTGTGCTGAAATCCTGCCCGAACAATCTGACAAGGATGAGGAATGGCGGTTCGCTGATCTGCTGCGGGAAGTCCGCCGGAAGATCGATGCCCGTTGGAATGTGGAAATGCTGGCATCAAAAGCGCACTTGAGTACCGGTGCATTCTCCCGTGAATTTTCCTCCCATATGGAATATACAGCAAAAGATTTTTTACAGAATGAATTGCTGCACAAAGCGGTAATTCTGCTGCAGGAACCACATGCAACAGTACAGAGTGTTGCGGAACAACTTTGCTTTTCTTCGCCCTTTTATTTTTCCAAATTTTTCAAACGGCGTTATGGTATTGCGCCGCAGGAATATATCCGCAGACATAACGCCGATCCTACGCTCAAGGCTTGAGTCCCGCCAGGGATTTCTTGCGGAATTCGTGGGGTGTCATCCCCGTATATCGCTGAAAACATTTGTAAAAGTTTGCCGCCGTCGGAAAGCCGGAAACTTTCGCGATCGTGGCAATATTCATCGGATAATGACTGCGCAAAAGCCATTTTGCATTGTTGATCCGCCGCTCCGTCAGCAGTTGTAAAAATGTTTTACCGAAAAATTGACGGATCCGCACCGTAGTATGAGACGGACTCCATCCCAAATGTTCCGCCAATCCGGCAAGAGAAATTCCGTTGCGGAAATAAGAATCAATGTAATTCGTAATATAAGTTCTGGCATCCGGCGGCAACTGTTTTTTCTCTGTAAGATCGTGTTCAATAAAACGGCTGATATTTTCCGCAAGAAGTTGAAACAGGATCGGTAATTCTCCAAGTTCTGTTTCCGATAATTCTTTCACCGGCAGCAAATGATCCGGTATGTTTTTGCGTTTCAAATATAAATGAGGTTCCGGCAGAACTGCGGGTACTTTGAATGCACCCGCAAAAATTTGAAATTTATTCTGTCCCGGTACCGCAATCGTACAAACAAGTTCCATCACTCCTGCGGGGCAAATCTTCCAAAATGGAGTTTTGACCGTTTGACTGAAATCCAAACTGTCACGGCAATCGCATTTGACACATTCTTTTCCGCCATCCATATCGTGTTTGTATTTCAAGCAGGTCTCGTTGAGATGAACCGTATCAATTTCCGGAAAATGCGTTGAAAAACAAACATTTTTGCCAGCATCGACAATACTGATCCGGCAGGAATACTGCCGTTCGATCATACGCATGAAACGGTAAAGTTCATCTCTGGATAACATGTATTTCTCCATAGGGTTATGCCGTAATATAACACCAAATTTTCATATTACAATCAAAATCAATAAAAACAATATAAAAATCTATAATTTCAGTATAGATTTTTCATATTTTATGTGTTATAATATGAACAAATAAAGTTCGTTTATCATTCTATTTTTCAACAACGGAAAAGGATTATGATTATGAAGAAGAAGTACAGACCGTTTACGCTGATCGAACTGTTAGTCGTGATCGCCATCATCGCCATTCTCGCAGGGATGCTGCTCCCGGCATTGAGTTCCATAAAAAATCAGGGCCAGAGTGCCGATTGTCAGAACAACTTGAAACAGCTTGGCATGCAATGGCACATGTATGCCGGAGATTACAACGAATGGCTGCCGACGATCATCAATGTATATCAGCGTGCGTATGTTCCCCTTGCCCAATATAACGGCAACCGTTACGATTCCGCTAAGAAATTGTGGGAATGTAAAAGTGCCACTTTCCAGAAGAAAGATGCCAACGGCAATACCATGTTCAAATTGCGTTTCAATGCCATGCTCGGCTCTCATGAATGGAAGCCCTGGCGGCTGTCTCAATTCAAAGGAAAAATCAAACCGGCGCGCACTTGGGCAATCGTAGACGGAAACGACGACTCTGCGACCAGTTCCGGTGCCATTTACGGGTATGTCGACAGATTTGAAAATATCCGCCTCGGCGACAGTTTGGGGCAAACCGGATTCCGTCACAACAAAAAAGCGAATCTTTTGTATCTGACCGGTAATGTATCTTCCATTTCCGGTAACGGAATCTTGTTTGTGACAGAAACCGCCGGTCCCCGTGCAGAGATCCATAAACGTGCCAACGTAGATAATCCCCACTCCTTCTCTGCGTCAAAACCGGATGGATTCTATTACCGATCCCGCAGTGGCTGGAACGATTATCTTTGATACTTGATTTTTAATAATCTTTGAGGAGTATAAAAAATGTTACGTAAGGCTTTTTGTGCCGTTTTCATGGCTTTTATGCTGGCAAATACGCTATCCGCCACGGAAGTTGCCTTTGTGGACGGCAAGACGGAATTCGATCAATTCATGTATGCCCGGGATAATACCACACGGATCCCGTATAAAACGTCATTCTGTATGACAAATCGGGGATCTGCACTCCATATCCGCTGTTATGCAGAAACGCCTTATGTCAAAGAATTCCGGAAATTGAAAACAAAAAAATACAACACCTGGAATGCCGTGGAAGGCTTTGAATTCTTTCTGGATGTCTCCGGCATCGGAAAAGGATATGTACAACTGTGGTGCGGCGTGGATGGCGGCATGTGGGATAGTCGGCTCCGCGGTACATTCGATACAAAAAAAGCGTATAAATGGCAACGGAAAATCACCTTTACCGATAAAGCATGGATCCTGGAATTGACGATCCCCTATACTGCATTGAACTGCAAAAAGCCGGAAACCGGATCCAAATGGAAATTCAATATCTGCCGGAATATCAATAATCCCGTAGACCGGTATTTTTCCACCTTTGCCCATGTGGGATCAAATTTTCACAATCCCGCTTCCTTTGCCCTTTTGACATTCGGCTCTCCGGCAGAAGCGACTGCAGCAGAAAAAGCAAAATTCCGCAAACAATTGACCGTCCTGCAAAACGATCTGAAGAAAAAAGGATTGTTCCCTGTCTTTCAGGCAAGACTCAAACTTCTGCAGAACGGCGCTCCCATCAGTATGATTCAGGAAATGTATGACGAAGCATATTTATTGGAAAGGATCAATACAAAATGAAAGGTAAGTGGTCAATCACAACACTTCTTGCAATCGTTGCAAGTTCACTTCTCGCATGGTCAGGGGATGGAGAATACCCCTTTGGAAAAATGGATGACCGGGTAACGACTCCCCACTTTGATTTTGCCAAAAAACAAGCCGGAAAACCGTTGAAAGTCATGGTATCCGGTTTCGGTCTCGGACAACGGGAAGTCATCGAACTCAAACAGCGTTTTGCTTTTCAGCAAGTCCTTCTGCCGGTTCTGAATCCGGAAAATTTCTCGCCGTGGGAAGGACGAAAAAAATCCAATGCCAACAGTATGAGCAAGGCGGAATATCTGGAAGCACGGAATAAAATTCTTGCACAATTGCCGTCCTGCGATGCTATCATAATCGGAAAATCTTATTACGATGTCATGCCTGCCGATGTGCGAGAAAAAATCTTCAAGCGGGTTGCCGATGGTGCCGCATTGATCTGGATTGCACCCTTCGATAAAAAAATGAACATTCCCGGTGTGACATTGAAAGAAACAACGGTCCCGTTCCATACGGACTCCATCCCCGCGTTGAAAGGGACAAAAGTTTATCTCGGCAACTACGGGAAAGGCAAGGTAATGGAAATCGTTTATCAATTACCGGTAAATGAATTGATCCATCCGTATAACAAAACCATTCCGCAACGGACCTGGCTGGAACCGCTGACCCCGTTTGAATCGGATCACCCGCTGTATTACGATTTCTGCCACGCTTTTCTTGGTAAATGTCTGTTAATGTTGACCAAGCCGGAAAATAATCAAATTATATCCGCAGCGAATAATACTGTTGAGCTGAAACAGCCGGTAAAAGAAATGAAATTGGAATCCACCGTTTACAATACGGAAGGCGAAATCCTTTTCCGGAAAACAGTGGATGCATCCGTGAAAAATAATAATCTGATTCCCGCCGATCTGCCCCGCAGTGCAGCACAAGTCCTGTACCGTCTGCTGGATGCAAAAGGAAATGTGATTGATTATTATAATGCGCCCTGTATTGTAAATCCATCCAACCGGATAACATCTCTCAAACTTGCAAAAGACGGCTGGAAGCCGGGCGAAGCCATCCGGGGTGAATTGCAATTGCGGAACGCCGAAAAGTCCGGGGAATTGATTCTCTCCGTTACAGACGAATATGGACGTATGATCCATCGTTCCGTGCAGAAATCGCCGAAAATTATGAACACATTCAAAATCAAGATCAACCATTTCCGCAGTCGTTTCGGCAAACTCAAAGCCGAATTGCGTAAAAATGGTAGAATTCTGGATCAACAGTACGCAAAAATTTATTTCAATACTGTGGATCAGGATCGGCAGGACTTCTGTTTCAGTATCTGGTCCAATCATCAGGTGGACAGCCGTATTTCCAAACTGGCATTGATCCGGATGCGGGAAGCCGGAGTGGATAATGTGATGGAATGTACTTACGGCGGCACCAGTTATAAACGAAAACATCAAATTCCCCGCTGGATCAAGGAATATGGATTGAATTATTCCACCTATATCACTTATGTACGCGGACCGGCAGGGAATGCGATCAACAGTAAAGACTGCAAAACCATGTCCCAATGGGAAAAATACCAGGAAACGAAAACGTTCCCGTGGGAAAACAAAAAGTTTTTCATGAATCCGACCCGTGTTATGGACATTGCAGACGGCGCCGCCGGATTGGGCGTATACTTCTACAATCTGGGGGATGAAAACGCACTGGCAACAGAAATCAACAAAGAAAACTGTTTTTGCGATGCCTGTCAGAAACGGTTCCGCACCTATCTGAAAAAAGTCTACGGCTCTCTGGATAAGGTGAATAAAGAATATCGTAAAAGCTATAAAAGCTGGGATGAAATCCGTGCCTATCCGTTCATTCAATCCTGCAAAAAAGATCTGGGCTCCATGTGGGTCGATTTCCGTTTGTTCATGGAAGAACAGTTTATTGATCTCCACCGTTATGTGATGGCACAGATCACGGCGAAAGATCCGGAAGCGATTCTGGGGATCGAAGGGATGGGCCCGCCTGCCAATTCCTTCTGCGGGTTCAATTTCCCGAAAATGCTCCCCTATTTCCGCTTCTGCGCACCCTATTTCACCTCCAGAGAAATCCATGCTATGAAATTCCTGGCTCCCGATTCCGTCCGCGCCGCATGGTATGGAACATACGACGGACAGATGAGTGCGCCGATCGTCAAACGCACGCCGTGGCGTTATCTGCTCCACGGTTTGAACGGTGCATTCTGGTGGGCATCAATCATCGGTCAGAACAGTCCGGGATTCAATAATAACACGATCATGCGCCCGGATATGGGCTGGCTTTCTCAATTTGAACTTTCCGCAAAAGAAATCAGTAAAATCAAACAGAGCGGAATCGGAAAACTGATGGTTGCCTCCAAACCGTATCCCTCCGGTGTGGCAATCCATTATTCCAATAATTGTCTCCATGCCTCAACCTTGAATCCGGGTATGACCAACTGGGAATTGGCGTTGCAGGAATTCGGAACAGCGTTGGAAGAAGCCGCAGTCAGTTACGAATATCTTGCACCGCATGAACTGGAAAAAGGTGTACCGGCTCATATCAAAGTCCTGATCCTGCCCTTCTCTCAAGCGGTATCTGATAAGGAATGTAAAGCAATCATCGATTTTGTGAAAAATGGCGGACTGCTCATTGCCGATCAGATGCCCGCCATGATGAATGAACATGGTTCTTTCCGGTCAAATAATCCTCTGGCATTCCTGTTCAATGGAGAAAAACTCAAAGTGAAAAAGACGGGGAAAGGGTTCGCCGTTCTCACCGATGATTATTTCCGCAATATCACCACCCGGGTCGCCATGAATTCTTCCGGCGGGCTTGTCCGCGGGATGCGCCATCTGCTGAATCTGGTGAATGTCAAACCGGCGGTGACTGTCACCAATGAATACGGCTCCATTTGCAGAGCGGATATCTACGGGGTTGATGATCTTATCCTGGTCGGTATGCTCGGTCCCATGGAACAGGAAATCAAAACGGCGAAAAATGCGGGCTTGGAAGCCGGGCAGAAAACCGTGGATGCCATCGGCGGTTCCGCCATCCGTCATCTTACAACGGCACAGGATTATTATGTTTATGACATGGCAAACGGCGGTAAACTGCTGGGTAAAGGCAAACAATTCAAAATCGCATTGGAGCCGTCAGTGGGACGCGTTCTGGTATTCTCGAAAAAAGCAATGACTGCGCCCCGTATTTCCTGCACAAAAGCAGTAAAACCGGGACAACCGGTCAAAATCCGGATCGGCGGCAATAACAGTTGTACCATTATCAAAATCATCGCGCCGGATGGAAAAGAATTGCACAAATTCCGTGTTCGTGGGCAGGAAGGCGTATATGTTCCGGCATGGAATGAACCGAAAGGCAACTATCAGCTTTTGGCAACCGGAGCCGTTGGCGGTATGACATCGACCGCGAAATTCACAGTACAATAACTTGAATTATGAACAAAACAGATTATATTTCTTTATAAGCAACAGGAAAGGATAAAAATTATGTCTGAAAAATTTGATGCATTTCTGGATAAGTTTCTGGACATGGGTATTCCCGGTTATGACTGCATGATCTGTATGGATGGCAAAGAAATTTACCGCCGGAAAGCCGGATATGCAGACAAAGAAAATAAAATCCCCGTTCAGGGCAATGAATTATATAACATCTTCTCCTGTTCCAAACCGATTACCTGTGTCGCCGCATTGCAGCTGTGGGAAAAAGGCTTGTATCAGCTGGATGATGAACTTTGCAAATACATGCCCGAATTTACCGATATGATGGTGAAACTGGATGACGGCACACTCGTTCCCGCAAAACAGAAAATCACCATCCGCCACTTGTTCACCATGACTGCCGGTTTGACGTATGATGTCTTTTCCGATAATCTCCGTCAGGGCTGTAAAGACACCAATGGAAAATGCCCCACACGGGAAATGGTAAAATATCTGGCGAAAGATCCGCTGGCATTCCAGCCCGGGGAAAAGTTCCGTTACAGTCTTTGTCATGACGTGCTGGCTGCGTTTGTAGAAGTGATCTCCGGCATGAATTTCAACGATTATGTCACAGAACATATTTTCAAACCGTTGGGCATGTCAGACTCCTCCTTCCTGTATCAGGAGGAAGATTTCCGCACCCGCAACTTTGCACAAATGTACCGGTATATCAAAAAAGATGACGGCTTTGAAATCGAAAAACGTCCATACGACAGTCTGGATTTTGAAAACAATTACAACAATCTGCGCTGGGGTCCGCTCCATGCCAGCGGCGGTGCAGGATGTGTCGCCACGGTGGAAGATTATATGTGTTTCCTTAACGCCTGGTGTAAGGGCAATGTTCTCTTGAAACAATCCACAACGGATATGATGCTGACCAATCAGCTGACCCCGGAAGCCGCAGAAGAAATGTATTTTGTGCAGAAATATCACGGTCATGGATACGGATTGGGGGTCCGTTGTCCTCTCCCCGGCGAAACCTGGCACATTGACTCCGGTTGGGGTGGTGCGGCAGGAGCGTTTCTGGCAATCGACCCGATTCACCAGTTCACCATGTTCTACGCAGAACACGTGATTGGACATGCGGAAGCACAGCATCTGCGGTATGAGATGTTCGATGCCGCCCGGAAAAGTTTCGGTTTCTAATTATCACAGAAAGGTTTAATAAACATGAAAAAATTCATTCTCACACTTTGTGCCATTCTCTGCTGTATCGGATTCCTTGCCGGAGCAGAAGAAACGTCCATTTTGAAAAACGGCGACTTTGAACAGATTTCCGAAGTCACAAAAGGGGCTGCTCCCTGGTTGATGCGGAAAGTTCAGGCAGGATGGGATTTCACGGCAGGCCCCATCGCTTATCTGCCCAAACACTGGGGGCCCAATGTGGGGAAAGCAAAAGTCCGCGTGATCGATGCAAAAGAAAATCCGGACGACAAAGCCAACGTCCACGGCGGAAACCGCAGTCTGTATCTGGAACCGAAACATGCACACATGTATAACAGCGGAACTAAAATCAAACCCGGAAAATATAAAGTTTCCGTTTGGGCGAAAGGGGAAGGCTATTTCCTCCTGGGATATTACAATTACAGCAATACGAATCGCAATATGGGCTCCGGCTCTTGTAAGGTGGAAGTCCGCCCGACTGCTGAATGGAAAGAATACAGCGCCGTTACAGAAATCGGGAAAAACAAACCCGATATCGGTTATTCCTTCCTCTCCATCATTGCCACACGGGGAAAAATCTATATTGACGATATCAAAGTCGTTCCGGTAAAATAAAATAATAAGTTTATCATGAAACAAACGATTCTGAACAAACTCATCCCGCAACCGATGCAATTGACCGTGCAACATGGAATGCATCGCTACAGTGCCAACTCTGTATTTGTCATCGCAACCGATCTGCCGGATGCAAAAGATATCACAGGTAAACTGTTGAAACAATATTTCCAAATTCTGCCGGAAATCCAACAGACGGCTGCGGATCCGGATATCGCCGGAGAAAATTGCAAACTCATCATCTCCGAAACAGAAATCCGTATTGCCGCCGCATCTGCCGACGGCTTGCGCAATGCCTTGAAAACATTACGCCAACTGGCGGAAGCACATCACGATTGCAACACCGTATTCCCTTGTGTCACAATCACCGATTCCCCTGCCATGACGTTCCGCGGTATTCACTTATGTGCCTTCCCGGAAGTTTCCCTGACGGAATTGGAAAAGAATATCCGTCTGGCGGCGTATCATAAATTCAATTACGCCGTTATCGAATTCTGGGGTACGTTCCCGTTTCAATCCCATCCGGAACTCTCCTGGCAGGATAAACAATATGATCGCGCAGAGCTTCAGCGGATCATGGAACAGGCGAAAGACTGGGGCATAACCTTAATCCCTCAATTCAATATTCTGGGTCATGCCACCAATTCCCGCGCGATTTCCGGCAAATTCGCCACGCTGTACAGCAATCCGGAATTGGAACATTTGTTCGATCCTTCCGGCTGGTGCTGGTGCTTGAGCAATCCGGTCACAAGACAAGTTCTCACGGATGTTGTTCTGGAACTCCACGACTTCTTCCGGAATCCGCCGTATTTCCATATCGGATGTGACGAAGCGGAGGATGTGGCAAGCTGTCTGTATTGCAAACAAAAGAATTTCAAAGATTTGTTTGCCGATCATATCAACTGGTTCCATGCTCTTTTTGCAAAACGCAATTGCCGCCTTATGATGTGGCATGATATGCTCGTCCGTAAAGACGATCCCCGGTGGACAGGGTTTGTTGCCAGCGGAAAACATTTGGAACTGGATGGCTTTTATCAGGAATTACCCAAAGATATCCTTATTGCCGATTGGCAGTACGGAATCGCACCGCCGGATAAACGCGCGGCAGGCTGGCCCGTTTCTGAATTCTTCCGTTCCAAAGGATTTGAAACGGTTATGTGCCCCTGGGACAGCGAACCGGATATGGAATCCATGGCAGCCTATACACAACAAGTGGGGAACCGCGGAATGCTGATCACCACCTGGCATTATCTTTACGGATTGAAATATACCTCTTTTATGCTTTGTGCCCCCTATGCGTTATGGAATCCGGCAAATAATCCGGGCATTTCCCTGTCCGGCCGTTTGACATTGGGCAAACACATGCTGCAGATCTGTCACGATATGGGGTTGACCCGTTATGAAGACTGTGGTTATACGGCATATCAGATCGCCCCGGAAAGATATCCGGAACCGATCCATTGACATAGTGTTGCCGCAAAAACACAAAACAAAACACCGCAAAAACACAAAACAAAACACCGCAAAAACACAAAACAAAACACCGCAAAAACACAAAACAAAACACCGCAAAAACACAAAACGCCACTCAAAAAAAATGACATGATGTGTGTATGCGGTATTTTGTTTTCAAGTGTCCTTGAGCCAGTTGCGATAATGACAGGCACATTCCGGATATGACAATTTTCCCGGTGACATTGCTTAAATCTTGATTATACCGGAAGCAGCCAGGATGACTTCGTGGACTGTATAATCGTGAGCGCGGGAATACTCATCTTCTTTCTCGCCTCTGATCATGGCGGCAAAATCCTGCAATTGCGCTTCATAGCGATCCAGAACAGGGCCGAATTTCAGAATATGACCACCGGCTTTATATTCGCCATAAGGTTCTTTTAAGACAAGATTTACTTCGATCTCCTTTCCGTCAAACCGTTCCACAGGGGAAAACTCCAGCGTACCTTTGGTGCCGCCGATACGCAACCGTCTCTTAACCCCGGAATCCCGGCTGCATACGGTAACGATCGCGTTGGTATGGGGATATTCCAACACCACTGCACAATTATTAAAGGAGTGATCCTCCGGACAGGCGGATTTCAGGAAGGGATGCACATGCTCCGGACGTCCCAGCATTGCTACGATATAGTCAATGATATGACATCCCAGATTAAACATGATTCCGCCCTTGAAACTGGGCAGATAATGGTCATTATACTCTGTTCCGCCGTAGCAATGGTTCATATTTGCCTGGATTTCAAAAACACTCCCCAGCATCCCGTTTTTAATTCCTTCGATGATGAAACGTATGGCGGGATTGGCACGGAACATATAGCCCATCTGAAAAGGAAGATGTTTTTCTTCACAGAGATCAAGAAGTTTTTTATAAGCTGCCTGATCTTCCCCGCCGGGTTTATCCATGTGCATGGGAATCCCTTTTTCCGCAAACATCGTTGCCACAGGGACAAGATCCAGATTCGGTACTTCGATCAGTACACCGTCCGGTTTTTCTTCATTTAACGCCTGATCCAGAGTAATAAACCGTTCCCCTTTGTAAGATTCAAATTCATCTGCGCCGATAAAACGTGGTGTCAAAGCAAAATCGTTGTCATCCACCACGCCGATCACCTCAAAAGTATCCTTCATGCTTTTCAATGTTGTAAATTTTCCGAGGGCGTGTTCATGAGAGACACCAACCTGAATCATCCGGAGTTTCTTTTTCATTTTGAACTCTAACTTTCCTTACTTATTTTACCAGATTCCAATCCAGCAATACGCCCAAGGGCGGATTCCTGGAATTTGCAAGTTCGGCATACAACGTTTCAGCATCTGCCGGCGATACGGTCTTACCGATCAGCGGAGCCGCACACAATCTGCCGGCCTTCAACAGTTTGAGGTATGTCCGGCAATCATCGGCTGCCGTCCACGCGCCGGGTCTTGATTCGAGTTTCGGCCGGGTTTGTGTATGACATCCGATCAAGTGGATGCCGCGCTTGTGTACATACTTGTAGTAATCGATGTATTCATCGGATATTCTGGTACAGCCGAGCAAGGCAATACGTCCTTCATACGCAACATATTCCAGTGCCTGCTGAAGGGCAGAGATATACCCGGTGACTTCAACGACTGCCTCCGGTCCTTTTCCGTCCGTCGCATCCTTGACCTTCTGAATAAATTCGGGATCACGGGGATCAAAAACAAAATCGGCACCGAGTTCTTTCGCAAGAGTCCGCCGTTCCGGGGAGAAGTCGCACGCCATTACGGGATATGCACCGGAAATTTTTGCGATCTGAACGGCAAACAATCCCAACAGGCCGAGCCCGGCGACCATAACGGCTTCCCCCACTTCGATCTGCAATTTCCGAATGCTCAAAAACGGGAACGTTGCAAGAAAAGCAAAAGACGCATCTTTCAGATCCACTTCATCGGGAACCGGGATCACAGACACTTCTCTCATTTTTACGTAAAGACAGTGTGAAGCATTGTTGATGAGGATCCGGTCTCCGGGACGATATTTCCGGACATCACTTCCAACGGCAACAATATGTCCTGCTGCACTGTAACCGGGATAAACGGGGAAACCGCTTTCGATCCCCCAGGTATTCGGCAAGGCTTTGTAATACGCAACCTCTGTTCCGGCGCTGATGACATCCCAATCCATTTGAGCGAGGATCTCATCCGGTTTCAGTGTTTCATCGATTGGTTCTGTCCGGAAGGCAGCTTTTTCCGGCTCCGGCAAAAAGACTCTTTTATTTTCCATGATGATCACTCTTTTAATGTAGTTATCCAGCGTTTGCTTTACATTTGTCTATTATTGTTCAAACGAAATTTTCGGCTGATAGGCTTTGCCCCAAAAATCATCAACACTCATAAAATGAACATCCCGGCCCGTTGACGCTTTGCCCGCGTAATCCGGACGGAATCCGGCAAACATGACCATATCTCCGGGAGCCAATTTGACTTCGATCTGTAATTTGAGATATTGACGTATTTCCACCTTGCCGTTTCTATGTTTGGTATTCATGACAAACAATGCACCCGGTTTGCTGGAATCAGCCAGCATTTTGAGCTTGCCATCGGCTGATTTTACATAGACATACGCTCTTGCTTCCTGGGGATGGCGCAATCTGCCTTCAATATAGCAAATGGTATCTTTCGCAAAAGGATTCCGGAAACCATACGCCGCACCGAATGTTTTATTGGAATAGCGGACAACCAGATTGTTGCGGATCATGGCGGGCCAAAAAATGAGTCCTTTTCTTTTTGCATTGAATCCGGCAGTGAGGATCGGTGTATATTTTGCCCAAAATGTACCGGCTACATAGTCCGGGTCGACGGCATTCAACGGTTTCAGAATCGCAGTTTCCGGCGTGATGCCGGAGTCCGCATACCAATAACTCCAGCAATCGGGATATTTCTTTCCGGCGACATACATGGCATGGGTATTTTTGCCTGTCATGGAACCATCTTTCCATTCTTTTTTCATGGATTCCAGGGGCGGTTCCACGGTTACCTCCGCCGCAGAAAGAGCAACGGATCCAAGTGCGAATGCGGACAACAAAAACAATTTCATTTTCATACTGTTCTATTCCTTCTGTTTTAAGTGATACTTTATTTACACGGTTCTGCCAGGATCATCACACAACGGCGATTCGGGGTAATAGTCACACGGAAACTTTTATCGTTGACATTCATTCTGCCGATGATCTGATCGGTTTCCACATCTCTCAACTGTACTTTTCTGCCGGGAGCATAATTGACCGTGACATCCAGTTTATCGTACGTACGATATTCGGAAACGGTAATCAAATCTTTATTGCCGTATTTCAAACCTTTGGCAAAAACCCGTTCCTGATTGTGAAGCGTACGGATCTTACCGTGGAACCGGTCTTTGATGGAGATCCGCGGAATGTTGGTCGTAAGTTTGAACCGTTTACCGTTCAGAACAATATCTTCGATTTTTACAAGGATCCGTGCTGCCTCGGAAAGTTGGCGCATTGTATGAAGATCCGCAAGGGAATAATAATAGGTCTGCATCCCGATACAGCCGAAGGCATAGGTTTCCATGGCAAGATATTTGAAACGGTCCGGATAATCCGGGGCATTGCTTTTGTAATATTCATCCCAACTTAATGCGTAGGGACTGGGTGTGGGAATAAAGTCCAAATTCAACCCGGGAAACACTTTTTCGATCTGATCCAAAAGCATATTGAACTGGCGTATGCTGCAGTCAGCCGAGGTATAAAAACTGTATTCGATCACGTTAAACGCTTCAAAGAATTTCCGGTTGCGCAACATTTTATTACGCCCTTCTTCCGTAAACGGTGTGCCAATACTCCATTCTGTAAAAAGAATTCCATCGAACGGAACACTCCGGCAATCTTTGCCAATTCCTTCAGCAAAACGTTTCTTCATTTCCAGGAAGAAATCCGCCCACTGATCGCACTTGAATTCCACCCATGCAGTATGATAGAATGGATATTTTTCCGGATTCCGTTCAAACACCTGCGGTTCGATATATTTTTTATCCGGCCAGGTCTTTGTGAAATGTTTTTTGAACATTTCCACTGTACGGAGTGAAAAATCACCTTTTTCAGCACCATGCTGAACTTGACCCTCCATATCAAAGGGGAAATAACTGATTTTGGCTTTTTTGCAAAACTCAATCTCTTTCCGGATATCTTCATCATAAAATTTTCCGCGATAAGTCGGACTGAGCAAATAGCCTGATCCATTGGGAATGTAATAGCCGTCAATATCACGGGCTCTGGCACGCCGATCCTCCACAGACCAGCGCACAAAACCTCTTGGTCCATTCTGTGCGGTTCCGGGCCAGAAATATTCCGCACGTTTTACGAAATATCCGGCTTTCTGCAACGCAAGAGAAAGTTTTATCATATTGTTATCATATCCGCGGATCGTGAATGTATTGATCCCGATCCGGGAGATTTTTTCCGCTTCGGCAACGGTACGCGGCCAGAATGCATAAAAACCATTGATGAATTTTTTCGGCATCGGTGCCGGTTTAATGGAAATCACTTCGTACTTGATTTCCTGCCATGACTGTACACCGCCATCCCATTGGAGTTTGTAACGGAATTTGCCGCGACTTCCGGAAGGCAATGTGCTTTTGAATTGTGTGCCAATCCATCCCGGGGCATTGTACGCAAATTTGTTTTTCTGTTCATAGATGACGATTCTTTTGCCATCGACCATTTTCTCCCCGATTTTTCTGCCATTGATAACGGTAATACCGGAGGGAACTTCAAAGATCAAACTGTTATCCAATTTGTAACGGCTGCCGGAGTTACGGTCACGATTCGGCAGATTGTGTTTGCTGTTCCAGACAATCGATGCGGTAAGATCCACCCCGCTCGCCAACAATAAATTGTTATCTTTGAGGTTTCTTGGGGACATTTCCAATTTACACTGGGGCAGCGCATATCTGTACCGGTAAAGCAAATCGTTTTTGGGAGATTTGATTTGCAATACAACATCTTTTTTGTCGGAAAGAACTTTGTAGCCAACCGTCACGACTTTTCCATTGGTACTTTTTGCCTTATATTCTTTTCCGGAGGCAGTCACCGTAATATCCAACGGCTGTTTTGCATCCAATTTCAAAGATAAAGTGCTTTTGAGCAGCATTTCCGGCAGTTTATTGAACGTCATGCCGGGAACGGTCTTTGCCAGTTTGAGCGTATTGTATTTTGTCACATCGCGCCAGTTGATCTCCGGCAGTCTTCCCCAGCAGGAATGACCTTTTCCCCGATGATTACGGACCACCTGGAATTTCAGGTCTCCTTTCGGCAATTCATTGCGCGGGATGGCAAATTCCAATTGCCAGCCTTTTCCGGTTCTTCCGGCTGCCACTTTGATTTTACTGTTCGGATTCAGTTTGAATCGCTGTGACGCATTCATATCACAATCAAACACGGCATAACTGCCGGAATAATCAAACATGAATTGCTTCATGGTTGTCGGTGAATGAGCAAAAAAGAGTTCTGCGGAATCATAATACCAGCAATCTTTTTTATTTTTGGATTGGGTAAGCTGCGGCAGAGAGGCAATATTTTTCTGATCGGCAGAAAGTGCCCCGTATAAATATTGATCATCATAAACGAAACGCAATTCGGTTTGTTCCTTTGCAGATTCCATACTGATCGCATAAGTAAATCCGGTCAATGGCATACTTCTTTTGTAGCAGGCATCATCCAGTCTGCCATCGATCACCGGTGCTTTATCTGCTCTGCCGATTACTGCAAACTGTTCGGCAGCAAGCCAACCGGCACAAAGAGTCATCACCCCGGCAAGCAGTAATTTTGTTGTTTTGTTCATGATTCAATTCCTTTCTGTATCGAACAATTAATTTCTTCCCTGATAAACAAAATAAAAGAGGTCATAACCATATCCCATATTGGATCCGCCCGGATTCTTATTGTTGTACCGTTTCATGGTAACTTTTTCCACATGCCCCGCAACATACAGCACATTGGCACTTTTATTATGAACAAATGCGGGAGAATCGGCAGTACTCGTAATAGGCGTGGTCATTTCATACCCTTTTTTGATT
>JAFVSW010000099.1 GCA_017503545.1 Lentisphaeria bacterium | reverse complement strand
GTCTTTGTAAAGGTCGGCTGGGAAATTCTCTGTTTTTTATGGCACAAAACGGAGAATTTGGCTCTATTGTGCCGTGTGCTTCTGTAAATCTCTTATCTCTAAAACGTTGCATAAAATAGGGTTCATAAAGGTCGCCGACCTTTGCATAGCAGAGATTTTCCAGAGATTTCTATTCAAACACACGCTTTTGAGAGGCTATGCCGTTCTCTATGGAGAGAACAGTATCGGAATGAGTTTGCCATAAAGCTGTGCCGCATTGCCCGGCTTCGGGAGCTGACGCTCCTCTACGCCGCGGCATCCTTCGCCCGCTGCATTTTACTCCGCTTATTTTTGCAAGCAAAAAAATCTACGGATAGCATGCATGGCGGCTTTAATGGCTTTCCATGACAGAACATCCGATGTTGCCGGATATTGCAAGAACCTGCGTTATCTCCGGCAGCAAATTGTTTGCCATTGAAGCCCGCGTACGCCCAACGAAAGAAACAGCATCGATTATTTCGTAATTTTACAATACATTCATCTAAAGCGCACGTAAATAAATTCGTCACGAAACGCAATGTCATTTTTATTCCGTGCCCGCTCAAGATCAAACCTGCTGTCTGCATGTCCGTCAACGTAACTGACATTCATCACGCTATTACCGTTATGACGGTAATCCAGGCGGTTGTATGTATCTGTTTTATAATAATCGTAGTTATAAAAATAAGATCCCTCGGAATCCGTAAAGCTGAAAAACTTGCTGGGATTTCTGATTTTTCCGATTTTTACCGGCTTATAACGGGCATCTGTAACACTGAGATCTCCGTGGGAATCAACATTTATTGCATAGCTGAAATAACGGTGCGTTGTAACACCTCCCGGAAAACTCCCCTGCTTGCGGTTATTCTCTGTCCGGCTGGGACAACCGTTGAAACTCGTTCCGGCAAACCATGAGGCTTTGGAGGCCTTTAAATATTTGCACATCCACGAATAAATCGAATTCCAGTTATAACCTGATTTTTGACCGACAGCATTTCTCGGCATCATAAATCCGTCGTATGAATCGACGTAAAACGAATTTGCCATACCCAGCTGTTTCAAATTATTCAGGCAACTTATACTTCTGCTCCGCTCTTTGGCACTCTGCAATGCAGGAATCAGTATCGACGCCAATATTGCAATAATTGCAATTACCACCAACAACTCGATCAACGTAAAGTGTTTTTTCATAATTTCACCTCATTCTGTTTTTTGTTTGTTGTTTATTTGTTTGTTGCCATTTACTTTTTGCCCGGAATACGCAGGATCAACATGAGAAATCCGTATATTCCGGATACTGCCTTTGAAAAAAAGTTTCCTCCGCCCGCCGAACCAACTGGCTGTATCGTACCGTGCCGGTGCCGGCACCGGAATCCTTCCGGAACTTACTCCGTTAAGAATCAACTCAATACTGTCGCAGTAAGAGATAAATTCAACCTTGTTCCATTGACCCTTGCGGACTTTCTCCACAGAGCGGAAGTTTGCATCTTTCGGATGGATCCCGACAACTTTGCCGGTGAAAAAACCTTTTTCCAAGCGCATATATGCAATAATGCCGTATAAACTCCCCGTCCCGCTGGCAAAAATTTCCTGCTTGCGCTCCGGATCATCAGGCTTGAACTCAAACGAGAAACGGTATGCCGCATTGCGTGGTATCGCTCCGTGCGGCAGCATGGCAAATGCTCCTTTGCCGTCAAAATCCAACTGCCAGATGCCACCGACCTGACGCTGTGCAGGATAAGAGTTGCACTCGGTCCAGAATTTGCGGTCAGCGTCAAACGGCGTTCCAAATGACGCTCCTCCACGGTTGCGCCTCGTTGCGGCAGCGACGGTATTGCCGCACATGCCGTTAAATGCCCAGGCGTAATTGCTGGACAACAGCACTCCCCGACGGGGAGAGAGGTCATAGGACAAGACCGGAACTCGCTCTTTATCCACCATAACCGTCACAGGCTTTTGCTGTACTGCCGAAAAAACACGCACCGGAACCAATACTCCGGAGCGTTCACCGACAACAACAGGACGGGAACGGAAAATCTTTCCCGCAGGAGAAATCACCTGCCCGTGAACCACCGCTACCGGCAGGTCAGATATCAACTCCACGCGCTTTTGCAGCTTTGCCTTTTCAGGCGCATCAAAAAATGCCGGCTGACGCAAAAAACGGTGTACCGTAAAATTAAATCCCGCCTCGCCGCCAATGGAATATGCTCCGTGCGTCACCACATCAGCCAGTTTGATTTCAGCATTTTTCAGCTCCTGCCATACAATAGTCAGACGGGCGTTTGGGATTTCGCTCTTTTTTATTCTCAAATAAGTATCCGGAGTATAAGTTGCCTGAGCGTTCAATGTTATTTTTTTGCCTTTTTTCACTTCCGTACCGATGAGCCAACTGGCCTCAGAGACACCGGAGACGCTCAACTTCGGCTGTGTGCTGGTGTATTTGCGGCAGAACTGCCAGATGGAAAACACATAATATTCCTGATTCTCCCGGAACTCCGCTGTCGGATTGCCGGTGTGCGACTCAATAATATCTCCACCATCCAACACCTCTATCCGATTGGGAATTAGCGGTGCGGATGCGCTGATTTCCACCTGCTGTTTGCCTGCACATGAACCGGCAAACTTCACTGTGCATGAGGCATCGGCAAGCAAATCACGCAACGGCATCAACGCCCATTTTGCATCATACGTCGCTGTCGGACGGATTTCCACATGGGGCAAACCATCCCGGAAAACCATTTTTCTGCCTCGATAAGTTACCTCCAACTCCGGCAAAAGGGCGCAAGCATTTCCAGCTTCCTCCGAACCCCAGAAAAAGCGGTGCTCCGATTCAATCAGGCTGTCAAGAGTTTTCTTTGCAAATGTTTTGAGCAATTTGCCGTTTTCATCGTATATAGACAATTTGATTTTGATTTCTCCCCGGCTTGACGTATCGGGGATATTCAATATTTCAAACTCACTTTTCTCACCCAACGCCAGCGTCTTGCGGAAACTGATAATCAGATTGGGTATAGACGTATCATCTCCGGCAAGCGGTAAATTGGTCTGCTTCCGGTGACGCCTGATATAACTGCCGATTATCCGCTTGTGGGCATAGGAGTTCCACAATGTCGGACGGATGCAGGTGTTTTCGTTCCACTCATCCCACTCAAAAAAGACGACAAAATCCGGATCGTACGCCAATACCGCCGTCAACGATTTGCGCAATGCGGCGGTTCCGGAGGATGAAACGCTATTGCCCAGAGTATAACTGTTTGCGTGCCCTGGACCGGCTGCCGCACCGAAAAGCTTTTTGCCTTTGAATTCCGGCTCATTCAGCACCCCGACAATGGTTTTCAAAATAAAATCCCGGTAGGTATCCGCATCAAATACCCGTTCGCTGTCCGCAACTTTGGCAAGCGAATTCAATTCTCCGAAGTAAACTCCGTCTGCCACACGCAAATAGGAGCGGATCAGCTCCCGAACCCCAGAATGATCAGACTCGCGCAACTCTTTATTCCGGAATTTACGCCCCCATTTATTGCCGAGAGAACACACGTCCGGTACAAAGAGAAAATCGCCGTACTTGCTCCGTAAATACGCCAATTTGCGCTTTAACTGCTCCGGAGAATTCCTGCGGCTCGTCCAATAAGAGAGTATCAACGATTTGCCATTGATTTTGATTCCTGCGGGATTTTTGAGCATTTCTGCAATCAACTTTTCCTGCTCTGCATCCGATTTACTCAACAGCAAACACGGCACCATCCGCGCCGGAATATTTTTCATGCCAGTAAATTTATAGAAACAGCTGCGGGATTGATTGAAAACCACTCCGTCCAAACCGTAAGATGACATCAGCTCCAGAGTTTTGCGGAAATCCGATGCCGTCACCTGATAATAACGTCCCGGAAGATATTTGATTGAACGGTCCAGCACCAAAGGCATATCCAGCCAGCGTGATGTATAACCGGTCCACATATTGCCGTTGGAATAGGTTGTTGACAGCGGGCTTTCAGCCAGAAACAACGTCCGGTCTGCAATCCGTTGATGCACCGCGTTTCCATGCAATACTGCGGACAGGCACAAAATTATGCTCAAGATGATGTGCTTTTTCATTATTCAACTCTCCTGATCACCGTTTTATTTCAACTCAAACAGCTCAATTTCTTGTTTTGACTGATAACCCTTTGCATACTTGTCTTTATGTTGATTTCACGCTCTATCATCTTTGTAAAAAAATTTATTGAAGAACAACTGTTTTTAACAACTTTCGCGTTTTATCAATTTAGGATTCACGTATTTCACCTCCGGTTCAAAATCTTTACAGCTCAACTGCTTCAACAACATATCAACTGCTTCTTTTGCAACATCGTCATTATTCTGATCTATTGTGGTCAGAGGAACTGCCGCATAGGGAGTAAAGTCATCGTTGTCAAAACCGATAACTGCGACATCTTCCGGAACTCTTTTGCCTGCGGCAAGCAGTGCCGACTCAACTCCCAATGCCATAATATCAGTTCTGCAAATAACTGCATCAAAATTCTGCGGCAGAACCTTTTCTTTGACGATTCTGGCACTGCCTTCTCCGCGGTCTGAGGTTGATTCGCTCTGCAGTTCGAGGGCGATCAAAGAATCTCCGAATTTGTTTTTGAGTTCCGCGCTGCGCATAGAGATCGAATAGTAAGCTTCTTCTGTTTTTCTGGTGATCATCGCCACGCGGCGGCATCCTCTTGCTTTGATGCAGTTGTATATCTGATCCGCCGCGTTGGTCATATCAGGAATAACGTGAGAAAAGCCATTTCTGACCGGTCCTCCGACCATAACTATATCTTTTGAAGGTTCAAAATACTGTTCAAATGTTTGATTTGGAATGTTATAATCGTGAGAAAGACAAATCACGCCATCGACTCCATACTGACGCAGATGCTGTAAGCTTTTGGCGAATTGTTCTATATTATCATGCGCTTCACCTACCAGCACACGGTATCCGAGGGTTCCGGCATACCGCTCGATTTTGCGCACCCTTCTGTTCACAACAGCAGGAGCTCCGGTATCAACCAGTATTCCGATCATCTTCGCGGATTGTCCAGCCAGCACGCGCGCCACCACATTTGGAACGTAATTCATCTCACGCGCAACCTTGCGGATGAGTTTGCATTTTTCCTCACTCACCCTGATATTGCTGTTGCTTGTTCCAAGTACTTTGCCGACCGCGGCACGCGATACTCCGACTACTCGGGCAATGTCTGTCAACGTGGCTTTCTTTGTCATAATCCCATCCTTTGATTTCACGCTCTATCATTACTATACACCCCTATTTCTCTTTTGTCAAGCTGCCTTTGTGATTTTTTTGATAGTCTCTATTTCTGATATGGGCAGATTATGCAGGGGATGAACGAAGGAGCTTTCTTCTCTTTGCCTGCCGACCTTGAGCGAAGGCGTAAACCTGGAGGTAATAGAACTCGAATCTATGACCTCCACGATGTCAACGTGGCGCTCTAACCAACTGAGCTATACGCCCTCAAATGGTATGTTACCTGATATACACATCATTCAGCTGTTTTTGAAGTAAAAACAGCTTGAAAAATTCGGGATTCTTTGACGTTTTATGTCGGAAATATGCCAAAAATATAAAAATCAGAAGGGAAATGTTGAAAAACAGGCATTGCCCCTGCCATATCATCGCGAATGATCACGCCGAGGCGATCCCGCAAAGAGTCTCGCAGAAAAAGCGGATAGAACCTTCTTCATATTCTTCAATTTCCCATCCGGCACGGCAAGAACTCGCACCGGTTCGGAAAGTATCTCCAGATTGCGATGATATTACTTTATAATATCACTATTCAATTTTTGGCGACAAGGGCGATCATGCCTTCAAACGCCGGCAGTTCAAGAGTGTTGCTGTTATTGAATGATACACTTTGTCTACTATCCAGCGTTATCAAGTCATAAACACTATTCTGCATCGATACCGGAACCGTGATTTTGCTCTCCGGAACAGAACACGGTGCTGAAATCAAAATCGCTCCGACCTTTCCGTTATCCATCTTGATGACAGGATGGGCGGCAGGGTGCAGTTCAAAGGAGATATCCTGACGCAGAAATTCATCCCATCCGTCCGTCTTGAACCTGATTGTGTTTTTCCAACCGAGTTTTTCGATTTCGTGGGGAGGCAGAGGTATGGCTTCCCCTGTAAAAGGCAACTTCGCACGCTGGCAATAATTTTCGTCGTTAAGTCCGTTTTCATTACCGGCAAGAATCAGCCGTCCTTTGAAATCCTGGAGCAAAGCAACAATGTTGTCACTCAGGCAGTTCGCATTCGGCAGAATAAGAACAGAGCATTCATCAAGATCGTCTTTGTTGATTTGATCTCCTGAAACTGGAATGATTCTGAACGGGATATGGTTTCTCAACAGACTTTCTTCGCAAAGGAAATATCCTTCGTGAGCCTTTTTGGAAAATGTGCAGGAGTCATCACTGTACAGCAAGCCCACCGGAGTATATTCAGCAAGCTCCAATACAGTCTCATATTTTTTGGCAAATTCCTGCACTTTTTCTATTATCGGTTTACGCACATCGTAGCGTTTCCGGTTGAATGCGCCGCCCTGCAGCGGTTTCATAATGATACGATCCATAGGGATGGTATTGCCGAAAAGTGCCTCAAAGAGAGCTCCGCTGTATGCACTGTCAACCAGGCTGTCATTTCCGGCATCGCCATCGTTCAGAGGAACAGAACGCAACTTCAGTGCATTGGCAAACTTTATCTCGTGCTGCTGGGTAATGCATATATCTTTGCCGTTCCAGGAGGGTTCGTTGCCACTTTGAGAAAGCGTTACATCGAGAAGCGGTCCCAGCTTCATCGGCGGAGCATTGTAGAAAAGCAGGGATTCCCGGCGCGGCATCATCTGGACATTGGCAGAAATAATACAATCCGGATCTATTGATTTGATCAGCGTCCGAAACCGCTTGAAAGAGTTTTCCACCGTCGCCTGGCGGAAACGGGTATATTCAATGACAACAGGATCCATTATCTCTTCTCTGTTGCCGATCATCTCTTTTTCTTTGTCGCATGGAGGCATCTCAACAAAGCGCGGATCAAGAAAAGTAAAGTTTTTCTCTGCTATCCATTCTGAAAACTTTGCCCGGCACTCCGGACAATAACAGGGATAATTGAGCGTGTTGTCAAACATAACACCGTCAAATTCACCGGAGCTGACGATTGTGCGGATGACATCATCCATGTACTCAAGAAATCCCGGGCGGTTGGGGCAGGGTATCCAGCGCCAATAACTGTCAATGTAAGTATGAGGTTTGCCATTCTGGTCAAGCTGACACCAGTCTATGAGATCCGGAATTTCTCTGCGCATTATTTCCGGATAAAGAGAGGAGTACTGGATATAGGCAAGAACAGTGATTCCGCGTTTGCGGCAGGCTCTGGCAAATGAAACGACGTTCGGAAAATCCTTTTTCTCCTCTTCCCATCCGAGACCTTTGTAACAACGGCAATGCAGCACGTTCAATCCAGTGCGTGCCATTATTTCGGCGCACTCTTCGCTGTCGTACCAGCGGTGCCAGTCGGCAAGCCACTTTGCGCTCCCCGGAACACCTCCGGTTGAATTGCGTCCGATGCGCCGGTACATGGAGATCGGTTCGTGATTTCCAAAGGTCCAAAAGAAGCGGCCCGGATGTTTCTGTATATCCATTGTCATATCCATTTTTACATCTTCTCCATTATTTTCTGCCTGCAATCATCATAATTATACCCAGCACGCATCCGAACATCCCGATCAAGGTTGTCAAAGGATACTTTTCTTTCCAGCGCAATCTGCAAAAAATCGCAAATGACGTAACATTGACACCGATGAGTATCGGCCATGTAAGCGATGCCATTTCTGCCTCACGCATATATGCAAGTGCTTTCATCAACAGATAATACTGCAGCAGCGCGGCACAGGACCAGCAGAATAAAACACGCCATGTTCTGGTATCAAAATTGAAAAACTTCTCTTCAGTATGCCGGATTATTTTCTCTATCTGTGCGGCAATGATGTTTGCGGTACCGACTGAAAGCAATATACAGGGAATGATGACTCCGGACTCCCGGTCTGTCGGTGAAAGCAGAACTGTTCCAGTAAGCAGTATCTGATTGAGTCCTGAAAAAAGGAACGATGCCGCAACGGCAGGTATCCATTTTTTCAAATCGGAACTGAGCGAATTTTTCTTGCCGAAAATGGCAATGACCGCAAGAGAACTTAATACAACTACTGCACCGAAGGCGTTGATCAAACTGATCTTTTCGTGTAAGACGAGCAATCCGAAAATCATCGAAAGCATTGAAGCAGTGTTGCGTATCGCTGCGGATAATCCATTGTGACCGAACTTGAACGAGCAGACAAAAGCGGCTTGCGAGGTGGTGTTGACAACGCCCACTGAACCGGTCAGCAAAAGGACTTTCCACCAATTTACTCCGGGTACAAGCTCCCAGTTTGGAAGAATGATCCACGCCATTACCGAAGCGAGCAAATTGCTCAACGTGAAAAACTGGAAAAAAGAGATTCGGTCTTTCGCGACCCGGCTGACGATCATTGAGATAGATGCGAAAGAAAATCCGGTAAGGAGTGTAAAAAGCAATGCTGTAAGTTTCATCAGGCGGAAATTCCTGTATTTCGTTCTGATCGCTCTTTGATCTTCGACAAAACTTTTTCCATAATCTCACTCTCCTTATTGCTTCAAGTTTTTGAATATCCCGTTTGTTGTACTTCGATCTGCCCGGAATCCCGATCATCTCTGTTCCGGTGGCACAACGGTCATCCGGTTTCTGAATGGATGTGCCTGATAAAAAAGAATATCGTTATCCCGGGCAAAAGTTCCGAATTCCGCCGCCTGACGGATGGTATCAAAATAGGATTTATGGTAATCAGTTCCGCCGTGCTCAAGGAACCACTGCTTTGAAATTGAGTTGAAGTGGTTGGTTATAACAATCGCGTCGTAACCGGCTTGTTTGTAAAAATCAACGATTTGCGTTGCTGAAAGTTTGCCGCAATACGAAAATCCGGTCGTATGGATATGGAGGTCTATTTTCATTTCTGGTGAGTATATTCAAATTTGTTTCAGTAAAAAATTCTGCAGCATGGTTACTTTTTTTCAACTGCCGGGAAAACAACGCTGCCGTTGCGTATTTCTACACTGCGGCTGAAATCAACACTGTAACAGCGGGATATGTGCCCGAATGGATAACCATTGTAAACCGGAACGCCGAATTTCGGAGCGATTTCTTTCAAAACTTTTTGAAGTTCTGCCGGAGAATCAATTTTGGCAAATTGTCCAAATACGACACCGGCGGCTCCAACAAAAAACTTTTTGTCGATCATATATTGAAGTTTTTCGCGAACCTGTTCCGGTTTGATTTTTGATGCTTCAATGAAAATGATTCTGCCGGTTGCATCCGGACAATAATTTTTATCAACCAGGCGACAGAGTTTCCAGAGCGAACCCGCCAGAGGCAGTCCCCGGCAATCTCCGGGGATCAGGGTTTCTACTTTTATCGGGCCAAGCTGTTCACCGTGATTGATTTTTTTCATTGCATCGATTGCATCGGCGGTGATCCCCGGCAGAGAACCTGCCATTACTCCGGCAATCGGATGACCGTTGTTTCTGGCAACCAAAGCGCAAACGATAAATGTTGCATCGCTGTATCCCTGAACATAAAGTTCCGGACGTTTTTTCAATTTTTTCCAGTCGAGATTATCGAGCAGATTTTCACTGCCCATTCCGCCGCGGATACAGAAGATCATATCGACTTCCGGATCGTTCCATGCTGCATAAAAGTCCGCAACTTTTCCTGCGACCGGAGCGTGGTTTTTGCCCTCTTCCCGGACAAAAGCGTGCGGCATGACTTTGACTTTATAGCCTGCCTTTCGAAGAATTTCAATGCCCTGACGGTGCAGCTTTGAATCGGGATATGTGCCGGGAGAGATGCAGGCGATAGTTTTGACACCGGGCGGCATAATATTGATATATGGTTTTATATCTTTATTGACTTTGTCAAAAATTTCCGGATCTTCATTCGCGGCATACCCGATAGTGAAAATGCCAAATATGGCAGAAATGATTAAAAATAACTTTTTCATGGGCGGCTCCTTCTGTGATCTGCGTTTTATAATATATCATCATACTTGTGCATTGCAAACGGATTCTGTTTGCATTCAAAAATAAATATTTGATTTCAATTGAAATTCGAGGCATTTCAATTTCATTATAACGTGCGATTACTTCATCTGGACGTTCAAAAGCACTGCGTAAGCGTTTTAATTCGTCATTAGCAGCTTTCGCATCGGTTTCTGCACGATCAAGGCGTTGTGTAAGTGTCGGGGATTGTGGTATTTTCAGTTTGCAGCAAACTATTTGAGATTTTTTCAAGGTTCAAGTATGGTCATTTTTAGTGTATTTGACTCGAACCTCCGACTATTGTTTTTGAGGATTTTACGCTCAAAAGTATGATTTTTGAGAATTTTTCCACAGTTTTTATAAAGGTCTTTGTAAAGGTCGGCAGGGAAATTCTCTGTTTTTTATGGCACAAAACGGAGAATTTGGTTCTATTGCACCGTGTGTTTCTGTAACTCTCTAATCTCTAAAACGTTGCATAAAATAGGGTTCATAAAGGTCGCCGACCTTTACATAGCAGAGAATTTCCAGAGATTTCTATTCAAACACACGCTTTTGAGGGGTTATGTCATTCTCTATTGAGAGAACAGTATCGGAATGAGTTTGCCATAAAGCTGTGCCGCATTGCCCGGCTTCGGGTTGCTGCGCAACTCATTGAGAGTATCTTGCCCGTACCGCCCGGCTTCGGGTTGCTGCGCAACTCTACGCCGCGGCAGGCTTCACTTTGGCTAC
>JAFVSW010000098.1 GCA_017503545.1 Lentisphaeria bacterium | reverse complement strand
GGTATTGATTATTGCTCCGCGATGACGGCGTTTCGGTAGAAACGGACGACATCGTGGTGGCAATGACATTCCCGGAAACATCATCGCATTGACGAATATGTCATTCCGTAGCGGAACGCCATATCCGTCAATGCCGGGCTTGGTTAATGTAGTTCAATATCATATTCCCAGGGTTACGCTGCGCTTCACCCTGGGCTGTCTGACTCTTGCCGCCCCACAAGGGGGCTTGTTTTGCGATTGATCCGTGTTTTTTCGTGCAGTCGTGACTGTGATTAGACTTGAGATAACATTTCTGCTCATATACAAAAATCTGACAAAATCACTTTTTCAAAAATCAAAAATTCTTCCGCTCAAATACGGAGAAAATACCCTTTTTTTGAAAAATTATGGGATATCTGTGCGTTTTTTGCAGAATATATGGACGTTTATGGCAAAATTTCATATCCTTTGATGTTTTATGCCGCAAAAAACACAGATTAACTAAAAAACTAGCCCCGCTGATGCTTGTTTTGCGGGTAACTTCGGACGGTTATATGTTTTAGCTGTAAACGCAGTCCATACTTTTGAAATGCACCGTTTTTTTTTCTGATTTTTCCAATTTCCGATTTGCAATTATGAAGAATATGACTATATTATGCTTTGGTATAACTGTCCTAGTACAGTTTTTTATTTTTGTTTGATAATGGTGAGTCAGAGATAACATATGGTTGAATCTTTTTTGAAAAATACGGATAAAGCGCATCGCTGTACCCAGTTGCTGGAAATTCTTCTGCAGCGTATTGAATCCGGACAATATGAACGTGGAAAAAAGATCGACAGTGTCCGTTCTCTTGCTGCGGAATTCCAGATGGGGAAAGCGACTGTACAGAATGTTCTTCGTGAATTGGAAGCCCGCAGATATATCTGCACTGTGCCCGGCAGAGGGGTATTTGTCAATCCGGATTTTGAAAAAGAAAAAAAGACGGTCAGGCTGGCACTTGTGATTCCGGAAGGGAAAAGTGCGCCGGAATGTATGCCACCGGAAGATCTGGGGATCGTTTCCGGTATTCAACGCGGGCTTTTATCCGGCGGGGAACAATTCGGGGCGAAAGTGGATTTTGTACATGTGCCCATTGACACCGGAAAAAAAGAGTCGTCACCGCAGATCAAAAACTTGAGTAAATACGATGCACTTGTATTTATCAGCGGTCAACTGAACACATTGCGGACGCGGATGGCACAAAGTATGCCGGTGTTCTGTTACGGTGGTAAATCCAGTGCTGACGGGCAATATTATACGGTGAATTATAACCGGTTCGGGGCGCATACCCGATTGGCAGACCATATTCTCCAATGCGGCTGTAAAACAGTGGGGATCTATTCTTTTTCCGCGCCGGAAAAACCGGAGCCGGGGAACCCGAATTTATACCTGCTGCGCCGGGCGGAAATGTTCCGCCTTGCCTGTCAAAAAGCCGGTTTGATCGTAAGAGATGAAGATGTACGGCAATTTACACCGGGGGATACTCTGCAGAAGGAATTGACGGAAACCTTATCCGGCGGACATCCGGATTTTATATTCTGCAATAATGTCTATCTGGTTCCGGAAGTGTATCGTGCCTGTATGAAATTGCGTATCCTGATCGGGGAAGATATCCGTCTGGCAGGGCAGGGGACGGGGTATACCTTCCAGGGGATCGTGCCGTCATTAACTTATATCAAAGTTCCGGTGTTTGAAGCGGGTCTGCGTTTGGTGGAACTGGCATGTGAATATGTTAACGGTGATGGTCAGTTGAATATGAACGGCAGAAACAGTTTGCCAGTTGAATTGGAATTGAATGAATCTACATCAGGATGTCGATAACAGGAGATGCAAATGGATAATATTATTCGCGAAGAATATGTCACAACCCGTGACGGGACAAAGTTATATACCGAAGTTGTGATTCCCGGCGAGGGCGGTAAATTCCCCGTGATCGTGGAGCGTCACCCGTATGTTTCCACGCCAATCGATGCGGATTATTACCGGAAGAAAGATTTTCGCGGTTATGTGCATATTTTTCAACATTGCCGCGGAGCCGGGATGAGTGAAGGGGAATTTTTGCCGTATCAGACGGAAGAAACCGATGGTCTTGATTTGCTGGACTGGATCCGGAAGCAGGATTTTTATAATGGGGAAATTTATCTTGCCGGCTCAAGTTACGGATCTACGGTTCATATTTCCTACATGCGCCATAATCCGCCGGATGTGAAAGCGATGCTGATTTGGGTACAGGATTGTGAACGTTATAATATCGTTTACCGCAATGGTTTTTATAAAATCGGCTTGACGGGGGACTGGTGTCTTGCCCAGCTTCTGCGGAAAACAGTCAAGAAGCGGTCATACATAAAATCGGAGACTTTCCGTACCATGCCCCTTTCCGGAATCTCGGAATCGGTATTCGGCAGACGGATCGATTACTTTGAAGAAGAACTGGTGCATCCGGATAAAAACGATCCATACTGGCAGACTCCGGCGGGCGGATCGGAGTACCGTAATATCATGCAGAAATGTAACGTGCCGATTTTGCTGTTGACCGGATTTTATGACATTTACACGGAAGGTGTGTTTGATATGTGGGAGAGCATCCCCGCCGACCGGAAAAATCTTCATGCAATGATTGTGACACCGTATGAGCATAATTTCAATCATACGGGGGTACGCGATCCCGAAAATTACCCGAATTTTACCAACGGCAGAATTCGCGATCTTTACCCGGAAATTGAGTATGACTGGTTTGATTATCACCGTCTGGGTACGCCGTTCCGCCCGGTGGATAAGGGTAAAATGATGTATTATACCCTCTTTGAAAATCAATGGCACACGGCAGAACATTTGCAGGATTCCCCGGATGAAGAATTGTTCTATTTGACTGCGGACCGCCAACTTGCGGCATCTGCTCCATCGGAAAAGAATGAGATCACCTACGTGTATAATCCCTTTGTCCCCGCGACATTCCAGGGCGGGGTCTGCAACAATTTCGGCGGGATGCAGTTCCAGGATCCGCCCGACTCCCGGTATGACATTATTTCTTTCCACACGGAACCGTTTACCGAACAACGTATTTGCAACGGCAGAATCCGGATGAAACTGCAAGTCAAAACGACTGCTCCGGATACCTGTTTCTATGTGCGTCTTTCTCTGGTCCGGAAAGATGGTACGGCTTTGGCATTGCGTGATGATATTGATTCTGTACTGCGGACGAATCCGGATTATCAAAGTTGCGGGATTGCAGAAATAGAGTATCAGTTTGCGCCACATTCGTTCATGATCAGGGAAGAGGAACGGCTGCGTCTGGATGTTTCATCCTCCTGTTTCCCCCACTTCCACATTCATACGAACCGGAAAGGTATCCAAACGTTGCAAACGGGTGCGGATATTGCGAAAAATACGATCATTACGGGTGAATCCGTATTGCGTGTGTATACAGAAAAGCTTAAAACAAAATAATTAAGATAAATTCTTAACAAAAACGAAAGGAACAACAAGAATTATGGAAGAAAACAAGAAAATCAGAATCGGCATTGTCGGTACAGGCAGTCGCGGCGTTGACTGTTTTGGTCAACTTTTGATCAAACGTGATGACGTTGAAATCGTTGCACTGTGCGACATCAACCCGGTCCGTGCAAAATTTGCAAAAGAACATTTGAATGTTGCAGCAAATCTTTACAACAGCATTGAAGAAATGGCGCAGAAAGAAACATTGGATGCGGTGATCATCACCACACCAGACTACTTGCATCATTCCCTTTCTCTGTATGCGTTGAAACAGAACTGGCACGTCCTGGTCGATAAACCGCTTTGCACAAAAGCCGCAGACGGTGCAGAATTGATCCGTGCGGCAAAAGAATGCAGCAAACACCTGATGATCGGCTTCAATCTGCGTCATCATGCCACATTGAAACGCTTGAAAAAGTTGATCGACGATGGCGAACTGGGTAAAGTCTTCCTGGCAGAAAACCGTGAATTTTACGATGGCGGAAGAACTTACATGGCACGCTGGAATCGTTTTTACGAAAAATCCGGTGGCCTCTGGATCCATAAAGGCAGTCATGACTTTGATATTTTCAACTGGCTGCTCGATTTCCCGAAACCGTTGCGCGTGACCGCATTTGCCGCTGTAAATGTATTGAAACCGGAAGGCATTCCTTTTGAATTGGAAGCTGGACATGAACCCGGCCCCGGCTGCAATACATGCTATTACAAAGACAAATGCAAAGATAAATGGGAACTGACAGAAGATAACTTGAAAGCCTGGGGCGATGAAGCGGTTGCTCAGGATGGTTATCTGAAAAATACTTGTATTTACACCTCTGAAAAAGATACGCATGACAATGGTATCGCCATGGTTGAATACGAAGGCGGAATCAAAGCAAGTCACTTTGAATGTTTCATCGGTACAAAGAACGACCGCTGCTATACCATCGTCGGTGACCGCGGTGTGGCAGAAGTCAGTCTGCATCATAACAGAATCACAGTTATGCCCCGCTGGAATGAGAAAGGCAATTATGTGATCGATGTTCCGCCGGAAGATGGTTCTCATGGCGGTGCCGACCCGTCTCTGGTGGATATGTTCTGCCGCGTTGTGCGCGGGGAAGCGATTCCCAATTCCACAGCGGAACACGGTTTGCTTTCTTCTGCAATCGGTCAGGCTGCGGAAATTTCCCGTCGGGAACATCGCACGGTTGAAATCAGCGAATTGTTCTGATTTGTATTGAATAATTACTGATCATTCAGAATTTACCCGGATTTGTTGAAAAACACAGATCCGGGTATTTTTTAGGAGGGAGACTCAATCCAAATGGATCCCGAACATTTCGGATAGGTCTTGCGAGGAAAAATCCACATCCGCCGCCAGAGAATCCGCAGTTGTTCCCGTATCAAAAAAGGATTCCATATCGATTCCGCGCAATTTGAATAATAATGCCGGTTCTTCATCGAGCATGGCTCCGACACCGTACAATGCAGCCGCTGCATGGGCGCACAGGCACGCATCATCAATGCAATTACAACTGGCACGGATTTGCCCGTATTCGGGGAATAAACCATTATCCGGATCGCCAAGGACAGTCAGGATATCTTCCGTTAAATTCCCTTGCAGAAGATCCAGGAGAGAAGTTATTTTACCGGTACACCGGTCACGAACCGCAGTCAGCCGTTCTTCATCCGGTTCATCAATAAAGATGCGTAATTCAAATAATTCTTTGTGGACGACTTTTGCTTTGATCAAACCGGGTTCGATCACCAGGTCAATGACCGTGTTGTTGCGGAGGAGGGAACGCCCTGCCGGAAGGCGGCTTTCATAATCCTGCCACTGTTCGATGGCACGGCACCAGGCATATCCCCAGAAAGAGGTCGCAATCTTTTTTCCATGCGCTGTTGCGGGGTGTAAGATCTCACCCTGATCTGCTAAATCCTGTGCGATTTTCTGAGCCAGGGTGGATTTATCTTTTGCGGAAACGTAGCGTTCCATCATTATGGATTTTCGCGGCGGGTACGTTCTTCCCGGCGTTTCTTGATCTTGTAGGCGCGTTCTTCCGCTTTTGCCTTTTTGTACTGCTTGGCGTTGGCGACTTTCTTTCTGCGGGAACCGGCATGGTTCACTACTTCAGAAAGGTCACGGCGGGAACGTTCTTCCAACCGGATACGGATCGGCAAACCGGAGAGTCCGAAACTCTTACGGAAACAGTTGACCAGATATTGTTTATAAGAATCTGCACACAAACCTGTTTTGTTGACGATCAGTGTCACGCAGGGCGGATTGTCCCCGGTCATGGCACCATAATAGATTTTCAAGGGTTTTGTGCCGACAACAGGCGGCAGGTTCTTGGTAATGGCTTCCTGAATGACCCGGTTCAGCATGGCAGTGGGGATGCGGACGGAAAGCTGAGCGCGGACATGAGCGATTGTTTCATAGAGAGAACTGAAGTTCCACCCATTCTGAGAGGAAACAAAGACCACGGGAGCATACAGCATTTTGGGGAGAGTGAAACGGACTTCCTTGAGAATATCGTTCGTAGTCGCACCCTGAACACGGATATCCCATTTATTGACGACGAGGATACAGGCTTTGCCGGAATCTTCGATCATACGGGCAATGGTTTTATCCTGTGCAGTAGCCTGTCCTACATTGGCTTCCAGCACAAAGAGCACGATATCACATTCCGCCAACGCATCGGCGGCACGCATCATACTGTAATGTTCGACAGCTTCATCCACTTTGGATTTTTTCCGTAATCCGGCGGTATCCACCAGCATGGCGGGGATTTCTTCTTCGCCCAGCTGAAGAGTGAATTCGGAGTTTACGTTATCGCGAGTTGTACCGGCAACATCACTGACGATGACCCGGTTTTCCCCGAGCAACCGGTTGACGAGGGAGGATTTCCCTACATTGGGGCGACCGAGGACGGCGATTTTCAATCTTGCTTCTTTGGGAACGGAGTCGGCATTGACTTTTTCCACATGGGAGAGTGCAGCATTGAGCATATCCCCGATTCCTCTGCGATGGAGGGAAGAAATCGGCCATACTTTATCGAACCCGAGTTCGCTGAACTCATCGGCACGGAAAACATCGTCCTGATTATCTGCTTTATTGGCAACAAGGAGAACTTTTTTACCGCACTGACGCAATTTCTGAGCGATTTCCCGGTCGAGCGGAAGAAGTCCGGCTTGTGCATCCACGAGGAACAGAATGACATCCGCATTTTCAATTGCGGCATCCGCCTGGTCAGCGATCATGGTATCCCAGAAAGAAACGGACTTTTTTTCACCGGTATAAATGGCAAGCCCGCCGGTATCGGTGACGAGGAAGAGACGGCGATCATGGATTGCAGCAGCAGTCACACGGTCACGGGTGACACCGCTTTCAAAATGGACAATCGCCTGTCTGCGTTTGAGAATGGCGTTAAAGAGGGATGATTTGCCCACATTGGGACGTCCCACGATAGCAATGGAAGGCAAACGCAAAGCGTTTTGAGGAGTTGTTTCTCCGGAGGAAGAAACATCAAACACGTCCTGTTGTTCCGTTTCTTTCGGGACGATGCGGCGTCTTTTATTGTATACTCTTTTACCTTTCATTGAATCAGCCTTTCTCTTTAAGAAAACATAGCGGTTAACGGAAATCCTCCGCGTAACCGCTATGAATATTTAATTTACGAGTCCGAATGGACTTATGCCATTGCCTGAGCAACAGCGACGGCGACGTCAACAGACGCACCGACCATGGGGTTGTTACCCATACCGATCAAGCCCATCATTTCGACGTGAGCGGGAACGGAGGAAGAACCAGCGAACTGAGCGTCGGAATGCATACGGCCCATGGTGTCAGTCAAGCCGTAAGAAGCGGGACCTGCAGCCATGTTATCGGGATGGAGCGTTCTGCCTGTACCACCGCCGGAAGCAACGGAGAAGAACTTCTGACCGGCGGCGAGACGTTCTTTCTTATAAGTTGCCATAACGGGGTGCTGGAAGCGTGTCGGGATGGTGGAGTTACCGGTAATTGCGATATCCACACCTTCGAGCCACATGATAGCAACGCCTTCGCGGACGTCATCGCAGCCATAGCAACGGACAGCAGCGCGTTCGCCTTTGGAGAATGCTTTTTCGGAAACGACTTTGACCTGACCGGTAGCGTAGTCGAATTCCGTTTCGACGCCGGTGAAGCCGTTGATACGTGCG
>JAFVSW010000097.1 GCA_017503545.1 Lentisphaeria bacterium | reverse complement strand
TTTGCCTGATGGTGTAACGGTAGCACAACTGATTCTGGTTCAGTTTGTCTTGGTTCAAATCCAGGTCAGGCAACCATTTTTTTTGCCCAAAAATCATATCCCCGCAATCTGTTCCCTCGTTGTTTGTTTGGACGTTAAGGTTTATGCTTATTTTACGTGTAAAACAGGTCGATTCTACATTCTGTATTTGTTTATTTTATATTTTTGAGCATAATTGTGGCACAAACCGTCGAAGAACCATAAATATATTGACTTTTTTATTTTTTGTGATATAGTAAAATAAAACAAATGAGCCAAAAAGTAAAAAAGTGTACTTGCGTGTGGAAAGGTATAATTTATGACGCCGGATAAAAAATTGTATCATGAATGTTATCTGTTCAATCATTATCCATTTTCTTCTCAATTGCGCGGGTTGCGTTGTTATTCCTATTTTGATTCTATTTACAAGCCCGGATTCCAAAGCCAGAGTTATTCCTGCGATTACGGCGTGATCAGTATTGTCATTTCCGGCGAATACAAACAGCGCCGGATCGGTGCAAAAGATTTTAACACGCATAAAGCCGGAACATTTTCCATCAGTATACCATACGGGGTATTTTCCCAGACAAAAGTGACATCCAAAGAACAATGTGTCCGCAAAGGTTTGCTTATTTACCCGACAGAAGAATATAAAATGTTATTCCGGCAATATTTTTCCACAAGCAATTCCGGGATAAAAATCATGTTGAATGATATGGAACCGGTTGTGCAATTATTTGATCAGATCCGGGAGGAATTCAAAAAGAAATCCGGCGCGCTGAATGATACCCATATTGCCGGACTGATTATGGAAATGCTGGAACTTGTTCTGGCGCAACAACAGGAAAAACAGGAAACATACCCGCCCGATTTTGAAAAAGTGCTGATGTATATCAAAAATAATTTTTCAGATAGCACTCTTGACCGGGAACAAATCGCACGGGAAGCAGGGATATCCGTCCGCAGTCTCAACCGTATGTTCCAACGGTATATGCGCCTCGGTATCACGCAATATATTATGGATTGCCGTTTGAGACGTGCTGCTGATATGCTGCTCCTCACATCGCTGCGGATCAATGAAATTGCCGATCAATGCGGATTCGGCAGTGCGATCTATCTCTCCAGAATATTCAGAGAACACTACAAGATGACACCGAAAGAATTCCGGATGAGCCGGTATCATGTCGGCTGAATACTGGTTATGAGGTAATTTCAAACTTGAAATCACCTCATGCAATAAACGTTTTCCGACTGTTTTTTATTTTCCCAAGCGGATCACACGATATTGGAAGGACGGCAATTTTTCCAAATGGAGTGTGCCGTTCTTATAGGAGACTTTTTCCGGATAACACAAGTTTTCCGCTTGCAATTTCCCACTCAACCCCAGTTTTGCCGGATCAACAGAAACGGTAAATGCACGATCCTGTTTTGTCAGATTCATGACGACCAGCCAGGTTGCGTCTTTGCCCTGATACATACTGCAAATAAATTCATTCGGATTCAATGGCAGCAATTTCTGTTTCCAATAGGGAAGAAAGGTCAGGTCACCATGAGAATAATTCATTTTTCGCAGGATTTCAAAGGCGGCAAATTTGCTTTCAAAATGAGGCAGCCACCCGGTCGTTGTCAAGGAATCATGAAGCAATGACAAGCCGAACAGATAATTCTGATGTGCGCCACATTCTTCATATTCCGCTTTTCCGATCTTGTTGGCGGGATCTTTTGTTTTCCGGTAAGCGGCACTTGCAGCCGTTCCACGGAATTCCGGCAGCATGGCTCCGATCACACCAAAATTTCTGCCCATATATTCTGCTCTGTAAACATCCGGGCGGAGGATCTGTTCATATCCCCGGTTTTTCTGCAGACGGGAAACAAAGTTTTCACCATCCACAAACGCTCCGGCAAAACTGTGTACCTGAGTGCAGATCTGACCGCTGTTATGGTAAACGATCAGGGAATCTTTCCGGTGTTCCGCAAGCATGGTATAAATCCGTTTGACGATTTGACGGGCTCCCCGGTAATTCGTTGTCGGCAAAATCTGACCGTCTTTGATATAGCCGCATCCGTGGTGGATATTGCTGCAGCTTTGCGGTTGGGACATATCAAAATAGAATCCGCGCAAGTTCGCCTGTTTTACAAATTTCTGCAAGCCATTCAATACAAAATCCTGGAACGAACGACTGTTCTGGCAAACCGGTGTCCGGTTGTCATTGGGCTTTTTCACTGTAATGACCGGCATATTGAGACTGTCGATCCATTCATACCCGAACTGCTGAAATTCAGGGGATAACCCCCATGTTTCATGCAGCTGGAAATAGGGCAGACAACTGACTTTATTTCCTTTTCCCCAGGTGTAATTTGTTTTTTCCGGGGTATAATACTTTTTCGCATCCGGATAACAAACATCGCCATTGGACTGGGTGACTTTGCTCCATCCGCCGTACCACCAGATGAGCATATCCGCATTTTCTTCCTGTGCAAACAGATTTTTTAAATCATGATGTGCAAGAAAACGCATACTGCGGTGATTTTTTGCCACATTTTTTGCCGGTGTCGCCTGCAAACTAAACTCAAATGTTTCCGCTTTGGTTAATTTCAAAGGCTTGGTTATCAGATTGATCCGGATATAACCGGAATCTTTGCCATTCCCGGCTTCCAATTCATACGCCGGATTGGAAACGTTCCAGTTGTGACTGTGTTCCGCAACATACGCAAGACCGCGGTCTGCATTCCCCACCCAGAGCGGACGGGAGCTGCCATGCCAGGAGTGCAGATTTCCGGTCGTACTCAAAGTATAATCATAAGGCACGATCAATTCGCTGTATGCTTTTTTCAACGGAATCAGGATTTGCAATTTCCGGATCTCACGGGGCGTTTTCCCCGGATCAAGAGTCAGACGATGCCACATGTATCCATCGTATTCCACTGTGGTATGTGTTTTGATTGTAACACCATGGAGTTTGGTTGCGCCCGCAATGACCGCTTCCGTTTCTTTCCTGGAAAGAATGTTGTTTTTGAGTTTGACAATGCCGTTTCCGCGGTCCGTAGTCAATTCTGTACGGATCGGGGCGGCAAGAATATTTTCTCCGGCGGCAAACACTTTTTCCGGCAGTACACCGGATCCGAAATCATACCCCGTATTCATCAAATCCACACGATTTCCTTTGACTTTGACGGGTTTCCACGGAGCAGGAACTTTTTCTGACAAGCCGATCCGGTTTCCATACCATGCGGGGAATGTTGTTTTCTTATACGGGAGAGATTTTGTTGCGATCACTTTTCCTTTTTCCAACAGGAAAACTTCCACATTGTATTCCCCCACCGGGAATTTTTCTGTGGAAATGCCGGACTGAAATTCCAACGCTGTCAATTTATATTCCGTTTTGCTGAATTCTTTTCCCCCGGATGTAATACGTACCAGAATGGAACCATGGGCAGGATTCAGATTCAAATGACGGAAAGAACCATTGACGTACAATTTCTGTGCAGTCGGCAGCGGAGCAATCGTCAATTGCAAATCTTCTTTTGCATAGACCGGCACAGAGAAGGTGTAATAATCGCCTTTATTTTCTGCTGAACCGACCCGGAATGAAAGAGCAATTGCCGGTTTGCTGAATCGTTTGCCGTATTCATAGATGACCGTTTTCCCTGCGGGTACAGTCAATGTTTTCCGATCCAGAAACGCATATCCGGATTTAAATTCCAAATATGCTTTTTTACTTTTGGCGGAGGGATTGTATATACTGACTTTGAATTTCGCACCATTGCAGTTGAAACGGTCAAGGGTATCAAAACGGACAACAAGCCCATCATTGCCTGCAAAACGGATCATGCCGTATTTTTTATTTTTGCGGTATGCACCTTTATCAACATACAAATCCTGTACGTAACCGTTTGCTTCCAATTTCAACTTTTTCCAATTGCGGGCAAAATTACCCCGGATCTCTTTTGTCTTACCATATTCGATCCCTAATGATTTCAACGGAATGACACATTCAACATCCCAACCGTTTTCCGTGATGCGGCTGACTGTTTTCCATGCCGGATTCCAATCCAGTTTGATGTGTTTTCCATTGGTGATTGTGTAATCGTACCGGATATCAAGAGTATTGACGGCAAGATAACTGTTGACTTTATCTTTCAGCAGATCAATGATAAAGGAATCATCGTTGTCAATATCCATGTCATGCGTTGTCCGTTCCTTGAGGAACATACCTTCCAACAGGGCAGTATGTGCTTTTTCAAAGGCTTTCCCGCCAATGGGTGATTTCATAAACAGATACAAATTATCTTTGTCATAAGTCAGATACACCAGCGCCGGAACTTCCGCCACACTGGCTGACCGTGTGGAAAATAACAGCGGAATCCCGGCTGCAGAAGCATATTCGCCATCCCCCATTTTACCATCCACTTTGATTGCCGTTTTCTGTTCGGCAAGGGTGACTGACGGCGTGGGGACAGTGTTCTGTTCTTTCTGATAAACGGAATATAATTCTGCCGGAGTCAATGCACGGTCATATACCACAATTTCATCCATGATACGGTTATTGTCATTCTTACTGTCCCAGGTCTGCCCGAACTGCATACGGCCGCCGTTGATTTCTCCGAATGGGGCACGTCTTGCTTTTGTGCCGACACAGATTCCATTCAGATACAGGGAGGACTTATTTTCTTCCCAGACATAAGCATAATGATTCCAGCCGAGTTTGTCATAATTTTTTTCACCGGGCAGAAAAATAGTATCGGAAATATTCCGCTTATCCGCTTTATACCGGTCAAGGATCCAAGGGGAAAAACAGTCGCCATACTTGTAGAAAAGCAGATTTCTGCCGCTTTTGTTTCCGTTGATCTCAAAGAAAATGTGGTGCCGTTTATCATTTTTATTGAATTCCACATTGTCCAGTTTTTTCTGCCAGAATGTGAGTGTGCCGCTTTTCCCGTTCATGTTACCTTTCAGGGAATAACTGATCGAGGTGAATCCGGCACCCGTCAAAAAGCCTTTTCCTTTATAACCGGGAACCAATTGCAGCGCAGTTTTTGCTTTTTTCTGATATGTTCCGTCAGGAGATCCTTTGGCTGCTTTTGCCGTCAAATTGTTTTCAAAATCCAAATGAAAAAGAATATGGTCGGAAAGTTTATCTTCCGCTCCGAACGCGGCAAGACTTCCGTACAAAACGGCAAAAATAGAGACAAATGATTTCATATATTCACTCCTGTGATTTTATTGATAAATTACTTTTATTGTATTGTATACCGATTTAGAAAGACGCATTCCGGATATCGCTGTAACCGAATACCGGGATTTTTGCACCATCCTGGAATGTTGACATAGCAAGTGTTTTGGTTGGAATAACTTCCACATGGGAGTCAAACATCAGCATGTTGACCATTTTGTTATGCCGTTTGGAGGGAAAACTATAACCGCCGAAGGAATCCACTTTTGTCTGTAATCCGGGGTATTGATCGTTTTGCATTCCTGGAAGATCCAGAGTCGTGGTTCTGTCTGCAATATAAAAAGCCCCGGATGGCCGTTTCAATCTTGCAAAGCGTACAGTACATTTCGGTTTCGCCATCCCCTGATTTCCATTGAGAGTATAACAATTCCAATTCATTCCATAGTCTGCATTATTTACAGCAAATTCACTGACAAAAGGAGACACATTTGCATAATACGGTGTTCTCCGCGCCCTACCGGTTCCCGGACAGAGGAATACCCGGTGTAAAGGCTGTACGCCGATATTCAAAAGTTTCTGGGAAGGTGTCCATAAATACAAACCGAACAGATAAGAATAAGTCCACCGGTTCGCCTCCGGGATCAATGTTCCGGAAGAATCAAAACAGATCATATATCCGGGAACGACATCATTATAATCATTGCGGTAAATATTCATTAAACTGCCGATCTGTTTCAAATTTGCGGCACAATTTGCCCGTTTTGCCACCCCCTGAACTTTGCCCAATGCAGGCAGCAGCATGGCAGCTAAAATAGCAATGATAGCAATAACAACCAACAGCTCGATCAAAGTAAAAAAACGCTTCATCTTACGCATAAAAAATACTCCTTTCAATCTACAATCAGCAAATATGGAATTACTTTTTTTCAACGATTTTAATATAGCATGATAATATTGCAAATTCAATATAATAAATCACGTTTCAGTATGTAATTCATGACCGTTAAGAAAAATTCTTTTCTCCTGTATATTTTACGTTTTTTATTGATTTTATACTTGCAATCATAAATTCAGGATTTATATTAAAGCTGTTTAATATTTCACGCAGGAGATATAATATTCATGACATTTCATTATTATCATTCCTCTCCACAGGAAATTTTTACATTTGTACCCATGCTGTTTCATTGTCAAAACTGTGGAATTTATAATTTCCGAAATTTGAAAAAATGCTTGAATATGCTATATTAGAAACGGGCATATGAATCATACAAGGAGTACTATGAAAGAATCTCAAAACATTGAATGAAAAGAGACTTGGAATGACGAATATCTTAAGTGGATCTGCTGCAATTGCAAATGTATTCTTCCGTTGCGGTTATATTGAAGCATGGGGACGGGGCATTGAGAAAATCTGCAGGGAGTGTGATCAAAGCGGTAACTCTTACCCCATATTTGACATATCAGACTGTGGATTCATGGTACGTTTTGATGCCTTGAAATCTGCCTTGATAGACAATGTCGCTCAGAATGATACCCAAGGTGATACTCAAGGTGATACCCAAGATGTCCTCCAAGATGTCCCCCAAGATGTCCCCCAAGATGTCTCCCAAGATGTCCCCCGTGAACTTACTGAAATTCAACAGAAGATTTTCAGATGTATAAAAAATGATCCCAAAATATCCCGTGAAAAGATTGCAAAAATAATTGGAGTCAGCCAAAAGACAGTAGCACGCAATCTTGCCGGAATGAAAAATTATATACAATTTATTGGACGTGGATACAGTGGGCATTGGGAAATTGTTTTTCCCATGGATAGTAAACAATAAATCGGAAAACAATCAAAATAAATTTAATCATCCCTTGATACGCAGGAGATATAATATTCATGGCATTTCATTATTATCATTCCTCTCCACAGGAAATTTTTACATTTGTACCCATGCTGTTTCATTGTCAAAGTTGTGGAATGCATACTTTGGAAAACTCACGGAGGATCCATCAAGGCGCAGCAGGCAATTATCACGCCGTTATCTATTGGTGTGCTGAAGGATGCGGAACCATCAAACTGCATGGGGAATCCTACAGGATGGAACCCGGGGATGTGTTGTTTTATCTGCCTCATGAAGATCGGGATTTGATCGGCGGAAAAGAAGTTTGGAAAGTTGCATGGTGCGGCATTTCCGGTCCGGTTGCAGCCGCATTGATCCTCTCTTACGAATATCCGCGTTTTATAAAAAATGCCGGACCGTATCCGAAAGAACTGTTTGAAGAAATGGAACGTTTACTGCCCAATAATGATCCATACACCATCCGGCATCTTGCTGCAATGACATTGGAAGTATTGGCGTTAATCGGTGGAAAAGAAGCAAAACGTATATCGTATCGGGAACAGGAAATCGGCAAACGTTTTGTGCAAATCGTCAATTCCCGTTTTCATGATCCGACCTTGAATGTGGAAAGTATTGCCGATATACTGGGGATCCACCCGTCAACCCTTGCACGAAAAGTGAAAAAAGAACTTTGCCGGACACCGCAGAATTATTTAAGATCCTACCGTGCTCAACAGGGGTTGACTTTACTTTCCGGCACGGATCTGCCGGTTTCGGAAATCGCAAAACGGTGCGGATTGCCGGATAAAACTCATTTTTATACGATCATACGCCAATCTGTGGGGGTAAGTCCTACGGAATATCGGGAAAATGAAAGAAAAAATAAAGACCGTATTTCAGGTAAAAACGAACAAATCGGATAAGTTTTTGTTTTTTTGCTTGACAAATGAAGAATATACGTTTATATTGACTGCACAGTCATTTTTCATTTACAAAAACAAAACATAGGAGAAGAACAATGAAAAAGTTTTTCGTTATTGGAGCAATGCTCCTCGCCGCTGTTTCTTACGCAGCAGATCAAGTCATCGATTTGAGCAAACCCGAAGCATGGGCACAAAAGGTTGTTAAGGCTGGTCCTGCCGCCGGTACACTGTGTGTCAATACCAACGTGATTATCAACACAAAAGCAATGTTCCCGGTGGATGACAAGCACACTTACAATTTCCGCGGCACGGTTTGCGCAGTTGCAAAAGGTAAGATTGCCGGAAATTCCTTTATTGGTTATTATCTGTATGACAAAGATAAAAAATATATTGGTCAGATCAATGCCGACACACTCAAAGGTTCCATCACGACTTTGGCAGAACCGATCAAGAAAGGTGCAACGACTTTCAAGATCAAAGCAAACAATGCCTGGAAACCGGCAGGGCATCACTATCTCGGTTTTAATGTAAAAGCCGATGAACTGTGCAGAGACACTATTTTCAGCTTTGTGAAAAAAGTGGAAAAAGACGGTGCAAACATGATTATCACGGTAAGCCGTCCGATCTATAAAGATTATCCGGCAGGTACTGCTGTTGCCATTCAGAAATCCGGTTCCTACTTTTACTCCAGTATTGTAAAACCGGGTGCAAATGATAGAACATTCCAGAATCCACTCAAACAGAAAAATTTCTGGAAGAAAACCGCTTATATCAGCCCGATGATCCTGGTCAACTGGAGTCTCCCCGCGAAAGTGGACAAAAGCAAAGTGGAAACCATGTATAAAGACCTGAAACTTGTCATCAAAGAAATCAAATAAAAACCATAAATTTTTGGAGAAAAAATTATGAAAAAAAGTCTTATTTTCAGTGCAATGCTTCTTGCTGTTGCATGTTCCGCCGCAGATAAGGTCATTGATTTGAGCAAACCCACGGCCTGGAACAATCAGAAAAGAGTCACCGTACCTCAGGATGGTACGATCAGTGCTGCCGGTTCAAAAGGATTCATCTATCAGGCAAACGAACTGATTCCGGTAGACGATAAACACACCTACAATTTCAGTGGAACTGTGTTTGTTCCGACAGGCAAAATCGGTGGTGGTTCCTATGTTGGTTATTTCATGTACGATGCAAAGAAAAAAATCATCAATCAGATCAATGCGGTATCGGAACCCGGTTCCACAACCGAATTGACGGAAGCCATCAAAAAAGGTGCAACGACCCTGAAGATCAAAGCAAATAAAAAATGGAAAGCATACGGTCATTTTTACATCGGTTTCAACGTGAAAGACGGGGAACTCAGTTATGATAACAGCGTCAGCGGCATCAAAGCGATCAAGCAGGATGGCAATGTCATGACCATTACCTTGTTCCGCCCGATCTATAAAGATTATCCGGCAGGCACAAAAGTCCGCATCCAGAAATCCGGTTCCTATTTCTATTCCAACATCATCAGACCTACTGCAAACAAAGCGGTCAATTTCCAGAATGAACTGAATAAATCCAAATTCTGGGCAAAGACCGCTTACATCAGACCGATGATTCTGGTCAACTGGGGACTTTCTGCAAAAACGGATTCCGCAAAAGTGGAAACCCAGTATAAAAACATGAAACTGACGATCAAAGAGATCAAGTAATTTTACAGAAATTACTACAATAGAGCGTGAAACTGTTGCAAAACAGTATGCTGGGAAAAACATTTTTTATAAAAAGCGTTTTTCCCAGCTTCTTTTTTATTTTTTGAAATTGTCTCATCAATAAAAACGCCGTTTGTATGCAAAACACATACAAACGGCAAATTGTTTTAAATCAAGCCGGGCTTAATCAATCGAGCAATGCTCTGATATCCCAACCGTTGCGGTACACCGCACGTTTAAGCCATGCCGGATCACCAGTGCCATTGGCAAAGGTGCAGTTGACCGGATCCCAATCAAAGCCGGTGTCATAGACATAGCTCATATTGCAAAGACCGCAGAGGATGGAAACACGGGCACCGACTTCAGCCGGAGAGATCGGTGTTTCACGGGAGATACAGCAATCAATAAAGTTCTGTTCCTGCAGCGGACTCTTGTAAAGCTGAACCTTGGCGTTTGCCAGATCAAAGTATTTATCGAAAGTATCCAATGTTGCAGTCAGAGAATCGTCTTTCTTCTGTGTCGGGTCAAAACCGTATTTGACGCCGCCGCAGAATGCAACGCATTTCATCTTATCGAATTTATTTTCCGCGATAGCTTTGCGAATCGCAGCGGTGGGTTTGACGCCTTTGCCGACCCATACAGCAATGCAGCCACGGTTTACCGCAACGATACCTTTGGTACCATAGAAGACTGTACCCCAAATGCCGAAGGGAGTATGGTTGATGACAGTTCCGTTTTCCAGAACGAACTGCATACCGAACTGACGGCGTCCGCCGTGGAGCGGGTTGGTGGAGTGAGCTTCTTTGGAGCAAACGATTTTCACCGGACCGGATTTATCCAGGTCGAGACCCCACTGAGCGATATCCAGATGGTGTGCGCCCCAGTCACCGTTGTAACCGGTACCGTAGTTGTCATCGAAACGCCAGAACATCGGGTAGAATTTAGCTACGCCGCGTGGTGCGCACTGGTCGGAATAGGGAGACCAGGGTGCGGGACCGAGCCACATATCCCAATCCACATCATCGTTGGGAGCGGATTCGGCTTTGACGGTCTGGTTTTTACCGGCGATGGCATCCCACTGGCAGAAGAAGCGGTGAGGATGAGACGGTCCGCCGAGGTTTGCATTGAATTTTTCGATTTCTTTGTTGTTCTGTGCGGAGGCATTACCGTAGTTGCAATCGACGTATTTGACATCGCCGATGAAGCCGTTACGGACGATCATACAAGCGGTACGGAATTCTCTCCAGGAACGCTGCATGGAACCGGACTGGAAAATACGATTGTATTTCTTTTCCGCTTTCATGATCAACTGAGCTTCTTCGATAGAATAGGTCAGCGGTTTTTCGCAATACACATCTTTACCGGCTTTCATTGCGGCGATGGCAATGTATGCGTGCCAGTGGTCCGGTGTGGCAATACAAACTGCGCTGATGGAGGGATCGTTGATGATGTCACGGAAATCAGCGACAGCTTTGCAAGTTGCGAGTTTTGCCTTTTTATTGTCGGTATAATATTTGTTGACCTGTTCCGCAGCAGCTTCACGGCGGACTTTATCGCAATCGCAAACCGCTTTGACGACTGCACTTTTCTGTTTGATGATATTGGGGATCAAAACAGTTTTAGCCTGAATACCGCAACCGATGAAAGCGATTGTGACCTGTTTTTCAGCAACTTTAGCAACGGCTTTTTTTGCCGGAGCCGCTTTTTTCGCGGGAGCAGCTTTTACAGCTTTTGCCGGAGCAGCTTTTTTCGCGGGAGCAGCTTTTACAGCTTTTGCCGGAGCAGCTTTTTTCGCGGGAGCAGCTTTTACAGCTTTTGCCGGAGCGGCTTTTTTCACTTCAACTTTTTTCACAGGAGCTGCTTTTTTTGCCGGAGCAGCTTTTACAGCTTTTGCGGGAGCGGCTTTTTTCACTTCAACTTTTTTCGCGGGAGCAGCTTTTACAGCTTTTGCCGGAGCGGCTTTTTTCACTTCAACTTTTTTCACAGGAGCCGCTTTTTTTGCCGGAGCGGCTTTTTTTGCTTCAACCTTTTTTACAGGTGCAGTTTTTTTGACTTCTGCCTTTTTAGCAGGGGCAGCTTTTACGGCTTTTGCAGGTTTTGGAGCCGCTTTCTTTTTTGTTTTTTCCGCCATAAAGAATAGACTCCTTACTTTGTGTTTGTTACAGTGACGTGCGTCAAAATAATACAATACGTTGAAATTTAGCACACCTTTTGCAAAATAGCAAATCAAGATTGCATAAAGTTTACTGAAAAAACAGTTTTTTTCACAGATATCCCGTAATTTTTCAAAAAACGGATGTTTCCGTCATATTTGAATAAAGGATAATTGATTTTTGAAAAAGTGATTTTGTCAGATTTTTGTTTATAAGCAGAAATATTATCCAAAAGTCACAACTGCACGAAAAGACACGGATCGATCGAAAAACCAGCGTTTTATCCGGATACTGAGCTTTGTATCAATATTCCATTCAAGACGTAATAGTTTTTTTATTGTTTTCTTTTGAAATATTCTATGGGTTATCTGTGGATTTTTTCCGGATATTTCATCAAAAAGGAGCTTTTTATTTTACGGAGCAAACATACAACGCAAATCACAAATGCGTTTTTCTACAAGCATCCTGTAAAATTTCACCCCACCGGGCATTATTTTCCAACATGGACAAAAAGCGGCTGTTTTTAAATTCTACCAGTTGGTTCAGCGGGTAATATTTTCCCAACATCTGATCTAATTTTGTTGAAAGTGCCTCCGTCCGCTCCTGTACAAGTTTCACTCCATCCTTCCAGTTATTGAGAATCGCGGACGTCACGTTACCGTTACGATATTGCATCAGCATAGCATCATTACTGCTGAAACAAAGATCAATGTAATCATAAAGCAGGTCGATCTCATTAAAAGCATACCAGATTTCCAGAATATCGTTATTACGCAACGCCTTCCCCAGCCACGGTTCCAGATTGCATTTTACCAGTTCCGGTTCATTGCTGAAACCATACACGATTGTATCCAAATCCAATCCGGGCAAACCAAAAAATGTTTCAGCAAATGCCTGATTGAATTGTTTCCGGTCACGGATTTTTCCATGTTTCAATGTTTCTGCAAGATATCCCGCCATATACATGGCTTGGGGTAATGTGGTGTTGATCGGGTACAAACTTTGGATTCTGCCCCACAATGTGCCGATATGCCCGGCTGCCGGATATTTCTGCTGAATCTCCGCCCAATCATCCACATTCTGCTGCATGGGACGCTGCTTTCCCATTCCCAGATAACGGGCATTGGTTTGAATCCGGGAGGCAGCCCAATAAGAAACACCTTCTGCGCTATAACGTTGTACGATCGATTCATCCACTTGCCTGTATTGCCAAACACAGGGAATCACTTTACTCAACAGTTCACGGGTTTCGGGGGTATTATGATTCCGGAACATATCATCCCATACCAGAACTTTTTTCCCTTTCGCCAGCAGGAGATCCGTACATTGCCGCACCCGATCCAAATATACCCGGAAAGGATTTTTTTCAGCACAACGGGCACATGGAGAATTCAACTGTAATTCATCGGCACCGATATGGAAATATTCACAATCGGGGAAGATGGCAAGAATCTCATGGAGCATATTCTGCCAAACTTCCCACGTTTCCGGATCGGAAAGACACCACTGATAAACATTACCGTTTTCACTCCATTTCCGGTACTTTTCATGCCGGAGAAAATAGTCCAGATGACCTGCACATTGCAGAAGCGGAATCACGCCGAGCCCCAATTTCCGGCATTGTTCCGCGACCGCTTGAAACTGCTGTTTGGAATAAGCGGCAGGGTGTGTCGAATACGGATAAGCCTCAAAGGGGAATTTATCCTCAAATTCAAGGAGGATATGTGTATACCCCATATCAGCAAAACGTTTCAGCAGAGAAAGCAGATAATCTGCTTCCGGAAACAGAGATTTCATATCCAAATGAAGACAACGGATGTTCATAAATCATATTCTCCTGATTATGTGTAAAGAAAAACATTATTTCAATTCTGATAAATTTCCAATTTCATATTTTTGAATTGAAATGGCTTCCGACTGATAATCACACACCGGAACGCAACTGCACCTTTCCAGAATTTGATTTCTTTACCGATCGGCTTCCAATCTTTACCTGCAGAGCCGGAATACATGTAGGAATGTGTTCCCATCGGTCTGTGCTGCCGTACATAACTGTCCGGAGCAATATCAAATTTTAATGGCGTTTTCAGGTCAACCGTCCAATCGCCGCCGCCTTTATGGATTGCCTCTACCGGGCCGGCAAGCATTCGGTTGGGTAAATCCTTCCGATCCGGGGAAGCATGAAACGCAACCATATTCCCCGGCAGCCAGGCGGAAGCATCCATGACCTGGATCCGTTTACTGTTCCGCCGTGCGGGATGAGACAGGCGGGTCAGAGAATTTTGCACAGGATTGATATGAACACCATGGATCTCCTGCCCCATTGCATTATATTGAACGATACCGATGATTACGGAATTATTGTTGTTTTCCGCTTTGATATCGGCGGAAAGATAATAGCGTTTCGATGGGTCGATTTTTATTTTTTCTGCACCATATAATACACCATGGGAAGCAATCGGGTTATAAGAAAAAACAGTCCTATCTCCGGAAGCAGTCACAGCTTTTTGATTCCAACCCGGCATGGATACAGCAATCGCTTTACCGGAAGGGCGGGGATATACTGCGGACTTTGGCGGAGGCGGCTGCACTTTTACGATTTCTTCCTTGAATACCTGCGCGGAATTACGGACAAAAGCGGGCATGGAAACAAATTGTTGATCGGCATTTGTTGAATTTTTATCCGAAACCCGGAGGGAAACCAGAATCTTTTTACCGACATATCTGCCGACAGGAATCGTCCATTTCCGTAATTGAGTATCAAAAAGCATACGGGGGATTTTTGCACCTTTTTTCCATTTCGGATTTGGCTGAAGACAATCAAAAAACGCCTGACGTTTTCCATTGATCAGCAACTCTACGGAAGAACCGTTACCGTATTTCTTCTGAAAATTCTGAAAATACAATTCCAATGCGGCATTCTTCTCTTTGACTTCAGCCATATAATCAACACTTTTTGCATTGAAATAATTTATGGAATACAACGTTTTTCCTGCAATTTTGCGCCCGGCATTGAGAGGTTCCGGATCGCCGATGGGCAAACCGGCTGCCATATTGATTTTCCGAATCGTTGAAGGAGATGTTGTTTTACCGTTTGAAAAAACAAGTCGTAACGGCAATTTCCCGCGGAAGAGCTGTTTGCCCGGTTTGACAACAGAATAAACGTCATTACAAATCACTTGCGTAAAACGTTCCGGGACAGTCACAATAACAGAACTTTCCGTTTTTTTGCTTTTCCTGTTCTTATTGATTTCCAGATAAGTAAAATCTTCGGTCTCGTAAAAAAAGCGGAGTGTCGTTCCCTGCTCAAGCGGAGCGATCCGCAATTCCGGACGGGCAGATGTTCCAACGGGGAAGAGCGCATACGATTGATCCGGATCCAATGAATAAATTCCATTTTCATCCCAAACAGGCCAATTGGGATAGACAAGATCGGACCGCTTGATTTCGGTTACGCCATCGGCTCTTCCGTAAAGCGGTTTGCCATCCGGAGACAACAACATCTGTAATTTGCCGTCATCCCAATACTGAAAAATACCGTCATTCATTCCTTTATACATCGCTTTGACATTTACCGGATATTTCTTTTCCGGATAATATGGTTTCAACCCGTTCTGCGCGTAAATCTGAGAACGGAGTACAAGATGTCCGTCAAAACCTTCTTTGTTCTGCATATTTGCGGAAGCCTGAAACATTCCCATACCGGAAATCGCATCAGCAACAGAAGCAATCAAATGTTTTTTTGTATCATTTGCTGCAACAATCGTCGGAACCCATTGTCTGTATCCGAACAAAAAAGCGGTCAAAGGACGATGTCGATGAAAACGGGATTTCCGGAACGAATCTGAGCCCCAAACCTGCGCATAATTCAACGGCCATTTGATCGCAAATGCAATCGGCGCCGGGCCGAATTCCGCAGCCATGGGAACACCGACTTTCTTCTGTAATACGCGGGCAAGCGCCGCATTTCCTTCTGCACCGCTCAAACCGTCAATAATACCATTCCCCACATCATCCGCAACACCGAGCGTATCCTGATAATTGGCATCCGTTCCCGTCAGCCGGTTGAATTTATGAATCGTATCGGAATAATATTTGCGCCACCCCGGAGCAAGCGGATCGGTATAAATGAGCTGACCTTTTTTCAAAGCACCGAATGGATCTTTCCCTTTTTCACTCTTAACAATGTTTCCGACAAGGTTTTCATCAAATGCGGAATGAGAGGCATTATAACTGGTCACAGAAGTCCGCCGCGGCAGGACAATATTCCCAAGATCATCCCGGTTCCACAGTTCTTTTCCGTATGTCACACAAAGTGCGCATACATAGCACATAACCTTGAATCCGTAAGAATGATACAGCGCCACCTGTTTCGGATAATCCGCTTTCGGTGTATAATCCGGCACATTTGCAGTAAAGCCATCCCGCCGGGCTTGCCAGACATGGAACAAAACCCGGTTCGGCGGCATCATGGATGCCACTTTTTCCAATACTTTTTTATTGCCGGTTGTCGTATCGGATATGACCGATATTTCTTCCGCCCAGCCGGAATCCCGTTGTGCGATTTCTTTTGCAAATGTTTTATGATACCAATTCCGGTACGGGCGGGCAGCAGCGATCCAGTCGCTATCCTCAAACACATCCAGTTTTACTGGATTGGAAAGAGAATGGTTGTGTTGTTCATACGGAATCAGATTCAGGAATTCCAATGCAAAAGAACAACTTTTTTTGTTCCGTGTAAAAAAAGCAAAAAAGGTACGGAAACGGGCATCTTCACTCCACATGGAAAGGGAATCGCTTCCCACGGTGCAAATCATTACCGGTGCTTCATAGAACATGATGGAAGAATGAAACATCATCAACGCCGCCCTGCCCTTGCCTTTATATTCCAGTCCGCCGAACGTGGGAAGCAGAAAGGTACTTTCCCGAACAATATTTTCCAATGGAATCTGAACAGCAAAAACGCCTTTTTCGGGAGAGGAACCTTTCCCCTGATAAACCAACGCGCCGCTGGAATCCTCCTGAAATGTGATCGTCAATTCATCCTTTGCAAAAAAGTTTTTACCATCCGTCAGACCCTTCCAGGAAACAATCACACGATCCCCGATTTTTTTCGCAGAATAATGAGATTTGTCATCGGGATAACGGTACAACTGCGTTTTGCGGATCTCCACATGTTGCATCATACGTGGTTCGCCCCAGGGAAAATGCAATTTCGATAATTCTTTTTCCTTTCCGAACATGTAACCGAGACCGGCAGTCATACTTTTTTCATTCAATCGGCGATCGGCATAAATTTTCCCGGTTTTCCGGTTTTCAAGATGAATGATCCGACCGTCACGGACTATTGCCCGGAGCCGTGCCGTTTCCAATACCGCTTCCCGATCACCATTTTTGAATCCAAGACCAAATACGGAACTGACTGTGAATCCAGCCAATATTAAAATAAAGAGTTTCATATCCTGCAACACCTGTTTGCTTACTTCCACTATTAAAATAAAGAGTTTCATATCCTGCAACACCTGTTTGCTTACTTCCACCATTTGTCAAGATATGCCCAGAACACGTTCCCCAACTGTTTTTCGCTTCCACTGGAGCCGGTGGGAACTTGCCCGAATCGCAAAACATCCGCATGACCATCCTCCCACATTACGTTCAGGGTATTGCAGTGGCGGTACTTGAAACTGGAGGCATAGGTACTTACTGCAGCATAATTCTGATAATCGACCATCATCATCGTTTTTGAGGGATACCGCAGACGACTTGTTTTTTTCGTACTTGATTGCGCAAGAGCAGTACTTGAATGCATCGGATGTACAACACTGTTCAAACCATAATCGTAAGAAGAAGCATACCCATCCAGCGGAATCGGAGTTTTTACAGAATCCCGGTTTTTCCGTTTTTCTGCCGGACATCTCATAATTTCAGGCGAAACCACATGCGCCCCGAACTTTCCGGCAGCTTTCATTCCTTTGAAATACCCCGCTTTCCGAAGCAGCCCGGCATACATATCCGTTTTTCCTCCACCCCAGGATTTGACCGATGCGATAAAAGTATCCCCGTATGAGGTCTGATATTGATAAATACAAATCCCAATCTGCTTGAAATTGTTAAGACATGTTGTCCGGTTGGCAACATCCTTCACTTTCCCGAGCGACGGCAGCAGCATTGCCGCAAGAATTGCAATAATGGCAATCACCACCAACAATTCAATCAAAGTAAAACATTCTTTCCGTCTTTCATGTTCCATAGTAAATTCTCCTTTGTTTATTCGTTATCTTTTGAAATTATCTCTTTTCATCAGCAAACGCAGTTTTGCGAATGACCAGTCTTGTCGGAATACGGATAATATGTGTTTCTCCCGCAGATTTTTCGATTTGCTGCAGAAGCAATTCTGCCGCACGTTCCGCCAAACGTATTCGGGGTGCATCAACCGTCGTTAAAAAAGGCTTCCCAAAAGGAATATAATTATAGCCTTCCAAATTGTCATAACTCAACAATTCAAAATCTTTCCCCGACTCAAGCCCTTTTTCATGAAATGCTTCCAGCATGGAAAAACTGATTACATCAGATGTCGAAAATATAAATTTATCACGGATACGAGAACTCAACTCCTTTGCCAGACGATAACAGCTGATTTCTATATTCCGGCTCTCCCTTTCCGTATCAAGACAAACCGTTTCAAGCCGACTGCAATCATAACCGAACTCTGCCAGATTCTCTTCAAACGCTTTCTTCCGTAACAAACTGTTCTTATGTGATGCATGTATGATCATGATTTCTTTCCGCTGCCGGCCATTCCATACTTCCACGGCTTCCCGCATCCCGCTGTAATTGTCAAACACAACCTGGTGAAATGGAAGATTCAAACTCTCTTCCAGATTCGTCACGACTACCGGAATGGAAAGACCACGCAAATTTGCTGCCGTTTGCGGGTCAATAAATGCCATGGAAATCAGCAAACCATCCAGTTCACGGCAGACCGATATCAATTTTTTACGGTTTGTGAACGTTTCATAATCCAACAGTTTCACATTGCAATGATGGTCATATAAATACTGCACACTGCTTCTCGTCCGGATTCCCATGGAACTGTCAAACAACCGGTTTTCCGGAAATTTTGAATCTGCCACTCCGATCCGGATCTTCTTTGCCATGCGTTGCGGCAATTCCGCAATATAGGTCCCTACTCCCTGTTTCCGGTAAACCAAACCATCTTTTACCAACAAGCGGACTGCCCGGTCAGCAGTCAGGGTCGATACATGAAATTTTGCCGCAAGTTCCGCATTGGAAGCAAGCAATTCCCCCGCCTGCAATTCCCCGCGCAAGATCATTTCTTCCAATGCATCACGAATTGTCTCTGTCAAATTTGTCCTGTTTGATCGCATAGTTCCAACCTTAATAAATATATGAGTTTATATGAGTTATATAAAATTAATATACATTATATAAAATCAAAATGCAAATAAAATCTGAAAAAAAGTATATAAAAAAAAGGTTCTTCGACAGTTTGTGCCAGAACTGAGCAGAAAATTGAAGAAAATTGAAAGACGGATTTGAAAAAGTCCGATGGCGCACATAAAACTAATCTGTCCGTAAATGCAGAGATAAATCTAAAACCAGTGCCAACGGCACGGCATAATAAAGCTCCGTCTTCATTTCATTACGCCGTGACAAGCCAGGGTGAGCGAAGCGTAACCCTGGGGATAAGTCCTTGAA
>JAFVSW010000096.1 GCA_017503545.1 Lentisphaeria bacterium | reverse complement strand
CAATGATGTTCCGGGAATGTCATTGCCACCACGATGCCGTTCGTTTCTGCCGAAACGCCGTCATCGCGGTGGCTGTCATGGAAAATGTGGTTCGATGCGTTAATCCCAGGGTTGCGCTCTGCTCCACCCTGGGCTGTCTGACTCTTGCCGCCCCACAAGGGGGCTGGTTTTACGATTGATCCGTGGTTCTTCGTGCAGTTGTGACTTTTGGATAATATTCCTGCTTATAAACAAAAATCTGACAAAATCACTTTTTCAAAAATCAATTACCTCTTATATCTGCGGATTGGGAGAATTTTATTTTATTCTCCGGGGAGGAGACCGCAGGATTGGAGCAGAATTTTCTGGATCAGAAATTCATGTTCAATGGGATAAGGATTGACCATTTCCCCGCGAACGATCTTTGCAAACTGAATCATCTGTTCATCATATCTGCCACCCAGCGGACCGCAATCGACCATATGTTCTCCGGCTTCATATCCGCCGCAGGGATGTTTCAGATTCATGCGGACCATTAATGATTTATTGTAATAATCCTGATGTTCGATCGGCGTGAGTTCCATTGTTCCTTTTGTGCCGCAGATAATGAAACGGCGATGCTGCATACCGCCCACTTCTTCAATGGATACGCGGACCGTTGCCGTTGCTCTCGGGTATTCCAATACAGCCAGCCCGTTGTCCACCAGACCGTCATTGCGGGTTTGTTTCATAAAGGAATGGACTTTATCCGGTGTGCCGAGAATTTGCAGAATAATGTCGATGAGATATCCGGCAAAAATATACATGGCACCGCCGGGGAATTGAGTCATCCATTTCCGGTAATCAAGGTTATCACCATCATAACGGCTCATGACGGCATGGATTTCAAAAATTTCCCCGATCCAGTCATTGCGGATGGCATTGAGCATGAATTGAATGGCAGCATTGGTGCGATAGATATATGCCATTTGGAAAGCAAGATTTTTTTCTTTGCACATATCGCACAATTGGCGGTATTTTGCAAGATCATGTCCGCCCGGCTTATCCATGTGGATATGGAGCCTGCGTTCCGCACAGCGCAATGCAGTGGGGAGCAGATCCATCCCATCGGTTTCGATTGCGACGGCTTCCAGTCCGGGGGTATTGAGCAACTCTTCTTCATCCATAAACGGGATACCGTTATAAGCATCGAGATTACGGCGTTTTTCCAACCATTCGGGGGAACGTTCAGAGACGCCGACGATTTCAAAAAGTTCCGGAAATCTGCGGAGTGTGTTCATTTTTTCGGAACCATGATTATGTCCGATACCGAGTTGAGCGATTTTGATTTTTTTCATGAGATTTATTTCCTTTTACAAGAGGTCATTATTATTTTTTTACCAAACGTTTCCTGCATCCGGAACGAAAAATAAAATACCGGACAAGAGAAACAGAATAATACAATAAATACAGTCAGCCAGGCAGTTGTGCCGTAAATCCGGAGTCCATCCTGTATGACCGGGGAAAAACAATTGAGCAGCAATCCGGTCAGATTGCCCAATCCTGCCACCGCAAGATAGAAGGTAAAATTCAACATGCTGACCGCTTTCCCGACCATCTGTTCCTGATTGGTTTCCCGGAGCAGAGGGATCAGAATGGTGGAAAGACTTGCTGTTGAAGATAAAAGCAGGAATAATGCCGCAAAGACAACGCCGTTTTTTATTCCGCACAGAATCAATAAGACAATACAGCCGAACACTGCAATGGAGGAACACCCGGCGATCCGGCAGAAGATCTGTCTGCGTTCCCCGGCAAAATGACTGAGGAATGCGAATGAAAATCCTCCTGCCGCAGCCAATGCTCCGGTAACGGAAAAGATCCATCCGGCATCCAGATCCTTCATGGAACAGTAGTCCTGAAGAAATTTTTTACCGATAACGGTCTGAATCACGTAATATAATCCGAAATTCAAGGCACTGAACGTGTAAAGTTTCAGATTATGCGGGATTTTCAGGACCGGGAAAAATTCTTTCGGGGAGAAAGTATGTGCTTTTCTGACATTCGGCAATCTGCCCGGCAGAATCAGGAAGATGGCAGCCACCCAGGCAAGAACGGTGATCGATGCATTGACGGTCAATGTATTCCGGAATCCGAAATGATCAATCAGATATAACATGGGCGCATTTGCCACCACACTGCCGGAATATCCGCAGAGAATGATTGCCGCCAGAACCATATTATATTTTTTCGGAAAGATCCGCATATTTTCCCGTACCAGAAAAAGATACAGGGAACCGGCACCGATCCCGGCGAGTACCTGGGCAATGTATGCCGCCGGTAATGTGCCTGCTCTTGCAAAAAGAAATTCTCCGATCCCGAAAATCAAACCGCCGCAACAGAATACCCGGCTGCCGCCATAACGGTCAAGCAATAATCCGGTCAACGGCTGCATCAGGGCATAGGCGAACATGAACGAAGCACCCAGCCCCGTAATGCCGGCGGCTTCGCATCCGTAGAGTTGCTGAAGTCGATCGAATACAGCACCGGGGAATGCCACGCGCTGGATATTGGCAAAAAAGTATAAAATTGTGCCGCATAACAGGATAATGGAAAAACGCAATTTCACTGCGGTATATAAACGGCTCATTGTAATGTCAACACCACTTTCCCGATATTGGCTTGTGTTTTGAGAATGGCGTGTGCCTTTTCTGCATCTTCCATGGAAATCGTCTGATAGATCACCGGGCGTATTTTGCCCGTAATGAATTCCGGCAATACGGTTTCCGATAATTCTTTGAGAATGTCAGATTTTTCAGCATCGCTCCGGCTGCGGAGCGTACTGCCCATTAACCGGATATGTTTTTTCAGCAACACACGCAGGGGCAGAGTGGTCGTTTCCCCGCCTTGAGTTGCCACAAGGATCCACCGTCCGCCGGGTCTCATGGCATCAAGACACTTTCCAAGCAATTCACCGCCCGCGCAATCCAATGCAACATCAATGGTATGCTGTTTCAGAATTTCTTCCACATTTTCCGTTTTCCGGTTGATGACCACATCCGCACCCAATTCGCAGACGGCATGGGCTTTTTCCGGAGAGCCGACTGTTGTGATAACTTTTGCACCTTTCCATTTCGCCAATTGGATGGCAGCGATTCCAAGACCGCTTGCCCCGGCTTGCACGAATACCGTTTCACCCTGTTTCAGATTCCCGATCCGGAACAGATTCAGCATGGCGGTTGTATAAACTTCCGGAAATGCCGCAGCATCGGTGTAGGAAAGTCCATCGGGAATGGGAATGACCATGCCTTCCGGAACTGCAACTTTTTCCGCATATCCGCCGCCGCCGAGCAGGGCGCATACACGGTCGCCGACTTTCCAGCGACTGTTTTTACCGGCTTCCAATATTTCCCCGGCACATTCCAATCCGGGCCAATCCGGCCATCCGGGAGGTGGCGGGTATTTTCCTGCCGCCTGAAGAAGATCCGCCCGGTTGACTCCTGCGGCATGGATCTTGATGATAACATATCCTTCTTTCAAAACGGGATCGGGAATTTCGGTCCAATTCAATGATCCGTTTTCACCAATTATGATTGCTTTCATAGCTTTACCTCAATATTTTGTCCAATCGAATACCACGCCGAGCAATTCCCGGTCGCGTGCCAAAAGACGGTCATAAATGCCGGGTGCTTCTTCCGGTTGCGCAATCATGGTCAATAACCGTTTGCTGTCCAGACGACCGGCTGCCATATACCGGAGCAGCAGGCGCATATCTTCGCTCATCGTCCAGAGTCCGGGGCGTTTATCATGGAGCGGACGGGCGGTATTGTTTGCGCCAATCACGCTGATCCCTTTCAGATGAACCAGATTATAGAAGTCGATCTTTTCTGTCGGCGTTCTGGAGCATCCGACAAGGGAGCATCTTCCATAATAAGCGGTCAATTCCAAACCTTGAATGATCGCTTGCGGATTGCCGGTGACTTCCACCGTACAATCCACACCGCGTCCGTCGGTGAGGGCTGACACTTTTTCTTTCAACTGCGGATCATCGGGAGAGAAGGCAGCATCGGCACCGGCGGCAAGGGCAAGTTGACGGCGTTTTTCTTCAAAATCCAGTGCAATCACAGGATAACAGCCGGAAAGACGTGCCGTTTGTACTGCAAATTGACCGAGCAAGCCTAATCCCATTACCATCAACGATTCCCCGAATTCGGGACGGCACCGGCGCACACCCTGGAATCCCATACAGCCAATCACACAAAACAGGGCTTCTTCCGACGGTAATTCATCCGATTCGATCTTGACGACTTTATGTGCCGGAAGCAGCTGATAATTGCTGTGACAGCTGTGATAGCAGAGACAACGGTCGCCTTTCTTCACGTGAGTTACTTCGCTGCCCACATCCAATACGGTGGCGACTGCACTGTATCCCAAGGCGATGGGGTATACGATCGGTCCCCGGTTATTATTGCCATTGAGACAATCGAATTCGGTGCCGGGGGAGATGAGCGTGTAAATTGTTTTCAACAGAACGGTATCCCGTCCCAATGTATCGACTTTAAAGTCCGCTTCACGCAATTCGGCTTTTCCGCGTTCTACAAATTGTATGATTTTTCTTTTGTAATCCATGACAATCAGGCTTCCTGTTTTAATGGATGTTTTTTATCTTTCAGCGGGAACGTGACAACGGCATGATTCAATGCCGATTGATATGCCCCGACCATCATTTCCAGAGAATCCGCCGCCGTTTCCACGCCGGCAAGCAAGGTTTCTTTTCCTTCAATCGCCTGAAGCAGATTCCAGGCGGCACGCCGGTTGTTTTCTGCAAAATACCGGAAAATGTACCGGCTTGTATCATAACCCCAATTCTTGGTCAGATCAATCGGCGCGGCACCGGGAATTTCCGGCGGACCGGGCAGGGGAACAATCTCAAATGTGGTTTGATCTTCCACCGGAACCGGGAAATCCCGGCTGATCCGCAAGGTCCGGTCTCCTGAATAACGGATGCACAATGTGCCTTTTGTCCCTGCAACCGTGATCCCCAGACGGGCTTCCCCTCCGGGGACAAGATGATGACGGCTTTCAAAGATTCCGTTGATGCCGTTTGCAAAGCGGTAATGAGAAAAAATTTCATCACTTCCGCACGGGCCAATGGGTTCTACTGTCTGAATGGTATCGTTGACTGTCAACAGATTACCCTTGTAACGCATGTCGGAATAAACCTGTTCGGGTCTGCCGAAAAGCCAACAGGCAATATCCAGAATGTGAGTTCCGAGAACCAGCATGTCTTCCCCACCGCCGCGATGATCTTCTTTGCCGCGCATGTAACAGGTAAGAATGTCGCCGATTTCCCCGGCAGTGATCAAACGTTTCATTTCGTGGAACGCCGGTGCGAAGCGGGCAAGATGGGCGATCTGGACCAGTTTCCCCGTCTTACGGGAAAGTTCCGTCAGTTCTTCCACCTGTTCCAACGTTTCCGCAAGCGGTTTTTCACAGAGAACATGACACCCGTGGTTAAGTGCAAATTTGATCTGTTCGTAATGTTCACCGGGCAAACGGGAACACAAAACCACAATATCCGGCTTTTCCTGTTCGAGCATTTCCGTATACGAATGGTAAAGCCGTTTTGCTCCAATGGGGGAGTCATCCTTCAGTACCGTCTCCGGGTTGACATCGGACATTGCGGCGATTTCCACGCCGGGCAATCCGGTGAAGGCTGCTTGCGTACAGTGTCCGCCCAGCCTTCCCCCGCCAGTATCATAATTAATACAAATTTTCCACATGATATTACCTGATTATTTCATTGCAGCAAGGTAGTCATCCATTCTCTGATTGACACGCCATTGGATATCCCGCGGAGTGCGTTCGATTTCATGTTTCAATCCATCATACAGCGGTCTCATGTCTTCCTGTCTCATTCCGGTGACAGCGAGTGCTTTACTGTTGTCCACGATCCGGTTGAACAGACGGGCATATTCCAACTGCCAGCGGGGTGCCCTGTTATAGAGATTGGGATTGAGGATTTTCAGATAATCTTCTTTATCCACCCAGACAGATTCCAGTCCGCAGATATCTTTGTAATATTCTGCGATTTCTCCCCAGGTACGGTGTTCCGCACTGTTGACATTGAATGTTTCACCCAATGCGGCATCTTTGAGAAGCAGATTGCCGATCATCGGTCCCACATCACCGCCCCAACTCAATGTGGCGGGTTTGTCTTTTGCCTGAATGGGGACAACTGCTTTTTTGCCGGCTCTGGCTCTGCCCACGGTGTCCGCTGCTTCCAGGGTGACAAGTTGATAACGCAGATAACTGTATGTGGTTGCCGGGCGGACAATGGTCCAATTTTTCCGTTCCATACTGTGCAGAAGATTTTCCGCTCTACCTTTGTAAATGCAATAATCATCGGAACTCAACAAGTACGGGTCTTTTGATGTATCAATCAAACGGGGTGAGGTTTCTTTTACGGGTACTTCCAGATTGTCGTAAATTCTGCCGCTGGAAAGAAAAACATATTGATCTGTATGATCCAGAATCATCGGGAGCATTGTCGGGATTTCGGCAGAGGGATAAACCAGAAAGTCCACAACGGCATCATAATTGCGGGAGAGAAATTCCATACGCAAGTTAAAATCTTTTGCATTGCCTTGGGTATAAGTGATGTTCGGATGTTCACTTTTCAATTCCTGCAAAGCAACTCCATCCACCTGATAGCCCTGTTCTGCAAGAAACGGAATCATATACTGGGACATGGCACCACCGGCACCGAAAACGAGGATTTTTTCTTTTTTCATCGGATTTTTCTCCTTATCTTGATGTTTACTGCTAATATACCCGATATTAAGTCAAATACCATAGCAAAAAATGCTTTTTTTTGTAAAATTATTTGAAAATAAGCCTTGTTTTCAGTAAAATCAATGATATATTGTAAATGAATCAATTTTTAACTATTGGAGGAGGCAATTTAAAAAGTCTTCAAAAATGCCTGAAAACTCTTGTTGAGATCTGAAAACGGAGCGTTTGTGGTGGTTACCCACTGGGTAGCCACGCACAAACTACCATTTCCATCTCTTCAACAATCCTTTTTCAGTCAAATTTTGCCGGACTT
>JAFVSW010000095.1 GCA_017503545.1 Lentisphaeria bacterium | reverse complement strand
GCTCTATCGGTTCCAGTTATATCCGCGCTTTACTCCCATTCAAACCTGCCAAGCTGGTCGTCGTCGATACCAACGAAAACGGTTTGACAGAACTGACGCGCGATCTGCGTTCCACTTATGGTATGTTTGTTCCCGAAGACTATCGTACATATCCTTTGAGTTTTGCGGACCCCGTGTTCGAAAAAATCTTCCGTGCAGAAGGCGGATTTCATATTGTTGCCAATTTCTCCGCTCATAAACATGTCAGGAGCGAAAAAGATGTCTATTCCGTGGAAGCTCTTCTGAATAATAACGTTTTGAACGCACGGAAACTCCTGGATCTTCTGGTCGAATTCCCGCCGGAACATTTCTTCTGTGTCTCCACGGATAAAGCGGCAAACCCTGTCAATATCATGGGGGCAAGCAAGCGAATCATGGAAGATATGATTATGTCGTATTCCGATCAGTTCAAGATCACAACTGCACGTTTTGCCAATGTTGCGTTTTCCAATGGTTCATTGCCTGCCGGGTTTATCGAACGACTGATGAAACGTCAGCCGTTGAGTTCTCCCAGTGACGTGAAACGTTATTTTGTATCACCGGAGGAATCCGGACAGATTTGTATGTTGGCTTGTATGCTCGGGAAAAACCGCGAAATATTTTTCCCGAAATTGGGCGAAGAACAGATGTTGACTTTCAGCTCCATTGCCGATAAATTCCTCTCCATGCTGGGGTACGAAATCAAATATTGCGAATCGGAAGATGAAGCACGGAAGTTTGCCGCGGAGATGCCGGCTGATTCGAAAACATACCCCGTATATTATTTCAAATCGGATACAACCGGAGAAAAAGGATATGAAGAGTTCTTTGTGCCCGGTGAACATCTGGATATGGAACGCTTCCGTTCACTCGGCATTATTGATACGATCATTCCGCGTCCCAAAAAGGAACTGGATAATTTCCTCGCAGATTTGACTGAAACTCTGAAAACACCCAGCGTGACAAAAGCGCAGATCGTTGCCATGATGCAGCAATATCTGCCCAATTTCAAGCACGAAGAAAAAGGGAAAAATCTTGACCAGAAAATGTAACCTTTTCCCCTTTGATATCTGGTTTATGCCAAATGAATAAATATCTACTCCCGTTGATCGGTTGTTCTGCAATCTTTTTCCTCTTTGCTCTCCTTTCCTTCCGGATGGAGCCAACGATTTCCAGAGACGGGGTCATGTATCTGGATCTGTCACGGGTCTGGGCGGAGACGGGATCGTTTGATGGCGTACTCCAATATTGGCCGCGTTGTTGGATCCCACCGTTTCCGCTTTATTTGATGAAGCTGCTCATTGATTGCGGACTCTCACCCGCAGTCGCCGGCGTGGGACTCAATATCATAATGGGCAGCTTTCTGCCTTTGATCGTTTACAAAATCGGCAGATTGTTATTCGAAGATCGCCGGATCTCTCTGGTCGCGGCGTTCATGATGGCGGTGAATCCCTCCATGATCGAATTTGCCATTGAACCCCAACGGGATACGATTTATCTCTTTTTCTGCGGATGGTTCATTTATTTCATCATAAAAGGGTTGAAACAGGATTCCCTTGTTTCGTTTTGCGGCGCCGGGGTGTTCTTCGCTCTTTCCATGATGACACGGTATGAAACATTGGAAATGATCCCCTTATTCTTTTTTGCACTTCTCTTTTGCGGTATCCGGAAATATTTGAAATGGAAACGGATCCTGCTTCTCATGACAGCAAGTGTTATCATCGCAGGGGCAGTTATTCTTTCCCTGACGTATCTGATGGGGGTTAAAACTCATATATTTCATAACTATCAGAAGTATTATCAGGGGCAATATATCGATTTTCAGGAAAAACTGCAGGATGTGAGTGTGCTGTCGGAGGGGATGTCATGATGATTATAAGCCAATCCATCCCCGGACTTCTCTTTGAACCGATCGCTGTTGCCGCCTTACTCGGACTCGCTGTCGCCGCCGTCATGTACTGGAAACGACATGAACGCTTTTACTGGATCTTTGCCGTTGCGATTGTGTTTATGATCGCCTGGCGTACCGTGATCGAAATCATCTCCGGACGGTATGCCGCGATTTTGATTTACCCGGGGATTCTGGCAACCGCATTTTTCTGCTTTCAAACAGAATGGCTGGTCAAATACATCCCGAAGTTCCCGGAGAAATGGCGCAAAATCGTCCCCTGGCTTTTCGTGATCGGTCTTG
>JAFVSW010000094.1 GCA_017503545.1 Lentisphaeria bacterium | reverse complement strand
TTAAACAACAACGTAGCAGGAGCAAACAACATGTACGCTGTAATTGCAACCGGCGGAAAACAGCACAAAGTGCAGGAAAACGATGTCCTTTCCGTGGAACGTATTCCGGGCGAAGCCGGCGCCAAAATTGAATTCACGGAAGTTCTCGCCATGGGTGAAGGTTCTGACATGAAAATGGGTACTCCCACTGTCGCCGGCGCAAAAGTCGAAGCAGAAATTGTGGAACAGTACCGCGGACCGAAACTTATCGTCTTTAAAATGAAACGCCGTAAAGGCTATAGAAAATGCAAAGGTCATCGTCAGGAATTGACAAAGATCAAAATCCTGTCCATTGCATAATTAGGGAAAACACGCCATGAAATATGATTCAAACGGGGCATTGCTGGAAACGGAAATACCCGGTTTACCGCGCCCGCACCGGGGCAAAGTGCGGGATATTTATGATTTGGGAGATACTCTTTTATTCGTTGCCACCGACCGGATCAGCGCATTTGACTGCGTGATGCCCAACGGAATTCCGGATAAAGGTAAAGTTCTCACAGCTCTTTCTCTCTTCTGGTTTGAATACCTTTCCTGGGCACCCAATCATTTGGTCTGCTCGGAAGTATCGGACTTCCCCCCGGAACTGCGCAAATACGCAGCAGATTTGGATAAACGCGCACTGATCGTGAAAAAGGTCAAGACCATTCCGCTGGAATGTATTGTCCGCGGTTATCTCTCCGGCAGCGCATGGAAAGAATATCAGAAGAGTGGAACCGTAAGTGGAATCAAGCAGCGCGCAGGCTATCAGCTTTCCGAAAAATTGGATCGTGCTATGTTTACTCCTTCCACCAAAGCGGAAGAAGGACATGACGAAAATATTTCTGTGGAAGAAGCCGGCGAATTGATCGGAGAAGAAAAAGCAGAAAATCTTGCCGAATTCGCTCTCCGCATCTACAAAGATGCTGCAAATCACGCAGAAAAATGCGGAATCATTCTGGCTGATACAAAATTTGAATTCGGTGAAGAAAACGGCGAGATCATTCTCATTGACGAAGTATTGACGCCCGACTCCTCCCGCTTCTGGCCGAAAGAAGATTATATCCTCGGTAAAAACCCGCCCAGCCTGGACAAACAGTATGTCCGCGATTATCTGGAAGGGCTTGACTGGGATAAGACTCCGCCCGCCCCCGCACTTCCTCAGGATGTTGTCGCTAAAACACGCGAAAAATATCTGGAAGCTCTCAAGGCGATCACCGGAAGAACATTCTGAATTTGATCTATTGCACCGGAAACGGATCTCAAAAAACGTTTCCGGTCACCACTTTTTATCCGCCTTTTACGGCGGATTTTATTTCTGAACGCATTGTATGAAAGTGAAGGTGTACTTTGGAACAGGAAAATCCCATTAACTCTGTGGGAGTTGTGACTCCTTCTGATTTCTTTTTCGGTACAACGGATGCGGATGCTTTGCCTCTGGACAGCGGCGCAAAACTCAAAAACGTCAATATCCGTTACGAAGTTTACGGTACTCTTTCTGAAAATAAAGACAATGCCATCCTGGTGGAACACGCATTGACCGGTGACGCTCATCTTGCCGGTTATCACTCCATCAACGATAAAAAACCCGGCTGGTGGGATACCATGGTCGGACCCGGTAAACCCTTTGATACAAACAAATATTTTATTATTTGCAGCAACATTATCGGCGGTTGTTCCGGCTCTACCGGCCCCAGTTCCATCAATCCGGAAACGGGTACACCGTATCATATGAAATTCCCCGTCATCACCATCGGTGACATGGTTCGTGCGCAGAAACGGCTGATGGATCACTTGGGAATTGAAAAATGGCTTTGTGTTGCCGGCGGGTCCATGGGCGGCATGTTGGCTCTCCAGTGGGGCATGGAATTCCCCGAATATGTCAATTCTGTCATGGCAATCGCCACAACATCCCGTATTTCTCCCCAATCCATTGCATTCAATTGGGTTGGACGGGAAGCGATCATGGGCGATAACCACTGGCAGGATGGAGAATACAAAGAGCAGCCCCAGCGCGGACTTGCCATTGCCCGTATGCTTGCACATATCACCTATTTGAGTGATGAATCCATGCGGAAAAAATTCGGCAGATCACTGCAAAATTCAGCCGACTACTCTTTTGACTTTGACAAAGACTTCAAGATCGAAAGTTATCTGCAGCATCAGGGTACGCGTTTTGTGGAACGTTTTGATGCAAATTCCTACCTCTATATCACACGTGCCATTGATTACTTTGATATCTCGGATAATGCAGAAGGCGATCTTTCCAAAGCCTTTGCAAGAATGAAACATGCAAAATACCTGGTCGTCTCCTTCTCCAGTGACTGGCTTTTCCCGTCCTATCAGTCCAGAGAATTAGTCAAAGCTCTGCTGGATAACGGGATCGATACGACCTACTGTGATATTGAATCGTCCTACGGACACGATGCATTCCTGTTGGAAACAGAAACACTGGGTACACTGGTCTCCGGCTTCCTTTCCAACTGTTATCAGGAGGGCTTGAAATAATGTCAAACTCTAAAGTCAATCATACCGTCACAGACGAACTTCTTTTGCGGAATGACCTGGTCACGATCCGGAATATGATCCCCGACGGATCCCGTATTCTTGACTTGGGCTGTGGTTCCGGACGCCTTCTCAAAGCTCTTAAAGTGGATAAAAATGCAAGAGTTACCGGCGTGGAACGGGATCAAACAAAAATTCTGGAATGTGCAGTGCGCGGCGTCCCCGTGGTTCATGCCGACTTGGACGACTCTCTGACATTTTTTACAGATAACACTTATGATTACGTGATTCTTTCCCGCACTCTGCAAGCAGTCCGACGTCCGGATTTGCTCTTGCAGGAAATGTTGCGGATCGGGAAATACGGAATCATTTCCTACATGAATTTCGGCCATATCAATGCCCGTATCCAATTGATGTTCGGGAATATGCCGGTCAATCGGAATCTGCCAAGACCGTGGTATGATACCCCGACCATTCACCCCGGCACGATCTCCGACTTGCGGAATCTTTGCAAAACTCTGAACATTAAGATTTTGAAAGAGATTCCATTAACGGCGCGCGGTGACTTTCTCCCCGGATTGGCAACAGTTTGTCCGAACCTGTTTGCCTCCAACTGTATTTTCATTATTTCCAAATAAAAAAGAAAATATTCCGGATAAAGTTTGTAATTTTGCCATTCCGGTGATATATTACCATATCAGGCAGATATAGGTATGATTTCACTTATATTTCTTTTGAGCATCGGCATTTAAGCAGAAAGAACAAAAACTATGAAAGAGGCAGCTATGAATTCGCAAAATGTCCGCGAATGTGTTTTGCACAATTCTCAGGGACTCCATGCCAGACCGGCATCTCTTTTTGTTCAATCCGCACAACAATTTCAAGCGGATGTGGAACTCTGTAATCTTACCACCGGGATGACTGCCGATGGTAAGAGTGTTCTTTCCATGCTGATGCTTGCCGCCCCTTGCGGTACAAAACTCCGTCTCACAGTAAACGGCAGCGATGGTGCAGAAGCAATCAAAGTTCTCGGCGATCTGCTGGAATCCGGGTTTGATGATGATGAATAACACCAATTGCGTCCGTACAAAAAAAGAAATTCTCTTCCACGGTATTCCGGCTTCCCCCGGAATCGCAATCGGCCCTGTCTTTCTGGCAAAAGCAAAGATCCGTCATCTGGAAAATAATACGGCACGGACAATTACGGAAGATCAGGTGGATGCACAGATCGAACTGTTCCGCAATGCCTTGGAAATGACCAGAAATGATATCAAGGTCATGCAGTCGAAAATGCAGTCTTCCATTCAGAAACGCACAGCCGATGTCTTTGCCGCGCACTTGCTGATCGTCAACGACCGTATGTTGATCCGCGATGTGGAAGAAATGATCAAAAATCAGAAACTGGCTGCGGATACCGCTTTTTCCAATTCTATTCAGAAATATATTACCGTGATCACCAGTATGCAGGATTCCTATTTTCAGGAACGTGCCGGAGACATCAAAGATGTGGCAACACAGATTATGAATAATCTGAAAGGGCTTGCCAATCCGTCTCTGAGCCAGCTGCCCGAACCCGCGATTGTGGTCTCCTCCGATTTGACACCTTCGGATACCGCCATGCTGGATCGGGAAAAAGTTCTCGGCTTCGCTACGGAAACCGGCAGCCGGACTTCTCATACTGCCATCCTGGCGCGTTCCCTTCAATTACCGGCAGTTGTCGGGATGCAGCATTTTGCGGAACGGCTGGAAGAAGGCGACCGGCTGATCATTGACGGGTATATGGGCATGGTCATTGCCAATCCGACGGAAGAAACGGAAGAACTTTACCGTACAAAAATGGCGCAGAAAGAAAAATTATATGCCGAATTACGCAAGGAAAGCCGTATGCGTGCAGAAACGCTTGACGGCTATTGCATCCGACTGCTTGCCAACGCAGAAGGGGTTGATTCCTTCGATCAGTTACAGGAATATGGCGCAGAAGGAATCGGCTTGTTCCGGACAGAATTTTTATTTCTCAATGCGGCAAAACTGCCTTCGGAAGAAGAACAGTATCAGGTATATAAAAAGATCATGGAATCTCTCCCCGGTCAACCGGCGGTGATCCGTACCCTTGATGTGGGCGGCGATAAACTGGATGATGCCCTGTTTTCGTTCCGGGAACAGAATCCGTTCCTGGGAATGCGGGCGATCCGGTTGAATGAACTCAATCCGGAAATCCTGCAAACACAATTGCGGGCAATCTTGCGGGCATCCGCACACGGCGAACTGAAACTGTTGTTCCCCATGGTCTCCTCCATGGAAGAATTGGATCATCTTCTGGAACTGGTGAAACAGACACAAAACGAATTACGGCAGAAAAAGATCCCGTTCTCGAAAAATATGGAAATCGGGATTATGATCGAAATCCCATCCGCTGCCATTCTGGCGGAACAGTTTGCCAGGAAAGTGGACTTCTTCAGTATCGGATCCAATGACCTGGTACAGTATTCTCTTGCCGTTGACCGCACAAACGAACGGGTCGCATACCTTTACAAACCCTCCAATCCGGCGATTCTTGCCCTGATTAAACATACGGCGGATGCCGCACGGAAAGCAGGAATTTATACCACGGTATGCGGGGAAATCGCAAGTGATCCGGTATTTTCAGCATTGCTGATCGGGCTTGGTGTCCGGGAATTGAGTATGCCCTCTGCATCCATCTCGATTGTTCGCCGGGCGATCCGGCAAATGAGTTTTTACGATGCGGAACAGCTTGCACAAAAAGCATTGCATTGCGAAACGGCAGCGGAAGTCCGTTCTTTGGCACAAGCCTACCTCAATCAGGCGGCACCCGGCATCTCCGGACTGTAAAACCCTGTAAAAATTTTACTTTTCGTATTGAAATCTGCAAATAACGGGAGTATATTTTGCATATTCAGAAACAGGTTCTGAATGTATCCTATATAACTATGCAGCACAGGAAAGGTTTACCGGAATAATGGAGTTTTACCAGGAACAGACTCATACTGTTACCCAGCAGACTGCGCTGCATACTGCCTTGGAAGCCCGTCAGCTCCATTCTCTGGAATTTCTGGCTGCCCCTATTATGGAATTGGAGCAGAAAATTGCCGCCGAAATCCAGCTCAATCCCGTTCTGGAGGCGGTTACTCCGGACATCATGAATGTGCAGGACGTACCGAGTACGGGAAATCAACCCGTTTCTGAATTCGATTGTGATGAAAACCGGGATGATTTCAAGGACTATGTAGAAAAAACATTGTCTGATGACCGTATACTTGAGCGGGATAATTCTTCCTCCAACAATAACGATGCCATTCAGGATTTGGAGGACCGGCGGCAATACTTGTTTGATTCATTGAAAAATCCGGAACCATCTCTACAAATGTATCTGCTGGATCAGCTCAACTATATCCGGTGTTCAAAAAAAATCCGGATTGCGGCAAAGGAAATCATCGGCAGTATTGATGAAAACGGATATTTGCAGACGGCGGAGGGGGATATTGCGCAGAGTACCTCCTGTTCTCTGGAAACGGTCAGCAAAGCATTGAAACTGGTTCAACATCTCGATCCGCCGGGTATCGGTGCGCGTTCCCCGGCAGAATGTATGCTTCTGCAATTGGAACGGAAACATATTCCCCTTACTCTCTACCGTAAATTATTGTTGGAATGTGGCGAAGATCTGATACTGAACCGGATCCCGAAAATCGCAAAAGATTTGAACGTCGATGTGGAGGATGTCAACGATATGCTGGAGACTTTACGGGAACTTAATCCCCATCCCGGCTCCGCCTTTTCCGGCGATACCGCCATGTTCATCTTCCCGGAGGCTACTGTTTACAAACGGGAGGATGGAGAGTATGATGTCAAACCGAACCGGGAACATCTGCCTTCCTTCCGGATTTCGGAAAAATATCTGGATATGCTCACCGATCCTGATACGCCCGAAGATACCCGGAAATATTTGAAAGAAAAAATCCTGGCAGGCAAACAATTGGAAAAAAGTCTGGATCTGCGGGAAAGTACCATTCTGCGGCTGGCAAAACTGCTCGTCTCCGCACAACATGATTTTCTGGAAAACGGCCCGACAGCCCTTCATCCGCTGACCCAGAAAGAAATTGCGGATAAAATGGATATTCATGAAACAACGGTCAGCCGCGCGATTGCCAATAAGTATTTACAGACACCCCGCGGATTGATCCCGTTCTGTGACTTTTTCGCGGGCGGTTATGAATCGGAAGCGGGAGAAGATATTTCTGTTTCCGGTATCAAAGCCATCATCCGCGAAGCCGTGGAACAGGAAAATCCCAAATCACCGTTGTCCGACAGTAAAATCGAATCCATCTTGAAACAACGCGGGTATTCCGTTGCCCGCCGGACCATCGCAAAATACCGGGAAGAATTGGGGATCCCGTCTTCTCAGAGAAGAAAGGTTTATACGGCATGAAAACATGGCTGAAAACGCATCCGTATCTGTGGAATGTAATTCTTTTTACCGGAATTGTATTGATCGCGTTCTGTATGAGAACATGGCATTACAATACTTCCGTGGAAATTCTGGGCAGCGAAATGAAAGCGGAAAGCAGCAAAACAACATCCGCCATCCGTAAACTTTTCCCGAAATATCATAAAAACTTCGCCCCGTTCACCATCGAAAGTGCCATGATGTTCACCTATGCAAAAGATGTGGCGGAAGGTCGCAGCATCCCTGCCGTGGATAATCGGCTCGCCGGACAGGAAGATCTCGCCCCGTGGCGGCAGATGAATATGGGCTTGGAATGGTTTCTCGGGTGGGGATGGCGTATCCGTTCCCTGTTCCCTTATCAAAAACCAAGTGCGGAGGAATTGCGGTTTCAGGATAACCCGGCAATGGCGCAATGGATGAGTAATCAATTGCGGTTCTGGGCGTCTCTGACCACCGGATTCCTGTTTTTATGGCTGATTGCCTTGCATTGTTCCCGGACTCTTGCAGTATTCGGCGCATTGATCCATGCCGTTGCACTGGCGGCAATCGCACGAGCGACCGGTCAGGATTTTGTCCGCGGCGAATTCTGTATCCCCCTGTATACTGCCAGTCTGGCTTTGGCATACAGTGCTTATAACCGGGGACAATATTGGAAATATATTCTGCTGGGCCTCTGCGTATTTCTCGGCTTTGTCACCTGGGATTTGTGCCAAATGCTGTTCGGAATCTGGGCGATGTGCGAAATCCTGCGGACGGCTTTGGGATATCCGGTACGGAAAAGCCGGTATATCACATGGGGTGTGATCTCATTTGCCGTATTGCTCAATGCGGCATTGGTTCCATTCAATCAAACATACAGCCTTTGGCGGTCATCTCTGCTCTGGGTCGCCCTCCCGTCTTTGGCGGCGGCATACGGATTACAGAAAGCAGCGTTTGCCATCCGGTGGAAACAGTGGGGACGGGGTATTGTCATGTTCCTGATCCCGTTATGTCTGTATCTCGGGTGGAACGCAACGGTCAACACCCCGGATTACCGCTCCAATTACAGCCATTTTTCCGAAGCAATGGCGGCAAAATTCAAACACAAAAATGTAAAACCGCAGGATCCATCCAAGTTGTCATACGATGCCCGGATATTATGGACTCCTTCCATGCATTCCGCCACATGGGATATCGCCACTTCCTTTTTCCCCAGTCTCCATATCGGAAAAACGATGAACTTTGTGCTTTTCCGGTTTTTTCTGGGGTACCTCCCCGTCACGTTGGGTACGTTTCTCCTGCTGCTGATAATTTCCCTACTCTTCCGCATGACCCGGCAAACGTTCCTGAAAACGTTCCCGGACACCATGCTGCCGATCCTGTTTACTGCCGGTTTTATTTTTGCATTCGCGCTGATCGTCCGGTATCATGAGTTTCTGATTCTGTTTCTGTGTGTTTCTCTGCCGCTGCTCATACGGGATCTGCTCCGGTCTTTCCGGTATGCGCCGGCTAAAGTTTGCAGGGAAGAAGCATATACCATCCTCTACAACAGAAAAAAGACGTTACGGTTCTTCCGCGGACTCGTTTTGACTGCCGCCCTGCTCTGTCTTTGTGTGGAAACCGTATTTTCTTTTGCCGGACGCCGCAGATATACCGGCGATGTGGCATTTACGGATACTGCCAATATGATCGCCTGGCTCCGGACTGCAAAAGGACAGATGAATGGAAAAATCGTTGCCGCCAATATCACAGTCGGTCCCATGCTGATGGCATATGCCGGGACCGGAATCACCATGAATCCGCAGTTCGGGTTGAAACGGATCCGCGATGCCACACAATTTTATATTGAAGCTCTTTTTGCTGAAAATGAATTGAAATTATTGGAGTATTGCGAAAAATACAAAGCAGATTTTGTATTGTATCATCGCGGAACGCTTTCGGACCGCTCGGTCAATGGCGTCCGATATATTTCCGGTGTCAAAAATGTCCCGCAATTATCCCCTGCCAATTTGATGATGTACCGTCCGGATCAACTCCGGTGGTTTTATCCCGTTCCCATCCCAAGGGAATTTAGAAATATGCAATCCTATCGACTGTATAAAGTGATTCGGCAGAATGACCGGAAACGTGCTGCCGCATTGGCATTGTCGGCAATGGATGCCATGCTCAATAATAAAAAAAATGAGGCTCTGAAATTGTTGCGCGAAGCGTTGACGCTCGATCCACTGCTGCCGATCGCCCGGAATCAATACCGGACATTGACCGGCAGAAGACCCGTTTATACCTTACAGGGATTACGGTAATTTCAGCGAACCGATACCGCTGATTTGCAAAGAGAACCCCAATACCGGAAATCGGGAAAATTACGGTTGCCATGGCTGAGCGTACGGCGCAATGGGATATCCCCGTATTGTGTTTGTATTATGATATGGTCCTGATAACTGGTGATCCGGATGATACATTTCCGTAAGTATTGTCCGTATTCTTCCGGACTCAAAAGTATTTGACGGCGTTTCTGTAATGGCAATTCCGGGTCATTCTCCTGAATACATGTATGCTGCAATAAAGGCAATATTGCATCTTGTAAACCATGGTATTTTCTGCTCTTACGCAATAAAGTCACATTCAACCGGGAATGACGGCAGCCTTCATTCTGTAAAATCTGGGTCCCAGTCCGACAGAAATAATAGATCTTCCCATGATCATTCCCCGCGACCAGACGCGCCCCGCAATTCCCGCAATACAATAAGCCGCTGAACGGATATTCCTGACTCCCCTGATGCGGTTTCCTCTCCTGATGCCGTCCCGCTAAAACCCTGCAGGCTTCCTGCCATTCTTCCAAGGTCAGAATCGCTTTCCCTTTCATTTGACGGGCTGCAATCAGATTCCCTTCCGGATCATACATGTACCCCGCATAAAACGGCTGCTGTGCGATGTGGCGTAACGTACTGGGATAACATACTGTCTTGAATAAATGACGGTAACGGCGATTGATCTCACGGACAAGTGCGTTGAACGGATGCCCGTTACGGATTTCATGGTTGATGTAACGAATCACTTCCACACATTCTTTTTTGACTTTTACATTCCGGTTTTTACCCCCGATGTACTCAATCCCGAACATTTTCGGGCTCGTGGGATAATATCCGTTCCGTTTCAATTCCATTAACGCCGCACGGGATTTCTGCGTCTGGATCTTTAATTGATTATCTACAATATGGGTTTGCACATCAGAAACAAGACAATCCATATAATTCCCGTAATCCATCGGACCGTTTTTTACCGTCAGAAGCAATACCCCCGACTGCTGAAACAGTTGTTTCAGATAATCGTTCAGATAACTGCCGCTCAAGGGGCGGGCAAGCCGGGTCAAATCATCCACAATCACATAGCGGACAGATGACAATTTTTGAAGCAGTTCACCCAATCCGGCACGATACCGTTTGTCAGAGGTTTGCCCCTGATACCAGGCATGGAAAATTCCATCGTGCTTTTCCAATTCCTCTGCTCCCGTGGGATAAAGACGACCCGATGAATTGTGATCATGATATTCCCCGACGATTTGCAAGCCTCTTTGCTGTGCCAGTTGACGGCAATTTTTCAATTGCATGGCAATGGATTCACTTTCGCTTTCTTTTCCACTGGATTGACGGGCGTAGATCAGGCATTTTTTTTCTTTTTTAGTACTCATTTGCGTTCTCCTTTCATGCTTGAGTATGTTAAACATTCTGCCGCTTACGAAAAATGCAAACCCGTTTTTGATTTTTTCTTGATTTTTTTGATTTTCTATTGTCTGACTGATTGCCCTGCTTGAGAATATGCCGGACAGGCCGGATAAGTCGGACAGGCCGGATAAGTCGGATAGGCCGGATAAGACTTATAAGACTTATAAGACTTATAAGACTTATAAATCCAGCTTGTTTTTGCAAAAAAAACGACCCCCCTCCCGGGGAGTCGCAATCTCACAATCATTAGTTGTACACGATTGAGTGCGCACTCAATCATGCATTATCAGCAGAATCAGTTGGCTACAGTACCAGAACCGTCATTCGCCAGATAATCAGTGCCATCTGTTGTTCCGAGTGCATTGCTGGTGTTGATTTCGTTAAACCAGCTTGCACCGCCGGGACGTGTGACGGAAGAGTCGATGCGAAGGTAAGCACCTTTCTTGTCATGGTTCCACTGTGTACCTGTGTAAGCGTCAGCTGCGATCACAGAAGAACCGCCGCAAGTGGAGGTAGAGATGACATTAGAACCGTTCAGGAAATAGCCATAAGAAATAGCCTTGGCAGAAAGCACACCACCGGTACCAGCTGCAGCCCAGCCAGAAGTTGTGGTGGAGGGGCAGAGGTAGGATTTGGGTTCATCAAGACCATTCTGACGAAGGACTTCAAAAGATTCTGCAGCGAGTTTACCTGTGGTGTCAGGCTGAGCTGTAGCCTGTTTGTGTCTGGGCATCATGGCGTAGTCGTTTTCATAGGTAACGAGAGCGGTACCGATCTGTTTGAGGTTGTTTGTGCAGTTAGCCTGTTTACCAGTTTCTTTCACTGCGCCGAGAGCGGGGAGAAGCATACCTGCGAGGATCGCGATGATAGCGATAACCACGAGGATTGCTGTTACCGTAATAGAATGTATAATA
>JAFVSW010000093.1 GCA_017503545.1 Lentisphaeria bacterium | reverse complement strand
TCTATCGGCAAATCCAAGTTTGTCTGGACGTTAAGGTTTATACTTATTTTACGTGTAAAACAGGTCGATTCTACATTCTGTATTTGTTTATTATATATTTTTGAGCATAATTGTGGTACAAACCGTCGAAGAACCAAAAAATGCTGCAGATCATTGAGATTTGCAGCATTTTTTTGGTATGTTGAAGAAAAACGTATCAGTTGTTGATCTTGTTTTCTTTCAAGAGGAAGCGTTCTTTGCGGAAAACAAAACTGGAGGGGATTTGAAATTTATCAATTTTCTGATAGTCGTCGATCGTTACAACAAATGCAGAACTTGCATTGATATCTAAAGTCATTGTCGGGATCTCAATCTGAATGATGTCCTGACCATCCGCATAAATCCGGATCATTCCGCCGCCGAACATGTCGCGGAGCTGAATTTCCAATTTATAGCAAAGACGGTTATTGATAAGAAATTCTTTTTTTTCGTAAGAAGTTGTCTTTTTTGCAATATTCATCATCGGGACGATATCCAGAGAGACCGCTTTTGCCAACTTGTTAGGTGCAAGCAGGATGCTGTGGATCATGTGCATTTCGCGGATGATGACATCTTCAAGATTTGCCGGTATTCCTTTGGGCATAACGGTGATTTCCGGCATTTCAGCTTCTGCTTTGAAGAGATCCATGACTTTATCTTCATCTCTGCAAAGGAGTGATAATTTACTGTTTTTGTTTGCGGCGGAAATGATGAACGACTTTTTGACATCGCCTGTTGCATAAGTCAGGGAAAGAGAGTTCAAATTTTCAGACTGCAAAAAGAAAGTCAGATTTTTGTATGCCTGTTTTGTCAGTTCTGCAATTTCTTTGTAATCCGGATTGCTTTTCCATTCCGGCGCATAGACAGTGGGGATTTCATGTTCCGGCTGAATGTAGGATTTGATGAAATTGTCGATTTTCAATTTATTGTTTTTTACTTCTGCGCTCTGCTGCAGATTTTCTGTTTCATCGAGAGAGTTGCAGCAGCAACCGGCCCCGGTAAGGCATATCAGAGCTGCAAATGCAAAGAAAATTCGATTCATCTTGATACCCGTTTCTGTTTTTAGTGATTATTTTGTTTTTTTCTCATCTTTCCCGGTTCCGGGAATGGTGAAATCTTCCGCTTTGATTTTGCTGTTGACCGCAAAATTTGCCAATTTGAATGTCAAATTTTTTCCGAGGAAATCGGATTCGATGGTTTGCGCAACAGTCAACCCGCTCATGATTGCAATATTTTTGTAGACATTCCGGACAAGAAAATCTGCATCCAATTCATCTTTATAATTGCAGTCAAACGCTTCGATATACCCGGTTTTTGCATTGACTTTGAGGGTGAAATCATTCACGCCGTATCCTTCTTTTGCTTTGACGTCAAAATAGAAGAATGCTTTTTTATCTTTGCCTTCCGGAGTCGGGATCGGATTCCGCAATGTGATCAGAGCCGCAGCGGCAGAGGGATCCTTGAAATTGATATCGTAGAAGAATTTCAATGTTCCCGCAGCTGCCGGAGTCAATGTTTCCGTCTTTTTATCTGCATTGATGCGGATAAATTGATCTTTGTTCATAATGCAGGTGAAAACCGGTTTTGTGTTTTTGCTGTATGTAACACTGAGCCGGTCTCCAACCATCATACGGATCGTCATGGCATCAATTTTTTCACCACCGGTGATCTTATATGTGTAAGCCACGGTTTTGATGCCGAGGTCCTGGGGGTTTGTATCTTTGATCCGACGATATGTTTCTTCCGTTCTTACATCATTGTAAAGAGAACCGGAAGAACATGCAGTAAGCAATGCAACTGCAGCAGTTGCGGTGAACAGAAGAAACTTTTTCATATCAACTCCTTTGGGTCAAAAATAAAATTACCAGCCGTAAATCTTGTTGTCAAGATATGCTTTCAGGTTATCAATGGAAACGCGTTCCTGTTCCATGGTATCGCGTTCGCGAACTGTGACGGCATTATCATTTTCCGTATCGAAGTCAACGGTGACACAGTACGGAGTACCGATTTCATCCTGACGGCGATAGCGTTTACCGATATTACCGGTGACGTCGAATTCTGTCCGGTAGAAGTGGCGGAGTTTATCCTGCAATTCTGCTGCTTTTTCGTTGAGTTTCTTGGAGAGCGGGAGAACTGCAACCTGAACCGGAGCAATTCTTGCCGGGAAACCGAGTACAACGCGGATATCTTCGTCCATACCTTCTTTCTGTGTGGGGGCTTTATCTTCCCGGTACGCATGGCAAAGGATCGCCAGAATCATACGGTCGAGACCGACGGATGTTTCGACGACGGTCGGTGTGAAGCGTTTACCGGTTGCCTGATCCAGATAGGTCATATCTTCATCAGAGAATTCCTGGTGACGGGAGAGGTCCCACTGGCTGCGGTGGTGGATACCTTCCAATTCACCCCAACCGAACGGGAATTTGTATTCCACGTCAACGGCTGCTTTTGCGTAGTGAGCGAGTTTGTCATGGGGAGCGAACTGGATTTCTTCATCGGCGAAACCGAGACAGTTTTTGTAGAAGTTATAGCGTTCCATGCGCCAGAATTCATACCACTGCATAGCATCTTCTTCCGAGCAGAAGAATTCCATTTCCATCTGTGTGAATTCGCGGGAACGGAATGTGAACATACGGGGTGTGATTTCGTTACGGAATGCTTTACCAACCTGTGCGATACCGAAGGGAAGCTGCTGACGGGTTGCAATACGGATCAGGTTGAAGTCCAAAAAGATGGGCTGGCAGCTTTCTGCACGCAGGTAGGCTTTGTGATCTTCATCGAACACCGGGCCGACGTAGGTTTTCATCATCAGGTTGAATTCCCGGGGCTCTGTGAGGTTTTTGGAACCGCAGTTTGTGCAAACACTGGGATCCGGCATCTGATCGACGCGGTGTCTTGTTTTGCAGTCTTTGCAGTCGCACATGATATCGGCGAAACGGTCAACGTGACCGGATGCTTTCCAGACTTTCGGATGGCAGATGATGGAGGAGTCGAGCCCGACAACGTTGTTGCGTTTTTCCACCATTTCGTTCCACCAGAGCTGTTCGACGACTTTTTTCAGTGCGATACCGTAGGGACCATAATCCCAGAAACCATTGAAACCACCATAAATTTCAGAACTTTGAAATACGAATCCTCTGCGTTTGCAGAGAGAAACAAGCTTTTCCATCAAATCGCCTTTGACCTGGATGTCCATAAAATTTTCCTTTCAATAAATATGACACCAAAAATAATTACAACATGGTAATATAACGGCAAAATAAAAATATGCAATTTTTTTTGCAAATCTTTTTGTAAAAAACTGTTTTTTACCGTTATATCAGGCTGTTTTTGTTATCAGGCACCGAATGCTTTCCGCAATTCCTGCTGAAATTCGGCAATATCCTGCTGGTCCGGTTTCATGCCGTTTGTCGGATCCAGTCCCAAGCGGCCGCTCTGATCCAGAAACCATTCCGCTTCCGCACCGGATCCGAATTTTACGGTTCCCGTTGCATAATAGCCGGGACGCTGGATCGGGCTGACCGTCACACTTGTATTGCCGCGTACTTTTTCTGCTGCATTTTCTGCCGGTGCATCTTGTGCGGGGGCAGTTGCGTAGGGCGGAAGATTATAATTTTCTTCCTCATTCTTTTCAGCGGCAGGCTGTTCCGGCGCGGGTTCTTCTTTCACTTCCGGTTCCGCAGCCGCTTCCTGCTGTTTGAAAATGTCATTTTCGATTTCAGAGGCAAGAAGACGTAATTCCATAAACGTCATTTTCATGCCCTGTGCGGTCAATTCATCCTGAATTTTGGAGAGGGTGACTCCTTCTGCCACTTTTTCTGCAATGAATTTTTTGATTTCTGTGTTATCCATTCTGGTAACATTCTCCTATATTATATTTTATTTTGAATAAGCATACAATCGCCATAACTGAAGAAACGCATTTTTGCCTGAATCGCCTGCTGATATGCACTGCGGACCGTTTCCATTCCGGCAAAAGCAGAAACCAGCATCAGAAGTGTGCTTTTCGGTAAATGAAAATTCGTCAGCAGCATATCGGCGGACTTGATCCGGTACGGCGGGTAAATGAAAATTGATGTATCACCGGTCGCAGCATGAAAAACACCCTGTTCATCCACACAACTTTCCAGTGTACGGAGGGAGGTCGTGCCGACTGCGAGGATGCGTTTGCCATTTTTTCTGACCCGGTTAAGGAGTGCAGCCGTTTCTTCCGGGAACATGTAGGTTTCCGCGTGCATCACGTGATCTTCGATTTTCTGCACATCCACCGGTTTGAATGTTCCGGCTCCCACATGAAGAGTCAATTTTGCAATTTCCACACCTTTGTTTTTCAGTTCTTCAATAACGGCAGGGGTGAAATGGAGACCTGCAGTCGGGGCTGCCACTGCGCCGGGAATATTGGCATATACCGTTTGATACCGTTCGGAATCCATTTTTGTATCCGTCCGTTTGATATACGGGGGCAGGGGGAGGTGTCCGCATTGTGCAAGGGCATCTTCCCGTTCTCCCGGGGGGAAGTCAATGATACAGGAGCCATCCGGTTCCTTATTGACAAGGGAAACTGTAAACGGCGAAAGAGTCTCACCGTCTTTGAGCATCAACTGCAAGGACATACCGGGTGTGACCCGTTTTGCATTGCGCATGAATACTTTCCACCGGTTATCTGTAAGCGGGGAAAGGAGTAATATTTCAATTTTCGCTCCGGTATCTTTTCTTGCGAAAAGGCGTGCGGGAATGACCTTTGTATCATTGAATACAATGGCATCGCCTTCCTGAAGAAAAGAAGGCAGATTGGAAAACGTGAGAATGGGACATTCCCGGTCTGCATTTTTCATTGGATCCAGGATCATCATTCTGGATTCGGACCGTTTTTCCAGCGGTTCCTGAGCAATCAATTCAGCAGGAAGCTGATAATCAAAATCATCTATGAGCATCTTCGTACAACCGTTCATATTCTGTTGCTGTCCGATTCCAGGAGAAATCAGCCGTCATGGCATTATAACGCATGGATTGGAACAGGACGGGATCATTTTTTCTGACATCGGCTGCCCAGCGGATCGTATTGACCAGTGCTTCTGTATACAGATCCCGGAAACGGAATCCGGTGGGGGGTTCTTTCCTGCCGGGCGGAATGACTGTATCTGCCAAACCTCCGGTTTCTCTTACAATCGGCAATGTGCCATACCGCATGGAATACATTTGATTCAAACCGCAAGGTTCATAACGGGACGGCATGAGGAAGAAATCTGCGCCGGCTTCCAGTGTATGCGTAAGATCATCCGGAGCATATCCGGCAAAAAAAGCAAACTTTTCCGGGAAATGTTCCTGCAGCCAGTGATAACGGCTTTCCAACGCCAGATCACCGGACCCGAACAATACAAATTGCATATCATCCTGCTGGAGCAGGGTATCCATTGCGGATGCAAGTACATCCAATCCTTTTTGCCATGCAAGACGGGAAATGGAGGCGAACAACGGCACATCTTTTCTGACGGGGAGCCCGAATTGTTTCTGAATGGCTTCTTTGCAGATTTGTTTTCCGGAGAGATCATCGGGGGTGAATGTCGCAGGAATCCGGGCATCATGCTGCGGATCCCATTCTGCCGTATCAATTCCGTTAATGATTCCGCGGAGTCTGCCCTGTTGATTTCTGTGATTCAGAGCCGGATCCATGCTGAAACTGAATTCCGGACAGAGGATTTCTTTCGCATAAGTGGGGCTGACGGTGTTGACCATATCTGCCGTCATGATGCCGCCTTTGAGGAAATTCAAGCGGTCATGGAATTCCAGACAGGTGAAATTGAAATATTCCCATCCGAGTCCGGTGGCATAGATTTTATCTTTCGGGAAAATACCCTGATATCCGATATTATGGATCGTGAGAACCGACTTGGTGTTACGGAAATTATGAAGTCCGGCATACAATCCGCTGCGCAGATAGACGCAGCAGAGGGCACTGTGCCAGTCATTCGCATGGATAATATCCGGATCAAGGCGGAAATGAACGGCAGCTTCCATTGCGGCACGGGAGAGCAGGACAAAGCGTTCTGCGTTATCACCGTATTCCTGACCGACCCAATCATAAAGACGTGGGCGGTCATAGTATTTGTTGTATTCCAGAAAATAGAAAGAAAGATTTTCAGATTTCTGATAAACATGGAGTCCGCACCATTGCGTTGAACCGAACAAAGGGACACCGAACATATCATAATTTTTATGAAATTCGATATTGAGTTTACCCATTTGTTGCGGATAATACGGCATGAATACTGTTACACGATGTCCCCTTGCAGCAAGTGCTTCAGGCAAAGCACCGGAAACATCGGCGAGCCCGCCGGTTTTCGCAAAAGGGACAGCTTCACTGGTCACCCATAGAATATTCATAAGAAAAACCTTTCTGTAAAGTACATGAGAATATCAGCAATATGCCACAGAAACAGGAAAAAGCAAATGGAAAATCATTATTTTTTCGGAAAACCGATGATCTGAGTGTAAAGAACAGCAAATTTTTTCGTATCCAAGCCCAATTCTTTTTCCATGACATCTTTTCTGAAGCCGCCGCAAATCACGGTCGCCAATCCTCTGGAGGCACAATAAAGATATACATTCTGATACGCAGAACCGGCATGGGCATGGGAATAGGTCAATATGGATGCCCGGTCTTTGCCTTTGGAAAGATCCGCAACATAAATCAAACTCAACGGAGAGGAAAGCGGCATGGATTTCCGCATGAAAGCAAATTGCCGCAAATCTTTTCTGCTGTGCCGGATCAGTTTGTTTGCCTTTGCGTCATAGCGGTATGTGCCGTCGGCGGATGTGACATACAATACCAGATTTTTCATATTGATAGCAGTCGGGATGGTATGTTTATCCGCTTCGGGCCGGTTGATGCCGTAAGCCGCATACAGAATGTTGGAAAGATCCTGTCTGGAAATGGGTGTTTTGGTAAAATTACGGTTCGTCCGCCGTTCTGTCAACGCCTGCATAAGAGGTTTGCCGCCTTTTTTGTCCGGAGCGGGCAGGGAGATATCCGTTGCGGAAAGGGATGTGAGGCATGTCAGAGCTGCGGCGATCATGATACATGTTGTTTTCATCGTTGTTTTCTCCTTTTCAATTGGTTGTTTTTTGTGGAATTAATAATTGGATATCCGGTACCCGGTAATCCGGGTTTTTCGGGAATAATTTCCGCACTTGTTCCAAGTCGGCAGCGGCTTTTTCTGCCGAACCGGTTTCCAGGAAAGTCAATTTGGCTCTTCTGAGATAGAAGGCGGAACGCTGCGGAGACAATTCAATCGCACGGTTTGCATATCCTTTGGCATTGTAAAGATCCCCTTGTGCAGCGAGGTAATCGGACATCATCATCCAGGGGAACGGATTATACGGCGCACATTTTATCGTTTCCCGGAATGCCTGCAATGTTTTATCCGGCGGCGGCATACGGAATGCCTGTTTATTCAATCCCTGATCCCGGGAATAGCGCGGATTCATCAGCTCATGGAACGTATTGAAGATCATTTCACTTTGCATTTGCCGGAAACTCAGCCAGGTTCCGGCGAGTGTCCCTGTAATACAAAGAAGGAGGATGAGTTTATTTGCGGGAATTGCGGTCGTTTTATCCTGCGGTCGTTCCATATCCATCTTGTAAAAAGCGAGATAAGTAAGAATTGCCCAGGAACCGAGAAATCCCGGTGTTTCATACGATAATTCCAATTGATAATCCATGACAGCCGCCGCCGATGCCGTAAGGATTCCGTACAACAGCAAATCTCCTGTTTGATTTTTCCGCAAGTGCCGGATTTGCAGTATCAGGGGATACAGCAGCAGAAAACAGATAATCAGGAATGATAAAACGCCGCATTGTGAGCCGTAGAGCAACGGGGTGTTATGTGGTGTATGCGGGGCTTCCCGGTCATCGATCAATTTCAAAATCTGGAAATCATGGAAAAAGTCACCCCATCCGGTTCCGGCAAATGGATTTTTCCACATCATCCGCCACGCGGCATAATCGTAATCCGCACGGAAGATCATGGACTTTGCACCGCGTCCGGCGGCAACCATTGTGATGAATCCGGCAATGGCGAGAATGACAAGTGACCAGAATACGATTTTTTGCCGCTTTGTCATGGGGAGCGCAAGACATAAAACAAAGATCCCGGCACCGATGGCAAGAACGCCGCCGCGGCTGCCAGTCTGCACAAGCAGCAGGAGCATAACAACGGAACAGATTCCGGAAAGGAGCCAGCGGGAAACTTTTTCCGGCTGAACTTTTTCATTGCCGAATTTCCATACCATGACCGCAACAACAGGCAGCATCATGGCAAGATATCCGGCGTATACATTGCACACACTGAAATCTGCCTGAATCCTCCGTTCTTTGATCCGGTTGTAAATGGCACTGGATTCTGTTGTTTTCAAATTGATCAAATCCTGTTGATAAACATGATTCAGCAATTCATCAAATCCCCAGAAATATTGATAAATACCGGAGAAAACAGACAATACCGTTCCGCATAACAGAGCCCGCAGTAAGGCTGTTACCAGCGCCGGGCGGTTTTCCAGAAGCAGAAAGATGACAAGTACAAAACATCCGGTCCCGAATGTATACGTGATCATTTGCAGGGGATATTCTTTACAGGAGGCATTGCACCATCCAGCCAGACTGGTCAGTGTAAGCAGAATAAAACCACAACTCCATAGCGCGGCGGCCTTGTTCCTTATTTCCCATTTTCCGTTCAACAGGTATGCAAACAGGGTAAGGATAAGGAGAATGGCGGAAAGAAAACAAAACAAATAGATCGGCCAGGCGGTAAAAATAAGAGAAATCGGATCAAACCAGTAAGACGCCGGCATTTCCGGGACGGAAACGATGGAGGCAAATTTGACCGGAAGGACAAATGTCAGGAATATGACCAGATATTCGATTCCTTTTGTCAGGAGTGCGGCAAATGGATTTTTGATTTGATTTTGAATATTTTTCATGCGCGTGGGTGTGCCTTTTTGTAAATGCTTTTCATCCGTTCCGTACTGATATGCGTGTAAATCTGCGTCGTGGAAAGATTTTCATGTCCCAACAATTCCTGCACGGTCCGCAAGTCCGCACCGGCATCCAGCAGATGTGTGGCAAACGAATGGCGTAATTTGTGCGGTGTCATATCCGGAGAAAGCCCCGCTTCTGTAATATACATTTTGAAATACCGTTGAAAGGATCTGGCAGTAAGACGTGTTCCCTGTTGACAGAGAAAGACGGGCGCATTGATTTTGTTGTCGGAGGAGAGAATCCGGCGGTATTTCATATATTCCCGTAAGGCTTTCACAGCGGGATTCCCCAATGCACAAAGCCGTTCTTTTTTGCCTTTTCCCCGGACTTTCATGACTTGTGAGGCGGCATTGATATCGCCCAGATTCAAGCCCAACGCTTCGCTGATACGCAGTCCGCCGGAATAAATCACTTCCAGAATTGCTTTATCTCTGGCACAGGAAAATTGCGCTCCTTCTTCACTTTTTACCGTTTCCAGATTTTTTGCTTTGGTCCAGAAACTGTCCGGCGCATTCAATAACCGTTCCACTTCCGATACCGACATGTATAACGGGAGCGGTTTCTGTCTTTTCGGGGATGCCAGCCCCGCAAACGGGTTGACTTCCAGGACACCTTCCCGTACCATGTAACGGAAAAAACTGCGCAACGAGGAATTTTTCCGCATGATTGTGGTTCTTGCGGGAGTGGATTCCTGTAATTTTACAACAAACATCCGTGCGGTATAAACATCGGTATCCTGCCAATTGACCGGTTCCTGTGCCGGGTCTTTTTCCAATACCAGCCGCCCGAATTGTTCGATATCCATGCGATAAGAATTCCGGGTATGCTCCGAAGCATTGCGTTCATCCTGCAAATAACGCAGAAAAGAAAGCAGATACGGATCCGGATGAGGTTCCGTGAGAGGTTCATTTTGTGCTGCCGGAATCTTATTCATGGAATATCACTCAGTTTGCTTTTGGTTTTACTGTAAGGATAAAGCCCAGAGCCAGAGAGAGAACTGCGCTCATCAGCACACGGAAATCCGGCGGAAGACTGAACGTTACCGTATGTGCCGGAATCCAGAATATAACAATTGTTTTCAGCATGAAAGAACCCCAGATCTTGCTGTCCAAACTTGCCAACAGTTCACTGCCACCGACAAATTTGCGTTGTTTGATCACGGCATTGAACCATTCATGGGAGAGCATCATGGGATAACAGAAGATCAGGTTTGTCCAGAAAGAAATGGAGAAGCCCATGAGGACTTTTTCCCAGAACGATGCCGTCGCATAAATAAACGGGCGCGGACCGAACCAGAGACTTGTTCCGGAAATAGCTTCCACCCCTTTTGCAAACAAAGCAAACACCAGAGAGAAAAGCATACCATAAAGTCCCCAGACCACGAATTTCGGGAACAGATCCGGCGTTTTCCAGTTGCCGGTACGACGGCGGTTTTTCAGCATTTCACCGAATGTGGCAAGGAGAGCGACCTTCAGAAATCCGGTGAGATAAGGGAAGCCGCTGACAACGTTGCCGAAATGTTTCAAGCCTTCCAGATCGGTAAAACATTTTGCAAAATCAATTCCTGCCCAATGGAATGTTTTTCCGGTGATTCCGCTGTAATCAAACGGGAAAAAGAAAATAATCGCTGCATAAAGGATTACATACCCGATTGCCAGTTTGTCTGCCGTTTTTGTACTCATGATTTTGTTACTCCTGTTGTTGATTTATTGTTATGCTGTAAAAAGTTCATTCAGTTTCAATCCGGTCAGATGATCCGCTTTGTTCCAACAGAGCAATTGCCATTTGTGCTTGTCATGCAGATATTGGATCTCGCTGACCGAAGTATTGGTTGAAGCGGGGAGAACGTTATTGATATCCAGAAGACCGGTGACCATCCGGAATATACGCTGCAATGCGCCGCCGTGTGTACAAATCAAAACGGTTTCTCCCGGGTGCCGTTCTGCCAGCGTCCGGAAAATATCGGTGATGCGCTGTTGGAATTCTGAACGTTTTTCCCCGCCCGGAATATCCGGCGAACAATGTTCGTTGCGGAAAGCACACATCATATCCGGGTATTTTTCCCACAAAACATCGTTATATTGTCCCTGCAGAATCCCCAGATTCCATTCCCGCAATGCAGGTTCAAGGTGCAACGGAATGTCCGGATGGAACTTCAGAATTTCCTGAATCGTATTTACTGCCCGGGAGAGATCGCTGGTGTAAGCAACAGAAAACGTGGCATTTTTGAGGTACATGGCAACTCTTTTTGCCTGTTGGATGCCGTTTTCCGTCAATGGACTTTCCATCCATCCCTGAAGTATATGATCCCGGTTCGCGATGGTTTCTCCATGGCGGACAATGATAAATTTTGTAGGTCCGTTATTGATCGCAGCAGTCATATTCTCAATAAATCCTTTCGCTTTATTCTATAAATATACCGCATGTACGCAAGAAAATCAATCGTAAAAATAATTTTTTTTGAAACATTT
>JAFVSW010000092.1 GCA_017503545.1 Lentisphaeria bacterium | reverse complement strand
AGACGACCGGATTCTGGCAGCCACGGAATTGGGGATCCAGGGCGTTGTATCTTTTGGACTGACGGATTTAATTCTTCCGCTGCCCGGAGATCTTCCTGCTGAAAGGGTAACCGTTTGTCAAAACATGCTCTATGTTGCATCCGGAGAACAAATATTTGTCAGAGAACTTAAAATTTCCGAAGGAAAAAGCGATACGGTCGATGCCCCAGCATCTCCGGGATACGGTGATGGTTTCAGCTATAGACGCTCTCATCTCTTTTTCTCCTGACCGGGCCGAAAGAATTTAGAATCACTGTTAGACCAGCCCTGACGGGGTTGGTCTATCGGCAAAACCAAGTTTGTCTGGACGTTAAGGTTTATACTTATTTTACGTATAAAACAGGTCGATTCGATATTCTGTATTTGCTTATTATATATTTTTGAGCATAATTGTGGTACAAACCGTCGAAGAACCATTTTTTTGTAGTATTCCGGGGCGATTACTTTTTTGTGATCCCTGTTACACAAATCTCTTGCAAATTCGGATCAATCACAAAATCAATACAATAATTGCGGATAAGGATTTGCCAACGGTTTTCCTCAAGCCGTTTTAATTTTTTACGACTGGAATCCAATGGCGAATAACTTAATTGCACACGGCAGATATTCTGCAAATCGGTACCGGTATCAGAAAGAATTTCGGAACAAATCATTTCCGCGTCGGGCGTAAACGTGACATTATACCGGTTCGCCTCCGCTTCTTCCAGCCAGCCGGTACGGGAAACAGGGAAGGCATCCGCCGCAGGAATGTAGGGTTTGATATCTATAACCGGTGTTTTATCCAGCAAATCAAAATTACGGATATAAACCCGCCTTCCCTCCACTTTTTCCAATTGCACACAACTCATGCCGATACGGTTGGGACGATGTGGAGAACGGGTAGCAAGCACGCCGATCTTCCGTCCCGGCGGGGCAACCGGTGGAGTAACTTTTACATTCCATGTTTGATTCAAGTGGAATACAAAAATGACCCAGATGCGATCAAACCCGTTCAAATCGGCGGCGGCTTCGGCATAAGTGTTATCCGTCAATTCGATATAGCCGCGATTTTCGGCAAAAACGCCCTGCCGCGGTGTTTCAAACCGGAACCATTCATCACAATGCAGTGTTCCGATCGGCGTGATTTCAAAAGTCATATTGTATCCATTTCTGTTAAAACATTCTTTGGAGGCAATTTCAAAAGTCTTCAAAAATGCCTGAAAACTCTTGTTGCGATCTGAAAACGGAGCGTTTGTGGTGGTTACCCTTTGGGTAGCCTCGCACAAACTACCATTTCCATCTCATCAACAATTATTTTTCAGTCAAATTTTGCCGGACTTTTGAAATTACCTCTCTGCTAATATAATTCGTCTTTGTCAAAAGGCAAATTAAAAAACGGCGGGAGATCTGCAAAAAATATTGAAAAATAGTATTCCTGTGATATATTACAGAAACACTGTTTTGATCAACACAAAGGAAAACATCATATGCCGGAAAACTTGAAAAACAAGACCGCCTTTATTTCTGATATGGACGGTGTCATTTATCATGGAAACAATTTGCTCCCCGGAGCGGCGGACTTTGTCCGGATGCTGGAAGAACGCAAGCTGAAATATCTGTTCCTGACCAATTCCAGTGAACGGACTCCACGGGAACTGGCAGAAAAACTGGCACGTCTCGGCGTACAGGTCGCACCGGAACATTTTTATACCAGTGCCCTTGCCACCGCCGACTTTCTTTCCCGGCAGAAACCCGGCTGTTCCGTATTTGCCATCGGGGAAGCCGGTCTGACCAATGCGTTATATGAAAAAGGCATCTCCATGAATGATGTTGACCCGGATTATGTCGTTGTCGGTGAATCCAGAAACTACAGCATCGAACGGATCGAAAAAGCAGTCCGTCTTGTACTGAAAGGTGCAAAACTCATCGGAACCAATCCCGACTTGACCGGTCCGACCGAACACGGCATTGTCCCTGCGACCGGCTCCCTGATTGCGCCGATCGAACTTTCAACCGGAAAAAAAGCATATTTTATCGGCAAGCCCAACCCGTTTATGATGCGGCGTGCTGTAAAATATCTCAACGCCATGTCCAGAGAAACCGTCATCATCGGCGACCGTATGGATACTGACATCATTGCCGGAGTGGAAGCGGAAGTGGATACCGTACTGGTTCTTTCCGGCGTCACCAGACAGGATGATATCGGGAAATTTGCCTACACCCCGAAATATGTGATGAACGGGCTTGCAGAACTGGTGGAAAAACTCTCCTGACCTGTAAACAACGGCATTATGACTTCTGCACTGAAACAGAATATACGGAAAACCGGGATTTTCCTTCTGCTGTCAGCATTGATCCCCATACTGGCAGCAGGTATCATGCGCTTCTCCGATTGGCGACAAAGTGCGGTAGCTGTTCTGATTCTGCTGTATTATCTTTTCTGCCTGTTCATTCTGATACGGACTTGTACGCAAATCATCTGGCAATTACCCTGTAAAAAAGTGTGGAGACTCTTACTGTTTGCGGGATGGGTGCTTATTTATCCGATCCTATCATTGCTCTGGGCATCCCAGGTCATGATATGGCTTGCATTAGGCTTTCAATAACGGTAAAACGATGCAGTTATGATTCCTGTTTTGCCGTAATGTGCAGCAGATCTCCGGCAGAAAGAGACAGAACATCCAATGTCATAACACCATCATTCTGCGTAAAACCGACTGTATTTCCATTGCATTTCACAGTGGAAACGGGGAAATCCAGAAGCAGTTTTTTCAAATCCACCCTGCCATCTGCAATCCATATTTCCACCCCGTTTTCCACCATACGGTATTCGCCCCACACAGTGCCGAGACTCCAGAAACAACGTTTCATTTCTTTACACTTGGGCAAAAATCCCAACATACCTTGCGTCAAATCAAAACGGAATCCCAATGCGGCGGGGACCATACCGAATGCAGCCATGCTCCGGGCATAATTGCTGCCACATTCAAATTCATTCCAGGGATTACGCTTTCTACCGTCGTATCGCTCCCGGATCGCCGCGGCGACCGCCGCCGCTTTTTCCGTTTCGCCGGCAAGCATCAAATGAGATGCAAAAGCCCATTCAAATCCGTTCATCATTTCGGAGTTATAGGGGAGCGGAACAACGGGCTTTTTCCTGTTATCATCCCAGGTGCAAATGCAAACACCTTTTTCATCATTGACCGCAAAACACCGCCACGGATTATCCAAACCGTCAACGGAGATAAAATTCTTTTTATAAATCGCGTTCAATGTTTCAGCAGTCATTTTCCGGTCAAAAACATTGCCGATACCCCAGAGAGAAGCAAAAAATTCGCCAAGACAGGAGTCGATTTCCAAACCTTCGCCGATCTGATACTTGATCTCCTCACATTCCTCATTCCAGTAAAGGGAACAGGCATCCTCCCACGGTTCAAGAATGGAACGGTCGTGCAAATCAATTTTCTGTATAAAATATTCTCCATTGAACAATTGAGCCGCTGCCACTTTACCCCGTTCAAAAATGGTATGACATTCTCGCGCAAAATCAGGATCACCCGCCGCCTTTGCAATTTCGCTCATCGCCGCCAAAGCACCCAAATAAAATCCCTGCAGCCATCCGCTCGGACCAAACAGTTCCATATCAAGGGTATGATGCTGACGGCCGGAAAGCAAACCGGTCTTTTCCGGATCCCAACGATCTGTATTCTGTTCGCTCCAAGTATATTGCATCATGGATTTTACGATCGGGTAATATTGTTTCATCCATCCGTCATCGCCGGAGATTTTCCATTCACGGAAAAATTTCATAATCGTACCGAATTGACCATCCGCACAAGGCCGGAACATATCGGGTCCCGCTTTCAACCCCAACGGCAAATACAAACGGAATTGTGCGCCGCCATGTTCCGCTACACTGTATTTCAGATGAGATTCCAGCATACTCCGTTCCAAATCAGGAAAAAGAAATGCCGCCGCCTGCGCATAATTCCAAACATGCATACAGGATCCTTCACAACTGCCCCAACTGGACCCCACACCTTCCCAACCGTAAAAAGTCCCATCCTCCAAACGCAGACAGGTGGGAGATTTCAGAGTGGAAAGCGCACTGGATGCGCCATCCAAAATCGCCGGATCCAAATCGGAATGATGCAAAAGATCCCGGAACAGAAATGTTTTGCGGCGCAAATCATCCAGTTTGGAAATAAATTCCGCTGCCGACGCTTTGGAATCCTGCCATTGCGTTGCATAATAATTTTTCCATTCAGCCGGGATCCCGTTTTCAATGGCTTTTGCTTCCGTATTGCTGTTCCAGTCATTCCGCCGTAAATCAGCCATATGCCAGGTAATGAGAAAACGGACACACTTTGTTTCGCCCGACTGCAATGTAAAATGTGCAGCAAGCAATCCATGATCCGGTTTTATCTGTTCTTCCGCAGACGGCGCATATGTACGGGGTTTGAACGGTTTCCCCGATTTCAATTCATACAGATACATTTCCAGCGCATCCTGCCACCCGCCGCGGTAGAAATATTCCTGTCCGGAACAATTTTCCGGTGATTCCAGCAGGGAAAGAGTGATTTCATTGCCGCTGCTGCTGCTCACGGTCAAACGGGTATTGGAATCAATGCGATTTTCATGGAACGGCGTTTTCCATGGATTGCACAATACCCCGGTCGCCGTCGCATGAACAGGATGTTCCGCAATATTTTCAAAGGTATATTCCAATACGGCACAAGGCATGGAACTTTCCCTTAACATCCCGGGAATGAACGGACTCCATGCCGTCAGTTTGGCAGTAACAGGAAATGTCGTTTCTTCTCCGCCGAATTCCACTTCGGCAACCGGATATGTCCCGTTGAAAGTATGCTTTCTGAAATGGAGAAAACCCGCCAATAATTCATTTTCAACCCCCCAACCGAACCCATGATGCGTATTGTCATCCCCTTTCCGGTATTTCCCGGTATAAGGGGCAAAACAATCGCCCTGCAGCAAACGGTATTGACCATCAGCGGCGATACAGAAATGAGTATAGCCAAGCAAAGAATTTTTATTGGAACGGTTGAATATTTCCCAATCGATCAATTTACCGTTTCCCGCAAGCCCGATACATCCGGCTCCGATTCCGCCCAACGGGAAAGAAATTTCTGAAGTATTTTCTTTTCTATATAACATATTTTGTACCTCATGACTCCGGTTATAAAAAAAACTTACAGAAAGTCCAAAATGCCTATTTCAGGTTCATCACTCCCATTGAAATATTCCCATTTGCCATCATTTTTCAACAGAATATCAACCGTTTTCCCGGCACAATGTCAAAAGGGTATCTTCCACTTCCGCCATCGCTTTGATTTCCACAAATTCGTCATACTGATGGGATGAACCGGGCAAGCCGCGTCTGCCGCAACCAAAGGCAACACAGGGGATTTTCCCGAAAAAGTTGACCAGTCCGGCATCACTCTGCACACCGCCGATTATCGTCAATTCGCGCCCGGTAACCTTCTGGAAAGCGGCACGTAACGTTGTCACCAGGCGGGTATCCGGGGTAACATGATGGGGTTTCAGAAAACGGCTCATCCATTCAATACGGCAGCCGGGCAATTGCGCTTCGATCCGTTTTTTCAAGTCTTCCTCATCCTCCCCGGGGAGAACGTCGAGAAAACAGGAAACACTGCCATCGGCGGCTTCGGCGACCGAATAAAATTGTTTTTCGATCATGGGGAAAAAGTCCGGACCGAATGCCGGATGAGTATCCAGCCGTTTGCGGATATCCTCTTTTTCCGCCATCAGGACCTGCCGGATCTTTGCCGGATCTTCGCCGTAACCACGGAAAAATCCGCCGCCGAGCCCGCTTGCCCAAAGGGTCTGATTGGAACCGCCATCCAGATAAATGGCTTCATCTGCCCCCGCGATGGAAACGAGCGCGGTCAGCGTCCCGTTACCGCCACCGCTTTCTTCATCGGGAACGGAAGCGATAATCACTTCACCCGGGAAATTGCCTCCTTCCGATTTCAAAGTCAAAAGCAGAGATGCCATGACGGCAAGTCCCCACTTATCATCACTTGCACCTCTGCCGTAAATACATCCATTTTCGATCTTTCCGGAAAACGGGGAATCGCTCCAGCCGGAAAGTTTCCCCACGGGGACCGTATCTGCATGTGCCAGGAACAACCGTTTGATACCGGGCCGGTTTCCTTTGAGAGACGCGATCACGGTCGGCCGGTTCGTCATATTGTGTTCCAAAAGTCTGCCGGGCAATTGATCGAAGCCGGGAATATTTTCCGGATAGATCAATTTTGCCTCGATTCCGTGCTGAACAAGCCAGTCAGCATAAAATTTCTGAACTTCGTTTTCATATCCGGTGACACCGTTATTTTCGGAGGGGATGCGGATCAACTGCTGAAGCAGTTCCACGGTAAGATCATTGTGGTATTGCATGTTACATACTCTTATTTTTTTTCGTTCTGTGAGGCTATTTCGAGGCAATTTCAAAAGTCTTCAAAAATGCCTGAAAACTCTTGTTGAGATCTGAAAACGGAGCGTTTGAGGTGGTTACCCACTGGGTAGCCACGCACAAACTACCATTTCCATCTCTTCAACAATCCTTTTTCAGTCAAATT
>JAFVSW010000016.1 GCA_017503545.1 Lentisphaeria bacterium | reverse complement strand
CGTTATGGAAAAATTACGGACGAAGAAGTTGGATGGGATTGCAAAATTTATAGAAGAAAGCCTTGAAGAGACATTATCTTATATGGATTTTTTGTCAGAACATTGGCGTAAGATCCGTACAAATAACGGGTTGGAGCGCATCATGAAAGAGATTCGACGACGAACAAGAGTTGTTGGCAGTTTTCCTGATGGATATTCTGCTATGATGTTAGTCGGAGCCAGATTGCGACATATTTCTACGACAAAATGGGGAACCCGTCAATATCTCGCTTGTAAAATGGAATCTTGGTGATATAGTAAACAAAACGCACGTGGTTTTGATAATCGGTCAAAATAAAATGTGCGCAAAACTTCGGACACTACCAAAACTTCAAAAAAGGTGAAATTATGGCAAAGATCACATTTATGGGGGCGGGCAGTACGGTTTTTGTCCGTCATGTCATCGGCGATTGTATGTGTACGCCGGCTCTGCGCGACAGTCATGTGGCACTCTATGATATCAATGCCGGCAGACTGAAAGAATCCGCCTTCATTCTCGGTGTGATGAATGATAAATTCAATGAAAGCAGAATGAAGATCACCACACATCTGGGTGTCCGCAACCGCAAAGCCGCCTTGAAGAATGCCGATTTTGTCGTCAATGCCATTCAGGTCGGTGGATATGAACCCTCTACGGTCATCGATTTTGAGATCCCGAAAAAATACGGTTTGCGTCAGACGATCGCTGATACGCTGGGTATCGGCGGCATTTTCCGCGCTCTGCGGACGATTCCTGTTATGTTGGATTTTGCCCGCGATATGGAAGAAGTATGTCCCGATGTCTGGCTCTTGAACTACACCAATCCGATGGCGATGCTGACCGGCGCCATGCTGCTGGGAACCGGTATCAAAACAGTCGGACTCTGTCATTCGGTCCAGGTTTGCGTCAAATCTCTGCTTCAAACTCTGGATATGGATTGCTCTGAAGAGCGTTTGAAAAATATCCGTTCACGTATTGCCGGTATCAATCACATGGCGTGGCTGCTGGAAATCACCGAAAACGGCAGAGATCTTTATCCCGAACTGCGCAAAGCGGGGGAACGCAAACTCAAAATCTGGCTCAAGGCAAAAAAAGAGGATAAATCCGGCAATATGATCCGCATTGCCATGATGAAACATTTTGGTTACTATGTGACGGAATCCAGCGAACACAACGCCGAATATGCCCCTTTCTGGATCAAAAAGAATTATCCTGAACTCATTGACAGATGGAATATTCCCCTTGATGAATACCCTGAAAGATGTGTCCGCCAAATCAATGCCTGGAAAGAGGAATATGCCAAACTGCAAAAGGATTTTGACAGTCCGGAATTGAAAAAATCCCATGAATACGGCTCAGGCATCATGAATGCCATTTGTACCAATACGCCGTATCAGATCGGCGGAAATGTATTGAATACCGGATTGATTCCCAATCTTCCTGCCAACGCCGTGGTCGAAGTTCCCTGCCTTGTGGATGGTTCCGGTATCCGGGGAACTTATGCCGGAGAATTGCCCACCCAGTGTGCTGCAATGAATATGACCAATATCAACGTTCAGCTGTTGACCATTGAAGCAGCTCTCACTCTCAACCGCGACCGTATCTATCAGGCGGCCATGCTTGATCCCCATACCGCCGCAGAACTCTCTATCGACGATATCGTTGCAATGTGTGACGACCTCATCGAAGCACACAAGGGCTG
>JAFVSW010000091.1 GCA_017503545.1 Lentisphaeria bacterium | reverse complement strand
CGTAGCCTTGGCGAAGGTGGATGGTTATTTCCCACGCCTTGTCGCGGCATAGCCGTATGGCGACGCCGGAACAAACTACCATTTCCATCTCTTCAACAATCCTTTTTCAGTCAAATTTTGCCGGACTTTTGAAATTACCTCGATTAAATTTGTTTTTTGTGAAAAATTAGCATAAAAATCGAAAAATACAAGTAAAAACAAATGTTTCACTTTATGTTTTACACCGGTTCATCAGTTTTCATAAAAAAATAATCGCTATTCATAATCACATGCTATGAATAACGATTATCTTTCAAACCGTTCCGGATGATCAACCGTTCAACTGAAATTTTTTAATCCTGCCACGGGAGCCGGAAGCGATAATGGCTTGTCATTGCGGAAACTCTATCCGGTACGTGAGCGCGTATCCGATAAAACTTTTCAGAAACGTGATGCCGCAATCAATCAAATTCCAGTTTGAAGCCGTTGACATTCAACAATTCTTCCCGCAAAATTTCATAAGGCAATTCATGAGGCAGACAGTTGTGACGCAACGATAATGCCGCCGCCGTCCCTGCCACTTCACCTGTCAATGCCGCAACCGGGATCACCCGGGTGGCTTCCCAGGCATCACCGATGGCAGAAATGCACCGTCCTGCTGCCAACACACCGGTCGTGTCCGCCGGGAGCAGGGCGCGATATGGGATTTGCCATTGTTTTTTTTCTGTACGCCAATCGCCGATGACACCGATGGGATCTTCCACGGTTTGGAAGAGAGATTCAGCCGTCATGGTAAATAAACCATTGATGCACCGTCCTTTGCGGATCGGCGGTACGGTTTGGAGTGTGACCGGGAAATGTGTTTTACGTGTTGCTGTTTGTTCTGCATATTCTTTTTTTAACAGATTGCGGTAACGGCGTCTGCTTTCCAGAATAAAGTCTGTAACCATTTTTCCGGACAACGGTTCACGTGTGTATACGTTTTCCAAAGGATCGGCATGGATGGCGGTATGGAGATGGGCGTTCAGATCATTGCCCCCTTTCGGAGCATTTTCATTATATTCCACTGTCCAGAGGACCATGGAATTTTCGGAATAATTGCAGGTATGACCGGAAAGATAAAGAATATCCGCATCTCCCGTAGCATCAATGAATAATTTTGAGTCAATATCCACCAGTCCGCTTTTGTTTGATACTGTGATGGATGTGAGACGGTCGTTCTGTTTTTCCGCTTTGACAAGTACGGTATCCAACCAGATTTCCACACCGGCGTTTTCCAATAATTCATCCATTGCCAGCACAAAGGAAGCCGGAGAAAAACGGGTGATATATCTGCCGTTCCCTGCCTGCCAATGGGGATTGGGATCCAGCGGGCCGTATTGATTGGAGACTTTCAGCAATTCTTCGGAAATTCCGGAGATCATCTGATTGCCTTTGCCGTCACATAACGCAAGGTAGACCAGTACCAGTCCGCCTGTGGCGAGACCGCCGGGCTGTGTTGTTTTTTCGATCAGCAGTGTTTTCATGCCTCTGCGTGCGGCGGCGAGTGCGGCAGCGACACCGGCGACACCGGCACCGCAGACGGTAACATCATATTGATTCTGTATCATGGTGTGATCCGTAATTTATTCATCCAAAGACATGGAAAATTTGGAAATGGTGCATTTTTTCGGCGCAGAAAAGACAACACGGAAAGAAAAGACATCTTTGTTTTTCTGATTTTTTTCCGGAATCTTAAATACGATATCAAAATTTTTAGTCTTGCTTGCATTGGGGATACGGGTCGAGTTTACCGTACCCAGCCAGGCACCTTTTTTATCGTAGATATACATGGCAACAGTTGCAGTTTTCCCCTGAAATGCAAGATTGATATTCAGTGTCTTACTGTTGCCCTTAATATATTTGCGTTTTGTATAAGTGGTTCCGGAAAATTCCATGGCATTGTTTGCGGTGCGTGTGACTTTGCCGCTCCAGTTCATGATTTTGCCGTTTTTCAATTCCCAATCGGTTTCGGGCAGGGGGGCAGCGCAGAGGGCGGCAGCAAGCGTTGTGAGGAATGTCAAGACGAATATGGATTTCATTTTCATGTTGCGGGATCCTTATTTTACCGTTACGTTGCTGAGACGGAATTTTGCACCGTTTTTGCCGGTTGCAAAAACAATACGGTATGAGGTGCATTTTGCCGGAGTTTTGATGGAGGCTTCGTAAACGCCATTGCCTTTTGCAATCTTTTTGGCGATCTTGGTTCCGGGGATCTGTTTGTTGCCGCGGAAAATCTGAATCCCTGCATTGGGCAGAGATTTGCCGTCCGCCCGGAAAGAAATCCTGATGGTTTCACCGGCGATTGCGGGGAATTGTTTTGTGTTGACCAGCAGGTCATTGGCTTCCATTTCCACATCGGCAGTTTTGGGATCTTTTTCTTTGCCGGTAAAGTTGATTACCCCGTGATTCAGATGCCAGTTGCCGATTTCGTTACGGATGTTGCCTTCCTGAAAGGTCAAATCATTTGTTCCCGCTTTTGCCCCATCGTCCTTGATGCTGATATAGCCCATATTGTTGATACATTCGGCTGCGGAGGCAAAGAATTTGTTCCAGACCAGTTTCTGTTCCGGAGTAAAACGGCGGTAATTCATACGGAACTGCCGGAAGCCGTTTTTGCCGATCTGTTCCAGGGGGACAGCCATCTGCCAATGCCATTTTTTATCGTTTGCCAACTGACGGAACTTCAGTTCAAAATTACCGCTTTTGAGGAATGTGACATCGTTGATGAGTTCCGTTACATAGCGGAGCGGGATTTTTGTTTGCGGATCCAATGCAATCTGCGTGATAGGAGCCGTACCTTTTTCTGAGAAGAAGACTTCAAAGAAGTTTTTCCACATACGGTCGGTCTGCTTTTTGTTGTCAATGAACTCCATATACAGATATTTGCTGTCCGCCTGCAGTTTCAGCTGGAATGCACCGGGGACAACTTCGCCGATTTCCAATGTATGGCAATCTTCCATTGCGACACCTTTGGACCAATCGACTTTATCCAAGTCGCCGTTAGCGTCAGCGACCCGGAGGATCGTTGCGGCCTTTTCCGGCATTTTCAAGATTTTAGCACGGCGTTTCTGATCTTTGTGGCCTTCCACTGCCTGATCCCAGAATCCTTTACGGATCCAGGAGATACGTTTTTTTATCAGCGGAGAATCGGCTTTTGCTTCGGCGGATGCCAGGAGCTTGGAGAGGCGTGCCATACGTTCATCGGTTCCCACGCTCCAGTTGTTTTCCGCATTGAGCATACCGGATCCGAGGGAGTGAGAACGGAGGCGTTTTGCGATGGAATTTTTGCCGAACATGGAAGCGGGATAGTTTTTCCAGTTCCAGTAAATGCTTTCCAATTCGGTGAAAAACGCTTTCATATCGTCACCGGCTTTGCCGTAGAACAGACGGAAATGTTCATCCAATACGGCGCGAACATCCAGATCCGGATCATAGAACATCTTGGTTGCCATGTAGACTTCCAACATATTTCTTGCCCATTCACATTCGATAAAGTAGCCGCGCATACCGTCATTGACCATTTCTTTGATGATCTTACCGGTATTTTCGGGGTAGATGCCGGGGAAGAATTTGTGTTTGAAACGGGTTTTGGAATCCCAACTGGGGCCAAAGAGATAAAGCCAGCAGGTCATGACCCGTTTGCCTTTATTGGTCATCCATTTTTTATAGATGTCATCATGCTGGATTTTGTAAAATTCCGGATTCCACCAGGCGTGGATGCCCAGACACATCTGCACACAGAGGTTTTCCGGCAGTTTCACTTTATCAGGATACGCCAGTGACCGCTGATATGCCAGTGTGGAAATACCGATTTCCGGATTCTGTTTTGCGGTTGCGTTGGCAATATCGGCGATCCATTGCCACATCAGATTATTTTCACCCAGTTTGGCACGTTTTGCAGAACAGGCGTCGCAATGACACGGACCTTGTGTATCCTGATGCTGAACGGAAGAGAAGAAGGGTTTTCCGGGAGTCCGTTTCTGATAAGCGCCGTTGGAGGGAAGACCGACCATGGGCTTGCCGTCCCACTGTTCCAATGCCTGATTGGTAAAGAAATCAATTACGCCTTGAGAAGAGAAGCAAACGCTGGAAGGACAGTCGGGATCGTTGGGATATTCTCTGCGGAGGAAGCCATCAAGGGGTGTCATTTTACCTTTATAACCTTTTGCAAAATATTCGTGGCGTTTTTCCTTGAAGAGTTTTGCATAAGCAGGCTTTTTGGCTTTATCCCAGTAGGTGAAATAGATGCGGTAGACATTGTGATTGGTCTGCCCGAAGAAACTGGCACAACGCCAGCGGAAACGCATCAGTTTTTCATCCCGCGGAGTGTATTTCAGTACGGATAACATCAGATTCCGCCCGCCGGAATTGTAAATGCCGCGGAAGGCATCGACTTTCGGCGTGTGTTCGTGATCTTTGACGGTGACGGACAGGGTTTTCCGGGGGATGAATGCGGTTGCATCATCGGTCAAACCGTACCAGCGGACACCGCAATATTTTTCCAAAAAATCATAAACGGCAAAAAGAGTTCCGTTGGATTTGGAAAAATTGGGGTATGAATAATGATTTTTATAATTAACTTTGCCCTGCTCGATGGAGTCATAACCGAAAATCCGGATTTGATCACCCTGGAATTTGACGGCGGTGAATTCTTTTTCATATTTCAATGGTTTTTCGCTGCCGAGAATAATCTGCACTTTACCCGGTGTACCTTTGACCGTTTTGACCGGCAAATCTGTACCCGTGATCATTTTGATATGATGATTCAATTCCAACGCTCCGAGCTGAACGGATTTTACCGCTTTGGATGGCATGATGATTTCCGCCATCGGCTTTCCGTCTTTGACAAGAGTCAATTCTTTTGCGGATGCCGTAAGCGAACACAAAACAGCTCCGGCAAGTAATAACGATTTTACTTTCATTATATTATCCTTTCTTGAAATTTTTTTTAGAAATTGTTCCAGCTTACGGTTTTAGCTGATAGTGCGTGCCAGAAGTAGGTGTTGGCAAGGGTGCTGTATTTTGTTGTTGTTGTCATATCAGGATATCCCTGAACGCAGGGGACATTTTTTGCCAGACGTAATTCGGTATGACCATCCATGAAAACAAATGCGGCTTTTTTATTATGGCGGAACGCAATGGTTGATTTTGTATAAGTTGCGGGATCCGCAGGAGCCAGTCCTTTGAAATCGACACGCCAATGATTATAGTTATCTGCCAGCAAAGAGGTCTTTGACGGAGATTTAAATATGGTTTTCTTTCTGCTTTTTGCTTTTCCATCTGCTTCCGTAGGTGATTCTGAACCGACCAAACCGAAGATATTGGCTCCATAGGAGATTCCAAATAAACCATTCTTATAGCCTTCATAGGGATATTCCGGACAACGGAACACACCATTTCTGTATTGGGTTCCAAACTGTAACTTAAATGTTTTTGATAAAATTTGCCAGTAGTAAGCACCGCCTTCTGAACAAAAACGCTGGGGATAATATTCGTTATAAGTTTCGCTGTAAAGATTGCAAACCTGTCCCAACTGTTTGACATTGGAAAGACATTTTGTGCTGTGTCCGCTTGCTTTGACTTTGCCCAATGCCGGTAAAAGCATTGCGGCGAGGATTGCAATGATGGCAATAACAACCAACAATTCGATGAGAGTGAAAGATTTGTTTTGTTTCATTTTTGTTTTCTCCTGAATTTTTTTGTTTTATTTATACATCTTCTTCTGTTCGCCGGATATCATGCCAGGCTGTTTGTACATCCATGACAGTGTGTTTAAAGTCCGATATATTATCCGGGAGTATTTTTTCCCCGGAAAGAAAGTGTTCCGTCAATTTTTCCGCATATTCCAGAAAAGGAGTGCGGGTATAAAATACATGTTCCAACTGAGATTTTGTCCCATTGAGCAATTCTCCGTTTTGCACATAGACCGGCATTGTATCGGGCAGGGCGCATTTCTGATGCAGAGAGGCGGCAGTGCCTTTTGCGGGGATCCCGTCAAAAATCAGTGCATCAAAAGGATTCATCCGGTACAGTTTCCGGATTATTGTGCATTGCTGTTCAAAGGAAACATTTTTTTCTGCCGTATAGATTTCCAACTCCGCGGGCAGCGCAGCTTGTTTTGCTTCGTCCAGTGCTTGTTTCTTTTTATTCTGTTTCAGAAAACAGGATAAAAGAGAATTGTTTTTGACCAGAAACAACAGGATCCGTTTGCCTTTTCCGGCGGATAAATGTTCCAACACTTCCGGCAGGTAATTGGCAAGAACAATCCGGTTGATGATCCGGCAGGATGGAGAGGACCGCAAAATTTTCGGCACGGTTTCCAATCCATTGATGATCAATCCGATTTTGCATCCCTGTTTCATCAGCGTGGAAAACAGATGGCGATACCAGTCTCCTGCAATCAGAACAATATCATTTTTCCGTAAACGGGAAAGTTCATTCCATTTCAGATCTTTTTTGTTATTGCTGTCAGAGACCGGTACGGTATCTACATTGACCCCATACCGGTTGGTTGCATAGGTTGCACCGCGGAGCATTTCCCGGAAAAGCCAATAAGAACGTTTTCCGGCAGAGGAATAAATTTGGGCGCAGGGGACCAGAACATGTACTGCCGCTTTGCCTTTTTCTTCATTGGGGATCATTCCGGTATCCGGATCGGTAACGAAAATACCCCGTGTTTTTTTCTGGATACGCTTTTCAAATACAAGCTGATCCAATGTTTTCCGCAGTGTCATTCTTGCCACACCGTATTGTTCTGCAAGAATACGCTCCGGCGGGAGTTTGGAGCCCGGCAGATATCGCGCTTCTATTTCCTGCAGAAGTGCAGTGTACAATTTATTCTGTTTTGACGGATACGGCATAGTTTAACCTGTTGAAAGTTTTTTATTTTCAATATAAAAAACGCACTTTTACATCTTAAGGATATAAGATAACTTTGGTCTAACTTCATGTCAAGAACAAAATCTTAAAAAATTGATTTTTTCACAGTATTTTTACCATATTTGAGCGGGTGACAATTGATTATAAAAAAAGTATCAGTAGTTTTTTTTGCTAAAAAAACGGTTCTTTGACGGTTTGTGCCACAATTATGCACAAAAACACCTGATAAACAAATACAGAATGTAGAATCGACCTGTTTTATACGTAAGATAAGTATAAACCTTAACGTCCAGACAAACTTGGATTTGCCGATAGACAAGCCCCGGAGATGGTTTGCTAAAAGTCAAATGTTTTTTTAATTTTTTTTGAAATTTTTATCGTATTTTTTGTCAGCAATAACCATTCCTCTG
>JAFVSW010000090.1 GCA_017503545.1 Lentisphaeria bacterium | reverse complement strand
GTTTTGCTGGATTTATCTTTGTTCTGCGGTGATGATGGGGATTTTGTTTTTATGTGTCGGAACGTGGCAGGCTGTTATTCCCTTGGGACTGAGCGTATTTTTGTTCGTGTTCCTTGCCATCTGCCGTTCGGATGCCGAAAATGAAATTCCCCAAATCCGTCAGGCTTTTGAAAATACTTTGCGCAAACTTGAAGAAAAATACCGTGATAAAGAAATTGAATTTCCACAATACGAAAATCAGACACAAAAGATTCATTTTTTCCGAATTGCTCTATTATTGACGGTACCGATCGTGCTTGTTCTTGTGTTTGATCGGGCAAGTACACTTTCGCTCCGGAATTTTTTGGGAGATATTGCGGGAACCATATTCTTTATTGATTTTCCTATTGGGATATGTCTGTTGCATTACTACTATCCGCAATTTTTCCGACATCGCAAAAGCGGACATTATTCCCTTGTACCTTGGGGAATATTTTTCCTTCTCTGCTGGGGGGTCGTGGCACTGGAAATGTTCCTTGAAACGCAGTTCGGGCGGTATCCCGAGAATGGATTTTCTGTCGCTTGTGCGTACCTTTTCGGCTGGGCGTATATCTGGTTTACCATGATCCCCATTGGCTTGCTCTATCTGCTGTTTCGGGGAATTCAAAAACTGTGGCAGAAAAGGAGGGAAAAAGTTGAAAAATAAGATTGAATATCTTATTTTAATAGTCATTTCCCTTATTCTTCTTGAGATTTAAACCTTTACAAAGCTGATAAATAAATGTCTGCGGTGCGACTATTTTTCGGGGCGGTTTTTATTCTATCGGAATTTACAGACAATTACTTTGAGGTAGAAACTGTTCTCTGTTTTGACTTTTATGCTTTCGGAGATGTTTCCAAACACCATCCGTTTTTCCGGCAAAGGCTTTCGCTCAACCTCTGCCGGAAAACGGATCTTGATTATATTGCCGGGTCAATTCTGTTTTGCAGAATCCTGCCGGTGCTTTTGGCTGTGCTTGTAGAGCCACAGCGGAATTATTATGAATACTACTGTACCGATCAGCAGAAATGCTATATAACCCAATACATACGCAGTGCCTTTTTCCCGGACACCCGGGGTCGGAATAAATCCGGTAATGATCGCAAAAAGCGAAGTAAGGAACGCGATCCCCGAAACCAGCCACATACCGATTTTTCCGCCCGGCACCTTATATGGACGGGGAATATCCGGCTTGCTGTAACGCAGTTTGATCGCCGCTGCGAACATCAGCAGATACATTACCATATACAGTTGCGCCGTAAGAGCAGACATCAGCCAGAACGCACCGCTGATCGTCGGCATAAAAAGTACCACCAGTGCCAGCAATGAAGAGATCACAGCCTGAATTATCAGGATCGTGGTCGGCATTCCCGCTGCATTGCGGCGCTGCCAGAATTGGGGCAAATATCCCTCTTTTGCAACTTCCAAAACCCCTTTTGACGGCCCTAAAACCCAGGTTACCACCATAGTCAAAGCCCCATAAGAAAGCAGAAAACACATGATCGGAGTCATCCACGGAATGTGGAATATCTTGAACATCGCCGCAAATGCCTGATCCGCTCCGGCGGCAAGACTTATTTCGTTGGGGGGAATCACCAATGCAATCGCCAGTGAGCCAAGTACGCTCAACAGAATCACCAGAAAACATGCCGTAAAAATAGCTTTCGGGAAATCCCGTACCGGATTTTTCATTTCTGTAACATGTATTGCCGACATTTCCATCCCCGCCAGCGCCACCATCATTCCTGACAGCAGCATGAGCTGATTCCAGTTGCCGAGTTCAGGGATCAATGCTTCGGCACTGAACGCAATTTGAGGCGTTTTACCCGCAACGATATAGCCGACAGCCATCAGAATTATTGCTGCTCCGGGGATCAGAGTTCCTGCCAATGCCCCCGAACTGCTCAACCATGCCGAAAGCCGCATGCCCCGGAAGTTGAGGAATGTAGCAAGCCACAACATGATCCAGATCGTGATCAGCACAAACCAGCGGTTCTGCGCCCACGCCGGATTGACCACATAAGCTATAGATGACGCTACAAAGGTCAGAACCGCCGGAAACCACGGCAGATTTTCCACCCATTGCATAAAAACCGCCACAAAGCCCCATTTGGGCCCGAAAGCCTCTTTGACCCAAAGATAGACCCCGCCATCCTGCGGCCAACTGGAAGCAAGTTCTGCCGAAACCAGTGCTGACGGTACAAAGAAGCAGATTGCCGCCATGGTAATATAAAAAATCACGCTGTAACCGTATTCAGCTTCCGACGGCAGATTGCGTAAAGATAATACCGCTGCAACTGTCAACAGCGACATGGTCATAACGCTCATATAACTTTTTTTCATACTTTTATCTCCTGAACTTACTTTTTGATACATAAAGTGCGGAAGATTGTCTGTTCACCGCGCCGTTCACGGGTGATACCGTGAATATCGCCTTCATAGCCGGGGAACATATTTTCAAATTTTTCCCGGGCAAGCAGATATTCAGCAATGGCATTGGCTTCGCCGGAAACGGTTTCGCCACCCATCATTACCGGAATACCCGGCGGATACGGCACCAGCATCACTGCAACAGTCCGGTTGTTGATTGCTGATACATCAACCATTTCCACATTGCCGCGTACCACATGTGCCGCCGCTTCAACCGGCAGCATAGCGGGGGTGGGTATAACCTCAAAAGCACGGTGCATTAACTCTATCAACTTATGTTCGCGAAAATAATTGTGCATGGCTTCGCAATGGGATTTGAGAGTTTCGCTGCCATAGCGTTCCGGATAACTTCTGACCAGTTCCGGAAATACTGATTCCAGCGGAGTGTCGGAATCGTAAAGTTTTTTGAATTCAAACAGTGCCGCCAGCAATGAACCCTGTTTGGCGCGGTTGGTTCCGAGCGAGTTCAACAGTAAAAATGAGTAATAATCAGTTTTTTCGCAGACAATATTGTGTTTGATCAGGAAATTGCTGACGATCGATGCCGGAATACCGCCATGGTCAAGCATATTGCCGGAATTATCAATACCCGGCGTGAGGATCGTGAGCTTGATAGGGTCAAGCATCACATAATTTTCTTCAATATCCTCAAATCCGTGCCAGTTATCCTGATTATTGAGTACCCACGGGGCTTGATTTTCTGCCAGATAAGCGTTCGGACAATCGGCAAACTCCACACTGTTTCCTTTGTATTTTACAGTCGGCGGCTGCCACATGCTGAAAAACCAATCCCCGTTCCGGTGCAGATTGCGTTCCAGATCAGCCATTTTCCGGCGCAGCTGGACAGCTTCCCGAATAATGTCGCCGAGAATCGTTATACCATTGTCCTCCATCATCTTGGTTGCCACATCCAGCGAAGCGATCATGCTGTACTGCGGCGATGTGGAGCCATGCATCATATATGATTCATTGAACAATACCGGATCGATTTGCCGTTCTGAACCATTGCGGATGTGCAGCATCGAAGCCTGTGAAAATGCAGTCAGCAGTTTGTGCGTGGACTGCGAACAGAATACCGGGTGTCTGCAATCTTTTGCCGCCATGCCGTAATGCCCGGTATAAACCGGGTGAAAATTTGCATAAGCATACCATGCTTCGTCAAAGTGGAAATTTTTTATCATTTCATTCCGGCAGCTTTCTGTAAAAATCGCTCCGGTATTGTAACATACGCCATCGTAGGTGGAATTGGTAAGCGCGCTCATTTTTATATGTTGATTTTTATCCGCGATCAAAGGATGTGCCGCGATCCGTTTTTTTATGGAACCGGCTGAAAATTCCGATAACCTGACCGGTCCGATGATTCCTCTGGCATTGCGGCGGGGAATCATATAAACCGGAGTTGCCCCGGTTATGACCATGGCGTAATTGAGCGATTTATGGCAGTTGCGGTCTACCAGGGCAATATCTCCGGGCAGTACCTGACTGCGCCAGATGATTTGATTTACCGTGCTGGTGCCATTCAAAACATAATAAGTTTGATCTGCGCCGAAGACTCTGGCAGAGTTGCGTTCAGCATCACCGGCGGCACCTTCATGATCCAGCAGCGAACCCAGTTCCGGAACCGAAATAGAAAGATCACTGCGGAAAGTATTTTCGCCGAAAAACTTGAACATTGCCACTCCGGCAGGAGCGCGGAGAAAGCCCTGTCCGCCCAGATGACCGGGAGTGTGCCACGCATATTTATAGCGTTCAGAATACTCCACAAGTTTTCCGAAAAACTCCGGCAGAACATTTTCTGAATAACTCTTGACCCAGTTGGCAATACGCCCGGCAATAAATTCAACAGTATCGGCAGTTTTCCACAGACAATCGTTGATCCTGTTGAGTACGCATTGCGGAAGATTTTCGGTTTCAAGGTGATCGGTCAACAGTATTACCGGAATTTTCGAGTTCCGGTGCCGGATATGTTTCAGCAGAGTTTCCGGAGTCATTTTTTCGCTGTGCTGTTCAAACTCAAGATCCCAGTCGATCACCACGCAACCGATGTCTGCCCGGCTGGAGAATATTTCTCCGGCATCTTCATAGCTTGCAGCAGAAATAACGCTGCAACCGGAAGTCTTCTTTAATTCATTCAGCAGCTCACGCAAGCGGTGTCCCTCATTACTGTCTGCAGAAAATTCTCCGGATACAATCAGTACCGGCCAATCAGCAAGTGTCATTTTCACAATACTCTTTCCTTTTGTTTTACATGGTTTCCGTTTATTTGGCTTCATGAACGGAAAACATATTTTCCATACCATATTGATATGACATATACGAATAGAGTTCCTGATATTGCGTGTAAATAATAAAAAATTTACGGAAGTCAAGCATGAGAAAAGCCGGATTAAAATAAATGCCGGCAACGCGACTGTTTTCCGGGGCGTCTTTTATTTTTGCGGAATTTACAGACATTTCGTTTGAGGTGAAAGTCGTTCTCTGTTTGGATTTTTATGCGTTCAGAGATGTTTTCCGAAGAAGTCGAAGGTTCGAGTTCCTTTACAATCAGTGCAACCGACTTGAGCGTAAGAGATTGTTTCCGAGGAATTTAACTTACCTCCACCATTTACAATTTCTCAAGAGTTCAGTCAAGTATGATTGAACTCTTTGTTTTTATAGTAATTTGTGGATGTAACATAATTATTTACACTATATAACC
>JAFVSW010000089.1 GCA_017503545.1 Lentisphaeria bacterium | reverse complement strand
TCTCTCGTTCTGCATTGCACTGGATCAGACGGAACGGAGAAACATTCTTTCGTTCTGTCTCAAACGGGGGGGGGCAATCATGAGTAACGGAGACAAAACAGTTGGCATTATCACGATCCACCGGATTTTGAATTACGGTTCGATCCTTCAGACTTTTGCGACCTGGAAAGTTATAAAAAGGTTGGGTTTCGCGCCACAAATCATTGACTACCTTTATCCCACAGAATACCACACCTACCAATGTTTGGGAGGGGAAAACAACAAGCAGGGAAAATTCACTCTCCGCCGTTTGATCCGCAATATTTTGCTGGGGCTTGGTTTCGGGAAAGTCCTTTTCCGGCGTCGTCAGCGTTTGAACCGCCGCAAGGAGGCGGTGCGCCTGAAAAAGTTTGATCAGTTCATGAAACGGATGGAGCTGACCGGCCCCTGTGACCGCAAAACAATTTTGAAGAATCCGCCGTTTTTTGACATCTATCTGACCGGAAGTGATCAGACCTGGAATCCCCGTTATTGTCATCATGACTATTCCTTTCTGCTGAATTTTGCACCGGATCATGCGCCGAAAATTGCTTATTCTGCCAGTTATGGTGCAACGGAAATGCTGGATGGATTCAAAGATGACTACGCGCGTCTTCTGAAACGGTACGATGCGATCTCGGTACGGGAACACTCCGGGATCGCCCTGACCCGGAAATTGACCGGCAAAGAGGCGCAGCATGTTCTTGACCCCACGTTACTTTTCTCTCCGGATGAATGGAGACAGGAGATCACACAAACAAGTTCGCTGCCGGAAAAGTTTATCTTCTGCTATTGCCTGGATTATGTTTTTGACCCGGGTCCGGCATTTTGCGATTTGATGGAACACATTGCCGGGCTGCTGCAATGCCCGGTCATTCTGTTTTCGAAAAACAAGCAGTATCAGCAATTTGCAACGGATCATCAATGGCAGATCGCCAATGACATCGGGCCGGAAGAATTTCTGGAGTTGTATTCAAAAGCAGCGTTTGTTTTGACGACCAGTTTTCACGGTGCTGCCTTCGCCGTGAATTTCCGGAAAGATTTCTATGCGGTCCTGAATCCGAACAAAAAAACGCTGGATAACCGGGTACTGGACTTGTTGAATTCCGTTGATCTCGGATCACGGGGAATCTATCTGGACCGGTGCGATCTTTCCCGGATCACGAAAGATGATCTGGTTACGGATCATACAAAATCTGCTGAATTTCTGGAACAGCGGCGCAAAGAGTCTCTGGCTTTTCTGGAAAACGCCCTGCTTGCAGCCAAAGAAAAAGCAGAAGGAGGGAATGTGGAATGATGGAAATCACGCCCCGGGATCAATGTTGCGGTTGCGAAGCATGTGCCAATATCTGCCCGAAAAACTGCATCTCTTTCAAGATGGATGCGGAAGGATTTTTCATGCCGGAAATCGATCCGGCGATGTGCGTAAATTGCGGGTTGTGCAAAAAAGTCTGCCCGGCAAATTCTTCTGCACGCTATAACGGAAAGAGCAACTCCGTATATGCGGCATGGGCACTGGATGATAAGATCCGGACAAGCAGTTCCTCCGGCGGGCTTTATTCTGTGTTTGCGCAGGACATTCTGGATCGGGGAGGCATTGTAAACGGAACCGTTTTCAATGGGGAACAGATCCTGATCCATGACTTGTTTGAAACACCGGAAGGAGTTGCCTCCTGCCGCGGATCAAAGTATGTGCAGAGCCGGGCGGGGATGATTTACCGGGAAACAAAAAAACATCTGGATGCAGGGCGGCAGGTCCTGTTTCTTTCCACACCCTGTCAGGTAGATGCCCTTTATCGTTTTCTGGGAAAAGATTACGAAAACCTGACGACCTGTGACCTGCTCTGCCATGGCACTCCCAGCCCGGGATTCTTCCAACAGATCCTTTCCCGGACCGCACCGGATCATGGGAAACTTCATAACATTACATTCCGGGATGTTACCGGCTGGGGCGTATATGCAATCAAGGCGCAAAGTCCTTCCGGTGAAATCAATGAAACATCCATTGATCGAATCTATACAAAAACATTTTTGGCGGGTCTGACTTTGCGGAAAAACTGTTATGCCTGCCCTTATGCCACGGGGCGGCGGGTGGCGGATTTGACGATCGGGGATTTCTGGGGACTCGGGCGATACCGGCATTTCCGGCATGACACATCAAAAGGCGTGTCCGTTGTTCTTGTCAATTCTGCAAAAGGTCAGGCACTTCTGGATCGGGTCAAAGACCGTCTGTTTCTGGAGAAGCGGGCATTTTCCGAGGCACGCCGGGAGAATCACCAACTGTACCGCCCCGTGTCGAAGCCTTCCGGACGGGAAACATTTTATCAGGATGCGGCAGAACTGCCTCCGGAAGACCTGCTCCGGAAATATAAGCTCAATCCGACAAAAACCGGCACATTATTCCGGAAGATCCTGACATTTCCATTCCGCGCAGTCCGCAAGATCTTTCGTGTGACCGTGAAGGCGCTGAACCTGATGGATCGGCCATAAGGAGAAAAAGATGTCTGAACCAGTAAAAATTTCTGTATGTATCGCTGTTTATAAAGTCGAACTTTATATTGAGCAATGCGTGCGCACTCTCTTTGAACAGACCATGCAGGAAGGGATCGAATTCATTTTTGTGAATGACTGTACGCCGGACAGAAGTATAGAGATCCTCAAACAGGTTCTGGAAGAATATCCGCACCGGAAGCCATGGGTCAAGATTATTGACCACCCCAAAAACTGCGG